>JBIJCX010000093.1:0-24627 GCA_044344465.1 Opitutaceae bacterium
GCCCGCCCGTGAGCAGCGCGAGAAGGAGAAATCCAGAGAGCAGAGGCTGTTTCATCGGCGCGAGACTGGGCGAATCCGGGCCCGGCCTCAAGGCCGCGTTGCGGGCCCCGGCCGGTCGTCCGCCAGGGCCGATCGTAAGAGGTCGGGCTGTTTCTTAGCAGAGCGGCTCCGGGAAAGGGTTTTCAATCGTACAATGAGCCGGAAGATCGTCCGCTAACCTGTAACGGCCCGACCCCAAAATTCCGCCGGCGTGCGCAAATCCTGCGCACGGGATTCGCCGGATGCGCAAAGAGTGCGCGCGATGAGCCGGAAATCGGCTCACGTAGGCCGGTTAGGGTGCTGGCATGGATCGTGCAATCGCGATCGTTCCCCGCTCAACATGAACACTTCGCACCTGTCTTTTGCCCCGGTTCTGCACGGTTCGTCCCGCTGGTTTTTTCGCCGCATTACGCTCGCTGCCGCTGCCTGCCTCCTCGCCGCTTCGCTCCCGGCCCAACCGGCCGCTCCGTCCGCTGAAGAGGCGGCCCGACGCCAGCGCCGGCCCGGTCAGGAGAGCACGCCCCAGGGTGGCCGCGGAAATTTCGACCCGGCGCAGATGCAGGAACGCATGTTGAACTACCTGCGGGATCAATTTGAGGTGGCCGACGACACCGAGTGGAACGTGATCGCGGAGCGCATCGCGAAGGTCGTGGAACTCCGGCGCAGTACCGCGGTTATCGGTGGTGGGCTCGCCTTTGCGGGCCGTGGCGGTGGCGATCGCGGGGGCGCGGCCGGCGCCGACAGCGGCCGGGGTCGCGGTGGGCGGCCCGGCGGCGTCGCCAGTCCCGAGCAGGACGCCTTGCGCACCGCCGTGGTCGACAAGCTGCCGGATGCCGAAATCAAGGCCCGGCTCGCCCGCCTGCGGGAAGTGCGCAAGCAGAACACCGGCAAGCTGGAAAAGGCCCAGGAGGAACTGCGCGCCGTCCTGACCATCCGGCAGGAAGCCATCGCGGTCGTGGCCGGCTTGATCCCCTGACAACGCCGTGCTCACCGAAACCGCCTCTCCCGCGTCCGGCAACGGCACCGTTCCCGAATTGCTCGGCCGGATGATTGCCGGGCGCCAGCTCACGACCACCGACGCCCGTTCCTTCCTGGCGCAGAATCCCGCCCCCGAATCCCTCACCGAGGAGTTGGTGCTGCGCTGGCTCGCGCACGAGTACGGCATCGGTTTCGCCGCGCTCGACGAACTCGAACCGGACAAGCAGGTGCTCTCCCTTTTCCCCGCCCGCCTGCTGCTGCGCGACGAATTGCTGCCGCTGCGCCGCATCGACAACCAGATTGAAATCGCGACCAGCCGGCTGTTCGCCACCCAGGGGCTCGACGGCCTGAAGACCCTCACCGGCCTGCGCCTCCGCCCGGTCCTCGCGCCGACCGAGGCCATCCAGCGCGAGATGAAGAAACGGCTCGGCGTCGGCGCCGACACCATTGACACGCTGGACGAGGAGAGCGGACTGCAGGTCGTCGACGACAGCGGCGGCGTCAACGACACGAACCTCGATGAGGCGGCCGAGGACGCGTCGATCATCCGTTTCGTCAACCAGGTGTTGAAGGACGCCATCGATCTGCGGGCGTCGGACATCCATCTCGAGCCCTTCGAGGACGAGCTGCGGATCCGCTACCGGATCGACGGCGTGCTGCAGGAGATCCCGGTCCCGGCCCAGGTGAAGCGCTTCCAGCCGGCCATCGGCGCCCGGGTCAAGATTCTCAGCCATCTCAACATCGCCGAAAAGCGCCTGCCGCAGGACGGGCGCATCAAGGTGCGGATCGACGCGGCCGAGGTCGACATCCGCGTATCCGTGATTCCGATGCTTCACGGCGAGGCGGTGGTGATGCGCCTGCTGCGCCAGAACGCCTCGCTGCGCGGCGCCCGGGAGCTGGGGATGAACGCCCGCGAACTCGCCTGCCTCAACCGCGTGCTCCAGCTGCCGCACGGCATCGTGCTCGTCACCGGCCCGACCGGCAGCGGCAAGACCTCGACCCTCTACACCGCGTTGCACGAGATCAACGACAGCGAGCGGAAGATCATCACGATCGAGGACCCGATCGAATACCAGCTCAAGGGCGTCAACCAGATCCAGGTGTCCGAGAAATCGGGCCTGACGTTCGCCCGCGGGCTCCGGTCGATCCTCCGCCACGATCCCGATGTCATCCTGATCGGCGAAATCCGCGATCAGGAGACGGCGCAGATTGCGGTGCAGGCCTCGCTCACCGGCCACCTCGTATTCTCGACCCTGCACACCAACGACGCCGCCGGCGCCGTCACGCGCCTGGTCGACATGGGCGTCGAGCCCTACCTCGTCGCCTCCTCCCTCGAGGCCGTGCTCGCCCAGCGGCTGGTGCGGCTGCTGTGCCCGCGTTGCCGGAGGGTGGATGAGACCCCCGCGGCGCGAACGTACAAGACCAAGCTCGGCCTCGCGGCGGACACCGTCCTTTACCGCGCCGTCGGCTGCCGCGAATGCCGGCAAACCGGTTACCATGGCCGTCGCGCCATTTTCGAGTGGATGGATACGAACTCAGAGATCCGTGAATTGATCCTGAAGAACTCCTCGACCGACGCCATTCGCGATGCGGCCTGCCGGAACGGCATGCGAACGCTGGCCGACGATGGCCGGCGGCTGGTGCAGGAGGGCGTGACGACGATCGAGGAGGTCCTGAGCGTGACCACTGTGCACGAAATGGAAACGGCCGCCCCGGTGGTGAATCGCCACGAACCGGGTGCCGAGCCTGATTCCCGGCGGGCGGCTCACCTCCCGGCCTGAGCCGGACGCCGATGCCCCAGTTTTCCTACAAAGCCATGCAGCCGGACGGTGTCCTGACCGAGGGCACCTTGGATGCGAGCAACCGGCAGGAGGCGATGCGGCAGGTGGAGATTCGCGGGTTCAAGCCCATCCGCCTGGCCGAAACCGCCAACGGCGCGCGGACCTCCCAGGCCCCGGCCGCGGCCCGCGGCGGCGAGTCGGGCGCTTCGGATCCAAAGGGTGAAGCCGCGCCGCCTTTCACGCTGCCCTGGGCGAGCGGGAAGGGGAAGATCACGGCGCGGATGCTCGAGAACTTCACCCGGCTGCTCTCCAGCCTGCTGGCCGCCGGCGTGCCCTTCAGCCGCGCGCTCGTGATCCTGCATCGCGAGGCCGCTGCTCCCGTCGCGAAGGAGAAATGGAAGGAAATCCACGACCTCGTGATCGACGGCATGTCGCTGTCGAACGCGATGGCCCGGTCGCCCGAAACATTCCCGCGGGTGTACGTGGCGATGGTCGAGGCGGGCGAGGCGGGCGGTTTCCTCGACGTGGTGCTCGCCCAGATCGCGGACTTCCAGGCGCGGGAAAAGGACATCCAGTCCAAGGTGGTCACCGCGTTGATGTATCCGGTCATCCTGCTCGTGCTGGCCCTGGGCGTGCTCGTCTTCCTGCTCGTTTTCTTCATTCCGCGGTTCCAGACGGTCTTTCAGGGCTTCAACGCCGAGTTGCCCCTGCTGACGCAGATCATCGTCAAGACCAGCGAAGTCGTGCGCGGCTACGGGTTGTTTGTCGCGGTCGGCATCGTGGTCGCCGTGATCGCGCTGCGCAACTGGTTCAAGTCCGAGAAGGGCCGCCGGGCCTGGGAGGGTTTCGTACTGCGCGTGCCCACCATCGGCCCGCTGCTGGCCCAGTTTGCGATGGCCCGTTTCTGCCGCATGCTCGGCACGCTGCTCGGCGCCGGGGTGCCGCTGATCAACGCCCTCAACGTCGCCCGGCGCTCGATCGGCAACCAGATTCTCGTCGATGCCGTGTCCGAGTCGATTGACCGGGTCAAGGAGGGCAAGCCCCTCGGCGCCAGCCTCGCGCGCAACCGGGCGTTGTTCCCCGGCGCCATCATCGAGATGATCTCGGTTGCGGAGGAGAGCAGCAAACTCGATCACGAGCTGCTCCGGATCGCGAACGTGACCGAGGGCGACCTCGACCGGCAGCTCAAGACCGTCGTGGCGCTCGCCGAGCCGCTGATGCTCTTCTTCATCGCGGCGTTCATCGGCACGATCTTCATCGGCATGGTCTACCCCATTTTCTCGCTTCAAGATCACATCAAATAGCCTCTTCCATGAAACTGACATATTCGAAAAAGCGCTTCGGACCTTCCTCCCGCCGCGCCTTCACGCTCGTCGAACTCCTGCTGGTGCTCGTGATCCTCGGCATCCTCGCCGCGCTGGTGCTGCCCAAGTTCACCGGCCGCACCGAGCAGGCCCGGATCACCGCGGCGCAGACGCAGATTGCCACGTTTGGCACCGCCCTCGATGCCTTCGAGGTGGACACGGGCAGCTACCCGCGCGGGCAGGACGGCCTCCAGCAATTGCTGGCGCAGCCCGCGGACGTCACCGGCTGGCGCGGGCCGTATCTGAAGAGCGACATCCCGCTCGATCCCTGGGGGCACCCCTACATTTTCGAATTTCCCGGGAAGCTTAATCCCAGCGGCTACGACATCCGCTCCATGGGTCCGGACGGGCAGGCCAACACCGGCGACGACATCGTCAATGCGACGATCTCGGCCCGGTAAACGGAGACGTGTGGCTTGGGTTCCAGCGATGAGTTTTCCCCCGCAGGTCATTCTGAGCGGAGCGAAGAATCCAACCGGATACACGCTGGCGGGTGCGCTGCTGGATTCTTCGCTGGCGCTCAGAATGACAAACGGGGATGCGATGCTTCGCCGCCGGCGGCGATCGTGCGCGTTCACCCTGATCGAACTGATCTTCGTGATGGCGCTCCTCGCCATCAGCGCGCTGATGGTGACGGCGCGGATGTCATCGTTCTTCCAGGGGCGGGCGTTGAGCCACGAGGCC
This sequence comes from Opitutaceae bacterium, assembly GCA_044344465.1. Classification (GTDB taxonomy): domain Bacteria; phylum Verrucomicrobiota; class Verrucomicrobiia; order Opitutales; family Opitutaceae; genus ER46. The sequence continues at coordinate 4,847 of JBIJCX010000093.1, forward strand.
CGGCGCCTGCTCGCCCTGACCCACTATGGCCAGAGTCGCGCGATCGCGGAAGGCGTGCCGGTGTTGCTGTGGATCAACGCGCGCGAGTCCACCTACGGCCTGACGCTTCAGGCGGGCTACGTCGAGGAAGACCACCGGGCGTCGAGTTTCACGGTCGAAGCGGGCTTGCGGCTCGAGACGCCGGACACGGAGCCGCTGCTGGTCTCGGAAGCCGACGACGAGAAACTGGGGCTGCCGGAAGGGTTGCCGGTGATCCGGTTCCTGCCCGACGGCTTCTGCGACGAGGTCAGCGTGCGCAAGATCGTGATACGCCAGGGGACGGACGCGGCGCTCCAGCTCGTGCCGACGGCAAACCGGCTTGGTTATGAAATTCTTCCCGCCACCCCGAACTGACGCCCGCCGCCGCGTCCGCCGCGGTTTCACCCTCGCGGAGGTGCTGGCCGCGCTGTTGTTGATGGCGATCGTGATTCCCGTCGCGCTCCAGGGGGTCGGCATTGCCAGTCGGGCGGGCCTGCTGGGGCAGCGCAAGGCGGCGGCCATGCGCGTCGCCGAGCGGTTGATGGACGAGTTGTTGGTGACGGGCCAGCTGACGTCGAACACGGCGAGCGGCAGCATGGCCGACGGGGATGTGACCTACCCGTGGACGATGCAGGCGGAACCGTGGCCGGAGGATGCGATGACCAAGGTGACCGTGCGGGTCACCTTCACGGTGCAGGGCAATGACTACGATGTGAGCGCGAGCACGCTGTACGATCCGACGGCGGGCAGCGCCGGCAATCCGGGCAACCTGGGCCTGGCGATCCCATGATGCCGCGCCGTCCCAGCCCCCTGCGTTGCCGGCGCGGTTTCACGCTGCTGGAGCTGCTGATCGCCACCGCGGTCGGGGCGGTCGTGCTGCTTGCGAGCCTCACGACCTTCTTTGGCGCGCTGCGGTTGCACAACACGACCCACGAACGGATCGACCGGGACCTGACGCTGCAGCGGGCGCTCGGCATCGTGCGGCGCGATCTCGCGGGCCTGATGTTGCCGGGCGGCGTGCTGTCGGGGCAGCTGCAGACCACGACCTTCTCGTCCACGATGCAGGATGCGGTGGGCGAGCGGGTGAGCCCCGATCTCCATACCAACACCGGCAAGGTCGACGGCTGGAATCCGTTTTCCGAAGTCCAGATGGTCGCCTATTTTCTGGCGCCCGCGACGGGAAGTGCCATCGGCAAGAACCTCGTGCGCGTCGTGACGCGCAATCTTCTCCCCGTCCAGCAGGACACGCCGACGGAGGAGCAGACCCTGCTTGCCGGCGTCGAAACGGCGACGTTGGAGTACCTCGACGGGGGCGAATGGACCGATGCGTGGGACTCCGAGACCACGTCCACGCTGCCGACCGCGATCAAGTTTCGCCTCATGTTGGCCCATGACGGCCGGGCCCAGGATGTCCCGGGGCCGGTTGAACTCGTGGTGCCGATCATGGTCACCACGCGCACCAGCCTGGCGATCGCGGCGGAGGCGGCCGCCGCCGAACTGCCATGAAGCGATCGCGCCCAGCACCTGCCAGGATCGCGCATGGGGACGCGGCGCCCCCGCCGCGTTTCGCCGGATCTTCGCGGCCGGTGCGAAGCGCGCGGCGCGGTTCGGTGTTGATCATCGTCATGTGGGTCTGTCTCGGCCTGGTGGCGCTTACCCTCTACTTCGCCAACGCGATGAGTTCGGAGCTGCGGGCGGCGGAAAACCGCGTGGTCGAGATCGAGGCCCGGCAGGCGGTGGCCGGCGGCGTGCGGTACGCGGCCTATGTCCTGGCCAACTTCGCCGCCAATGGCGCGGTGCCCGACATCCTCGACTACAAGGCGGAGGCGCTGCCGGTGGGGGAGGCGACTTTCTGGTTGATCGGCCGCGAGCCGAATGAGCTGGCCACGAACGAGCCGTATTTCGGCCTCGTGGACGAAGCCTCGAAGCTCAACCTCAACACCGCGACCCGCGGCATGCTCGAGGCGCTGCCCGGCATGACGCCCGAACTGGCCGAGGCGATCATCAGCTGGCGGCGGACCGCAAGTGCAGACTCGGCCCTGGGCGGCAACGCCGACAACACCTACGCCCGCCTCGATCCGCCGCGACTGAACAAGGGCGCGCCGTTCGAGACGGTCGACGAACTCCGGCTCGTTTACGGGGCCACGCTGGAGATCCTTTTCGGCGAGGACATCAACCGCAACGGGGTGCTGGACTTCAACGAGGACGACGGCGAGCAGACGGCGCCGCGGGACAACCAGGACGGGCAGCTGCTCGCCGGTATCCTCGAATACGTGACGGTCTACAGCCGGCAGCCCAACACGCGGAGCGACGGCTCGCGGCGGGTCAACATCGCGAACGCCCAGGGCCGCCAGCAGACGCTGGGCCGGCTGCTGTTCCAGCGGTTTGGCGGCCAGCGGGCGGTGGAAATCATCCGCAATGTCGGTGACGCCAATCTCGGCAGCGTGGCGGAGTTCATGGTCGTGAGCCGCATGACCCCGGAGGAGTTCGCGCAGATCCATGCGGACGTCACCGCCTCCGCGGCCGGGTCGGTCGCGGGGCTCGTCAACGTCAACACGGCCAGTGCGACGGTGCTGGCGTGCATCCCGGGCATCGGACCGGAGAATGCCGCCACGCTGGTCGCCTACCGGGCGGCGAACCCGGATGTGCTCACCTCCTTCGCGTGGCTCACGCAGATTCTCCCCCGCGGCAACATTGTGCGCGCCGGGCCGTACCTCACGGATCAATCGTATCAGTTCTCGGCCGACGTCGCGGCCGTCGGCCGGTTTGGCCGGGGCTATGGCCGCGAAAAAGTCATCTTCGATCTGAGCACCACGACCCCGCGAATTGTGTATCGTCAGGATCTCAGCCCCTACGGCTGGGCCCTGGGAGCCCGGGTCCGGCAGGCGTTCAAAGGACCCAAGGAAACGTGAAAATGAAATGGCCGGCTAAAAAACGATTAAATTCCGTGCTCGGGCTGACGCTCGGCGACGGCCAGTTGCGGGCCTTTCACCTGGGGCGCGCGAAGGCCGGAATCGAGGTCCTCAAATCGACCTCGGCCGCCCTCTCGCTCGACCTGCTGCACCCGGAGCCCGAGTTGATCGGGCGGGAGATCAGGAATCACCTCGAGGCCGCGGGCATTCGCGAACGGCACTGCGTGGTCGCGGTGCCGGCCGGCTGGATCATGAGCCAGCACACGAAGGTGCCGGAGATGTCGCCGGAAGACACGGCGAGTTTTCTCCAGCTCGAGGCGGAAAAGGGGTTCCCGTGCGACCCGGGCCAGCTGCAGATCGCGCGCTCCGCCCACCGTGCGGCGACGGCGGCGTACGTCACGCAGCTGGCGGTGCGGAAGGAGCAGCTGGACCAACTGTCCGCCGTGCTGAAGGCGGCGGGACTCAAGCCGGTGAGCTTTTCGCTCGGCCTGGCCGCCCTGCCGGGCGTGATCCCGCCGGCCGGCCGGGGCCGGGTGACCGTGGCGGTGGAGCCGCGAGGGGCGGCGGTGCTGGTGGCGGCCGGCGGCGGCATCGCGGCATTCCGCACCTCGGAGTCGGCGATCGAATCCGAGGCCGGGGAAAACGTCGTCAATGGGGGCGCCGTGGCCCGCGAATTGCGCATCACCTTCGAACAGGTGCCGGCCGATCTGCGGCATGAGCTGCGCGAACTGAGCCTGTGTGGCAACGAGACGATGGTCCGCCATGTGGCCGAGAGCCTCGCGGAGTGGGCCGGCAGCGCGGGCCTGACGCTCGTGCGCGCCGGCTCGCCGGACAGCACGATGGCGGATCAGATCGCCGAAGGTCTCGCCGCGCAGTGGCTGGCGGGCGGGGCGCGGGAATTGGAATTCCTGCCGCCGCGCCCGGGCCGCTGGACCGTGCTGATGGCGCGCTACAACTCGAAGCGGCTCGCCACCGCCGGCTTCGTGCTCGGCGGCGTGGCGGTGTTGACGCTCGGGATGTTTGGCTGGCAGGAGTTCCGGCTCTGGTCACTGCGGTCCGAATGGGGATCGATGGCGGCGCAGGTCGCGGCCCTCGAAACCGTCCAGGCCCGGCTGCGCGAATTTCGCCCGTGGTACGACACCTCGTATCGCAACCTGAGCATCCTCCGCCGCGTGACGGAATGCTTCCCGGACAACGGCACGGTGACGGTCAAGTCGTTTGAGATCCACGGGGTCGCCAACGTCAGCATCACCGGCACGGCGCGGGACAACGCGTCGTTCCTGCGCACGCTCGACGAACTGCGCAAGGCGAAGGAAATCCAGGCGCTGAAGATCGAACAGATCCGCGGCAAGATGCCGGCGCAGTTCACCTTCACGTTTCGCTGGAAAGGGAGTGCCGGCTCATGAATTTGAATCTGCCCAATCGACAAAAACTGCTCGTCCTGGCGGCCGGGGCGGCGGTCCTGCTGCTCATCCTCGACCGGGTGGTGTTTACCCCGCTCGGCAAGACGTGGACGGCGCACGCGGCCGAGATCACGCGGCTGCAAAAGGCCGTGGCCAATGGCCGCAGCGTGATCGCCCGCGGCGACCAGACCCAGCGCGTGTGGACGGAAATCCAGACGGGCGCCCTGCCCAAGGACGCGGCCCAGGCCGAACAGGACTTGATCTCGGCGTTCGATCGCTGGGGCCGGGCGAGCAGCATCGAGCTGGGTTCGATCAAGCCGCAATGGAAGCGCGGATTGTCGGACCGCTACTCGACGCTGGAATGCCGCGTGGATGCCACCGGCAACCTGGCCACCCTGACCCGGTTCCTCTACGAACTGGAGAAGTCGCCCCTGGCGCTGCGCGTCGATTCCGTCGAGCTCACGTCGCGCGATGAAAACGGCCAGCGACTCACGCTCGGCTTGATCGTCAGCGGGCTGCGGCTGTCGCCGCTGGAGGGCAAGCTATGAACGTCCGACAATTTTTCCGCGCCTCCCGTCGGCGATTCGCGCCGGCGCTCGGGGTGCTCTTCCTGCTCGTTGCGCCGGGACGGATCGCAGCGGCCGACAAGGCCCCGGCCGTGCCGGCCAAGGCGCCCAAGGCGGCGAAGGCGGCCCCGGCGGTCGCGCCGAATGCGGGTTTCGAGGCGTTCCGCGTCATCGGGGATCGAAATATTTTCAATGCCAACCGCATCAGCCGGAGCGCCCGCGCGGCCCGGGATGAACGGCCGCAGCGCGCCGACACGATTTCGTTCGTGGGCACGATGGACTACGCGAAGGGCGTGTTCGCCTTCTTCAACAGTGCCGACAGCCGTTTTCGAAAAACGCTGCAGGAGGGGGAGAAGATTGATGAGTTCACGGTGGCGCGAATCACGGCCGACCGCGTCGAACTCGTCGCTGGGGGCAAGACGATCACGCTGAAGATGGCCGAGCAACTGCGCCGCCCGAGAGGCGGAGAGTGGACGGTGGTCGGCGCCGAGATCGCGCGGAACGATGCCCGGATCGAGCAGGTGGCCGAAGCCGCCAAGGCCGCCGAAGTCACCGCCCCCGCCCCAATTCCAACCGACGCCTCCGAAACGCTCAGACGGCTCATGGAGCAACGGCAGAAACAATTGAAACAATGAAAACCACGTTATTCACCCCGACCCTGATGTTTGGTCTGGCCACGCTCGCCACTGGGGCCTGGGCCCAGGAAGCGGCTGCCCCGGCGCCCGCCGCCACCCCGACGCCGGACGTGAGCGTCCTGCCGGCCGCGCCACGCAACCCACCCCGGTCGCGCGGGGATGCCGCCCGCGAGGATCGCGGCCTGCGGTTCAATTTTCGCGGCGCACCGCTCGAGACCGTGCTGAACTACATGAGCGAAGCGGCCGGCTTCGTCATCGTGCTCGAAACCCCCGTGCGGGGCACGGTGGACATGTGGAGCAGCCAGCCCGTTTCCCGGGAGGAAGCGGTGCAGTTGCTCAACCTCGCCCTGAACAAGAACGGATATTCCGCGAGCGTACAGGGGCGGAACCTGATCGTCGCCTCCAAGGACGACGCGAAAAAGCGGAACATCCCCATCCGCACCGGCAACGATCCCGCCGAAATTCCGAACAACGCCGAGATGGTGATGCAGATCATCCCGCTGCGCACCATCAACGCCGCGCAGGCGGCCCGCGATCTCGCGACCCTGCTGCCGGCGTCGGCCACCGTCACCGCCAACGAGGACAGCAATGCCCTTGTCGTCACCGACACCCAGATCAACGTGCGCCACATCGTCCAGCTGCTCGCGGCGCTCGATTCGTCCGTCGACTCCGTCTCGACGATGCGGGTCTTCCAGTTGAAAAACGCCGATCCGGTGGAGATGGCGCAATTGCTGACGAATCTGTTCCAAGGGCCAACGTCGGGCACGGCAGCGCGCCCCGGGCAGGCCGCGCCGTCCACGGCGAATCGCAGCGCCGGCGGACGGGGAACGCAGGGCAGCAACCGTGATTCCCGCCGCAGCACCCGCCCGGACGCCGGCAGCAGCGGCAGCCGCGGTTCTCCGGTCGTGGCCATCCCCGACCCGCGCACGTACTCGATCATCGTCACCGCCTCGAAGGAGGCGATGCCCGAGATCGCCGACATGGTGGCCCAGCTGGATGCCAGCACCGCCCACAAGCAAAAGGTCTTTGTTTACACCCTGGAAAACGCCGACGTCAGGCAGGTCGAGGGCGTCTTGAAAAATCTCTTCCAGTCCAGCAACGCCCGGACCACGACCTCCAACCAACCCGACCCGCTGACGACGCGGGCCTCGAGCAACAGCCAGACCCAGTCCAATTCCAGCGGCCTCTCGATCGGCAGTGGCGCCCGGGGCAACCGGTGATCTGCGCGACATTCACAATCAAAAGACTTCACATGCATCTTCCGCTCTCCCCCTTGCACCTCCGGCTCCTCCTCGCGGCCGGTTTGGTGCTGTTCAGCGCCGGTCCTGCGCTCGCGCAGCAAAGACCCGCGGCCACCCCGGCGCAACGGCCGGCGCAACAACGGCCGGCCCAGACCCAAAACCGCGCCCCCACCACCTCGGCCGCCCAACGGCCCGGAACCGGAGCCGGCGGTTACGGCTCCACCCGCCAGTATCAGAATTCCACCATGGTCGGTGACGCCACGATCACGAGCGACATGGAGACGCGCCGGCTGATCATCGTCACGGACGATGCGACCAACGAGAATATCCGGGCCGTCATCGCCACCCTCGACCAGCCCAAGGCCCAGGTGCTGATCAACGTCGTGTTCGTGCAGGTGACGCATGACAACGATCTGGACCTCGGCACGGAGGCGAGCTTCACGGGCAAGATTGCGGTGAAGACCAATCCCACGGGAATCGGCCAGACGAAATTCGGCCTCGCGGACGCCCTCAACGATCCGACGTCCTACGGCGCGTTCTACAAAATCCTTGGCCGGGATCTCAACGCCACCATCCACGCGCTGGCCGCGGTCAACAAGACCGAGATCCTCTCGCGCCCGTCCATTCTCACCCGCAGCAACCAGCAGGCGACGATCATGGTCGGTCAGTCCGTGCCCATCATCACGAACTCGCGCGTCAGCGACACGACCAACACCACGATCAACACCGTGCAGTACCAGGACATCGGCATCATCCTGCGGGTGACGCCGTTCATCACGGCCCAGGGCTTGGTGGAGATGATTGTCTCACCCGAGATCTCGTCGCTCAGCGCCACGACCGTGCCGATCTCGAACACGGTGAATTCACCCGTGATCGACAAGCGATCGGCCGACACCGTGATTGTCACGCCCAGCGATCAGACGGTGGTGATCGGCGGCCTGATCGCCACGCAGACGACGAACCGGGACACCAAGGTGCCGATTCTGGGCGACATCCCGCTCCTGGGTTATGCCTTCAAGCGCAAAGTGAAAAAGGACGTGAAGACCGAGCTGCTGGTTTTTCTCACCCCGCACGTGGTGCATACGCCGGGCGAATTGTCGCGCGTCTCGGAGGTGGAGCGATCGAAACTGGACCTGGCGCCGAAAACGTTCGAGAAACAGGAGCTCGACAAGTATATTGGGTCGCCCTGATTTGCGGGCTCATTCACACGCTGATCCACGATGCGCCAGTCGACCCCCAAGCGAAGCCTGATGGTCTCCCTCGCCCTGATCGGGTGCGGGCTGGCGATCTCCGGCTGGCAGGTCGAGGAGCACTTTCGTTTCAAGCGCACGGCGGCCGAGGGTTTGATCAACCGGGGGCGCGACATCACGTCGACGCTGGGCGTGGTCGTGCGCTCGCAGCGGCGCAACGGCCTGGTCGTTTCCAAGGAGCGCATCCAGTCGGCGCTGCAGGATCTCATCCGCCCCCAGGAACTCGAATCGATCGCGATTCTCGGCTCGACCGGCGAGACGATCGCGAGCGCCGGCCAGCCCGTGGACCTGACGCCGGAGATGCTGCGAGCGCGCGGCGTGTATTGGCGCGATCACACGTTGACGATCATGAACCTGATGGATCTGGGCACGACCGTCACCGAGGACGGCACGCGATCCCCGGCCGCCATTGTCGTGGCGGACGAGCGGTTGTCCCGGGCCTTTCGTCCGCCGCCGGTCCGCCGTCAGCCTGGTGCGGACTCCGCGGCCAACGCCCCGAAGGCCTCGGCGGCCGCCTCGCCCCGCCTGCTGTTTGGCCGCCCGTCCTGGATGACCCGGGAGGAATACGATTCCGTCATCCAGAAGCAGGGCGTGCACAGCCTCGTCATCTCTATGTCGACGGCGACCATGCATGGTGCGGTCCAGGCTGATCTCCTGTTGCGGTCGCTCGTCAGTCTGCTGGCCATCGGCGCCGCCATCGTCTCGACCCTGGCCTGGCGCAACCTGAACAAGAATGCGGCGTTGGAAATCCGGCTGGTGCGGGCGGGGGAGATGAACGCCCACTTGAAGCAGATGAATCTCGCCGCCGCGGGCCTGGCGCACGAGACCCGCAACCCGCTCAACCTGATCCGCGGCCTCGCGCAAATGATCGCGATGGAGGCGCAGAGTTCACCCAAGCTCAGGGAGCACGCGTCCACCATCGTCGAGGAAGCCGATCGCGTGACGGTGCAGTTGAACGAGTTCATCAATTATTCGAAGCCACGCGAGGCGCACCTCGCGCCGGTCGCCCTCGCGCGTCTGGTGGGCGATGTGGCGCGCACGCTGCTGCCCGACATCGAGGAGAAGCAAATCCGGCTGGTGCAGCCGGCCACCGAACTCAGCATCGAGGCCGACGCCCAGCTGCTGCGCCAGGCGCTGTTCAACGTGCTGTTGAATGCGGTCCAGGCGGTGGCGCCGGGCGGGCAGATCGACATCCGTTGGTCACAGGTCGACGCCCACGAGGCGCGGCTCGAAATCGCCGACGATGGCCCGGGCGTGCCCGCCGCGGAGCGCGCCTCTATTTTCAAACCTTACGTGACCATGCGGCCAAAGGGAGCGGGGCTCGGCCTCGCGATCGTGCAACAGATCGCCTCGGCCCATCATTGGGAAGTCACGTGCGACGCGAATGAGCCGCGTGGCGCCTTGTTCCGGTTCACCCATCTCAAGATCGCTGTCCCGGCTGCATGAACCTGGATTCCGCCGTGCCCAAGGATGAACCCCTCGCTGGCGTGCGGAACCTCGAACGCCAGCCGGCGGTGACGGCCGGACCGGGCATGAAGGCCGGTCACCTGGCTCCGGCCTCCATTCTCATCGTGGATGACGACAGCGGCCAGCGCAGTTTGTTGGAGACCTTTCTGCGGGCCCAGGGCTTCCACACGGAGTCGGCCGAATCGGGGGAAGCCGCGCTGGAGATGTTGGTGCACGGATCGTTTGCCATGATGATCAGCGACGTGCGCATGCCCGGAATGTCGGGGATCGAGACGCTCCGGCGGGTGCGGCAGAAGCACCCGGCGCTGCCGGTGCTCCTCGTCACCGCCTTCGCGAACATCCGCAGTGCGGTCGCGGCCATGCGGGACGGCGCCGTCAACTATCTCGCGAAACCGATCGATCTGGACGAGTTGATCGCCTCGGTGCGGCTCGCCACCGAGCGCCGCGGCCACGTGCTGCCGCCCGCGCGGATGGAGACCAGCCTCCCCAAGGGCATCATCACCTCGAGTCCGCTCATGCATGCGGTGTTCCGCGACGCGGCCGTGATCGCCCCGTCGGAAACGCGCGTCCTGATCACCGGCGAGAGCGGGGTCGGGAAGGAGGTCGTTGCGGACGTGATTCACGCCTGGAGCCCGCGCGCGAAGGGCCCGCTGGTAAAGGTGAACTGCGCCGCGATTCCGGAAAACCTGCTCGAGAGCGAGCTGTTTGGCCACGAGAAGGGGTCGTTCACCGGCGCCCACCAGCAGCGGATCGGACGCTTCGAGGAGGCGGACGGCGGCACCATTTTCCTCGATGAAATCGCCGAACTCCCTCCGGCCCTGCAGGCGAAGCTCCTGCGCGTGATCCACGACGGCACATTTCGGCGGATCGGGTCGAGCCGTGATTTCCGCACCAATGCCCGCGTGCTGGCGGCCACCAATCGCGATCTGGAGGCGCAGATCGCCGCGGGCAAATTCCGCGAGGATCTCTTTTACCGGCTCAACGTGATGGAGCTGCACGTGCCACCGTTGCGCGAACGACCGGAGGATATTTTGCCGCTGGCGACGCATTTCATCACCCAGTTTTCACAGCAGCCTTCGCGGTTCTCCGCCACCGTGTCCGCGTGTTTGAAGGCCTATCGCTGGCCGGGCAACGTACGGGAACTGCGCAACGCGATGGAACGGGCCGCCTTGTTGTCGCGGGGCGAAATCGTCCTGCCGGAGCACCTGCCGGCGAGAGTCATGGGCGCGAAGTCGGAGGCCGCACCGGACGAGCCGGGTGCCGCGCCGCGGCTCGAGCAGATCGAGCGCGAGGCGATCTTGAAGGCGCTGCGCAAGAACAACTATAACCGGACCGAGACCGCCCGGGAACTCGCCATCAGCCGGCGCGCGCTCACCTACAAGCTGCAGCGCCTCCGCGAGGAGGGCGTCGTCATCGATCCCATCGAGCCGGCGCCGTAGGCGGGGCGGTACAGGCGAAGCGGTGGGCCGCCACGTCCCCATCGACCGGCTCAAACGCTGGCGAAGAACGCTCAACGCTTAACTTTCAACGCTCAACGCTCAAGGCCAGGCCTCGTGCTCCGAAACTTGAGCGTTAAGAGTTGAGCGTTGAGCGTTAAGCGTTTGCCCGACTGGCTGCGGCGACCGGCCGCGAACACCCTGGCCACCCGCCCACCCGTGAATTCATTCGACAGCCCGCGGGGCGTCCGCACAGAACTTGCCGCACCCGCATGACCGAACCGACCCCGTTCGCGCCGTCCCCTGCCGCTCGATCCGACTCCGGACTCGTGCGCTCGCTCGGCCTGTTCACCACCATCACGATCATCGTCGGCGGAGTCATTGGCTCCGGCATCTTCAAAAAGCCCGGCATCATGGCGGCCCAGGTCGGCTCGCCGGAGGTGCTGCTTTTCGTCTGGGTGCTCGCCGGCGTGATCACGATCTTCGGCGCGATGAGCATCGCCGAAGTGGCCGGACTCATCCCGGAGACGGGCGGCCAATACGTGCACTTCGATCGCATCTACGGGCCGTTCGTCGCCTATCTTTTCGGCTGGTCAATCTTCGCAGTGATCCAGACGGGCTCGATCGCGGCGCTGGCCTATGTGTGTGCCGAGGCGTTCGATCGCATTTTCCCGCTGCCGGAAATCGGTGGCGCGATCGGCAGCCTGGTCCTGCATCTCCCGGTCATCGGCGACATCGCGCCCTTCAAGGAAGCCGGGATCAAGGCGGGCGCCCTGGCCGTCATCGGCGGTCTCACGGCGGTGAATTACCTCGGGGTGCGGTTCGGCGGCATGGTCCAGAATGTGTCCACCATCGCCAAGCTGGCGGGGATGTTCGCGTTGGTGGTGGTGGCTTTTCTTTTGTCCGACGTGGGACGCGTCGCGAATTTCACGACCGCGAGCGCGACGATCCGCCCGCAAGGCCTGGCGATGATTGCCGCCGTCGCGGCGGCCATGCAGGGCGCATTTTGGGCCTATGACGGGTGGAACAAGCTCACTTTCATCGCGGGCGAGGTGAAGGAGCCGCAGCGCAACATCCCCCGGGGACTGGTGATCGGAATGTTCATCGTCACGGCGATCTACCTCTCGATGACGCTGGCTTACATGTACGTGATGCCGGTGGACCAGATGGCGGTGTCGAAGCTCGTCGCCGCCGATGTCGCGGAGCGATGCGTGCCGGGCGGCGGGAAATGGATCTCCGTCGCGATCATGATTTCAACCTTCGGGGCCTGCAATGCGACCATCCTCTCGAGCGCGCGGATCTACTTCTCGATGGCGCGGCAGAACGTCTTTCCGCGCTTTCTCGGTGTGGCGCATCCGCGGTTTCACACCCCCGCGGCCTCGCTCGTGGTTCAGGCGGTCTGGAGCAGCGTGCTGCTGTTCAGCGGCACCTTCGACACGCTCACGGACACGCTGATTTTCGTGAGCTGGATTTTTTATGCGGCGGCCGCGTACGGCGTGATCATCCTGCGCCGGCGCATCCCGGATGCACCGCGACCGTTCCGCGTGCCGGGCTATCCGGTCGTGCCCTGGATCTTCGTGGTCTTCGCGGCGGGTTACCTCGTGATGACGATCTACAACGACATCGCGACCTACCAGAAGGCGGTGGCGGCGGGCCAGGCGGGGTTTATCAACTCCGCCTTCGGCGCCGTGCTCGTGCTGGCCGGCACGCCGGTGTACTTCTACTACCGGGCCCAGCAACGGAAGCGGGCGGCGGAGTTGTAGGCCCGCCCGGTGGACGGGCAACCCGGCTATTCTTTCAAGGCGAACGCCACATAGGTGTCACCCTTCCCGGAAGCGCCGCCGACCCGGCCGCCGCCGGTGGCGGTAATCACGACGAACTGCCGGCCTCCCACTTCGTAGACCGCGGGCGCGGCAGTGCCGGCGAAGGGGAGTTTCGCCTGCCAGAGCTCCCTGCCCGTGTCGGCGTCGAAGGCGCGGATTTTTTCGTCCTCGGTGCCGGCGACAAAGACGAGCCCGCCGGCCGTGACGGTGGCGCCGCCCAGGTTTTGCGAACCGGTGATGGGCGTGCCTTTTTTAGTGAGTTCCTCGAGTTCACCCAGCGGTACGCGCCAGAGCGCCTTGCCCGTGTTGAGGTCGAAGCAATTGAGGAGGCCCCACGGCGGTTTGATCCCGGGATAGCCTTCGTGATCGACCAGAAACTTGAAGCCATCGAAACCGAATTCGCGGTCGGTCGGCGCCGCCTTCCGGGCTGGCGGCTGATTGCGGCGAAAAAGAAAATCCAGCAGCGCGCTTTTCTCTTCGACGGTGAGAATCAGGTTTTGCGGCATCGCCCCACGGCCCGTCGCCAATAGAGCGAGCACATCAGCATCCTTCATCCGGTTCTTCAAACCGACGAGCGGCGGCGCGATCCCGACCCCGGCGCGCGTCGGGCCGTGGCAGGCGGCGCAGTGCAAATCATAGTGCTTCTCACCGGGGGAGGGCGGATATTTTGGGTCCCGGCCGCGGTCGTCGTTGGCCATCACCGTAATCTTGGACACCCAACGGTTCGACGTCACATAGAGCCGACCGGTGGGCACATCGACCGCGGCACCGGACCATTCGGCCCCGCCCCGCGAACCCACGAAGAGCGTGGACTTGCCCTCGATGTGGGCCGGATAAAATCCAAAGTTCGACTGCTGCACCACCTTGAGCACGAATTCGCGCGCTTCCGGGGTGCGATCCGTGACGTCGGCCAGACTGAATTCCATCGGGGAGATTTGTTCGGGCATTTCCGGGTCTGGCTGGTAGGGCGCCGTGCGTTCACCCGGGAGGGTGGAAACCGGCGCGCGGCGCAACCGGAAGGGGAAAATCGGTTTGCCGCTCACGCGATCGAGCAGGAGCAAGGTGCCGCCCTTCGAAAGTCCGGTCACTGCGTCCACCTTCCGGCCATCGCGCGTAATCGTCACCAAGTTGGGCTGGGCCACGACATCGAGATCCCAGAGGTCATGCGCGACGGTTTGGAAGTGCCACAGCCGCTTGCCGGTCATCACATCGAGCGCGACCACGCAGTTGCTGAAAAGATTATCCCCCGGCCGGTCGATGCCCACCATGGTCGGGGACGGGTTGCCGAGGGCGACGAAGGCGATGCCCCGCTGGTCGTCGAGCGAGAGTCCGCACCAGCCGTTTCCGCCCGCGGTCGATCCGAACTCCTCGCTCTGCGATTTGAAGCGCCAGAGCATCTTCCCGGTGCGCACGTCGTAACCATACACATCGCCCACCTTGCCGGTCGTCGCGTACACGTAGTGGTAGATCGCGCCGTCCGCCACGGCTCCGGTGGGAATCGCCGTCCGTCCGGCGTCGCCGAATTCGGGCAGGGCTCTACCGGTCTTCGGGTCGACCGCAAAGATCCAGTCGCCACACCCGAACAGGATGCGCGGGGCGTTATCCCGATCGCCGGGCCAATACACCAGGCCGCGGTAGGCCGGTTCGTCTTGCGGGCGCAGGCGGGCGGGTTGCTCCATCGGGAGCCGCCAGTGTTCGACCCCTGTCGCGGCATCCACCGCGACCAGCGCCCGGCCGGGGGTCGGTCCGTACATGATCCCATCCACGATGATGGGGGTGCATTCGATATTTCCCGCGGCTCCCGCGCCGCTCCGGGTGATATCATTCGAATGATAGGTCCATGCCCGCTCGAGCGATTTGACGTTGTCGCGGTTGATCTGCGTGAGCGTCGAGTAGCGTCGCGCACCGTTGTCGCCGTGGGAGCGCGTCCATCGGGCGAACGGCGCCATGCTGATATTTGCGGCCGGGGTCAGTTCTTCGGGTTTCGCCGCGGGGATGATCTTGAACTCCGGCAGCGCCGCCCGCGCTTGCGGGTCTTCGAGCGTCGCCGCGCCGGCGCCGCGTGCCGCCGCGAGGGTCAGCATGCCGGCTAGCAGCAATCGCCGGCATCCGGGGGGCCGGCGTTCATGGCCCGGCGATGCCGTCGGTCGCTGGAATCGAAATATGGAGGCTAACCGGGAAATTTCACGGAGCGGCGACACTCCTGTCGCCGTTGGCTCCCAGACGGCGGCAAGAGTGCCGCCGATCCGCCGGACAGCCTGCATCGTCGGCTGATTGGGAGTGTGAAATTTCCGGGCTAAGGGGTTGGTTTGGTTCAATGTGGGTGACATGTCAGGAAACAATCTTGGCCAGATAGTCGAGAACCTTGCGGGCTGCCATCACCTCCTGGCGAACATCTGCCACCGGCGCGAAGCCGAAGAGGAACATCCGCCGCGTATCCACGTGCTTCCAGCACGCTGACGGCGTCCACTGCCGTTCCTGCAGCAATTGCCGGGCACAAAAAACGGGCGGAGACTTGCGTCTCCGCCCGTGCTGCCGGCGGTCTCAGCTGAGACTACGCGGGCTTAGAACCGCAGCGTGTTGGTGAGCAGCCAGGTGCGGGGCTGGGAACTCATGAAGCCGCCGCCGCTGAGGCCACCGCTGCCTTCATTGTAGTCCTTGTTCGTCAGATTCGAGATCTGGAGGGCGGTGCCGAATTTGAAGCCGAACACTTCCCATGGGAAGGTCGCGCCGCCATCGAAGACGAGGTAATCACCGGCGGTGACGCCGCCGCGCTTCGAGTCGGTGTTGATGTCGTTGGAGATGTTCATCACCGAGGCGTAACGGGCGCCGAGGGTCAGCGAGAGCCCGCGAACCGGGCCCTCGGTGAAGGTGTACTTGTTGAACATGTTGAACCGATATTCAGGCACGTTCGGCAGCCGGAAGGCATACGTGAAATAGTAGTTCTGGCTGTTGGCCTGCTTCTGCGCCGCCGTGGCGGTGGCCGGAGGACTGGCCGGATCGAAGAAACGCGGATCCGAAACCGTCTTCGCCGTCCACTGCCAGGACGCATTGGCCAACACCTGATAGTTGCGCATGGGCGTCCAGATGACCTCGGCTTCCGCGCCCTCGACCTTGCGCTTGGAAGAATTCGAATACCACCTTACGCCGCCATTGCCGGTGGCGTAGGTGCCACCCTTGTTGGGGGCAGAGTAGTTGAGGGGCTCGTCGATTTGGCGCTGGCTGTCGTCGAGCTTTTCGTTGGTGCGGAGCAGTTGGAACACCGAGAAGGTGCCGACGATCTTGTTGTCCCACATCGAGGTCTTGACGCCGAACTCGTAGTTCTTGCCCTCTTCGTTCTTGAGCGGGGTGTTGGCGCCGGCCGCCCGGATGCGGGCGATTTCCGTGTCGGGATTCAGGCCGATGGTGGGCGCCTTGATCCGCACCAACGCTTCGTCCGTGAGGCCCATGAACCCGGTGTTGGGCAGGTAGGTGCGGCTGTACGACGCGTAGGCGGTGAGGTCCTTGGTGATCGCGTAGGAGGCGCCATACATCGAGGAGTCACCCTTCTTCACCAGATAGGTGCCCACGTGGTAGCTGCCGACGGCGTTGCTGATGCCGTAACGGTTGATCTGCTCCGGGGTCGTCAGGGATTGCAGCAGATTCTCGTAGCCATTAAACCACGGCGGATTGGGCGACACGCGCTGCTCACCGTCATATTCGTTAACCGAACGATAACCAGCGAAGAGGTTGAGCCGATCATCCATCAGGGTGGCCAGATAGTTGATGTAGTATTCCTCTTTCTTGGGGTTGTAACGGTCAACAACCGCGCGGTCGATTCCAGTGATGCGCCGGATGTCGGGTGTCGTGTGAAGGCCGGGGTCGAATTCCGAGAAGACCTGGGTCGCGGTGAGCGGAACGCCCGTGCGACTGTAGAGCTGTTGCAGTTGCAGGCTCGAGCCGATCCCGTTGTTGCCCGCGGCCAGATTCATATTCACGGTCGGCAGGGTCGGATCCGTGCCGGGGTAGGAGATGTTGGCCGGAATGAAGGGCAGCGTGGAGGTATTGCTGATCGTGCCCGGAAGCGCACCCGAGCCAGCCAGCGCCGCGCCCGGAATGTTGGCGTAAAGGAAGCCGCTGTTGCCGTAATAGTTGAAGAGACTGTGGTCGTAGATGCCGCCGACCAGCACCTTGTTCTTCACTTTGAAGAGCTCCTTCTTGAACACCAAGTCGTATTGATGGGTGTTCGAGTCACGCTTGTCTCCGCGATAGGAGACACCGCTGAAGTTCATGCGGTTGCCATCGGCGTACGGAGCGGCCTGCGACGTCAGGAAATTATAGTAGGAATTGTTTTTCGTGAACGTATAGCGGGCGTTGAGCCACTCGGTCGGATCCGTTTCGACGGTGAACGCCAGCGTGCTGTCGGTGTTGTCCGTTTGAGACCCGACGCCGCGATTGTTAAACTTGCTGTTGTAAACGCGGGTGCCATCGGCCTGGTTGTATTTGGCGCCGCGCATAATCGACGTCCAGAGCGCGTTGGGTGCGACGTAGTTGTTGTTGGCATCGAAACCCAGTGCGAGGTTGTTGCCCTGCTGCACGCGGCGGACGTCCTGAACCCAGGCGCCGACGTTGTTGAAGATGCGGGCCTGGTACTGGGCGACGGTGAGGGCGGGACCGACGACGCCTGCGGTGCTGACGCCGGCGGCCGCCAGGAGGGCGGGGGTGGGGGCCTTGTAGTCGGCGAACCATTGGTCGGGATAAATCCAGCCTTGGCCGTCGTTGTTCTGGCGGGCCTTGGAATATTCGAATTCGCCCTTGATCCGGAGTTTTCCACTGTCGAACGGCACAATCGCCACACTGGGGGCAAAGGTGAACGCCTTCTTGAATTCAGCGACCTGGCTGCCGATATTGTCGTCCCAGACCGCGACCATGCGCATCGCCGCCTTTTTGGTCAGCACGGTATTTTGGTCCATGCTGGCGCGCTCGGCGCCCATGCGCTCGGAGTTGCCACCATAGCTGTAACTAAATGTCGTGGGTATCTGGGTGAACTGGGGCTGCTTCGTCACGTAGTTGATCACGCCGCCGGGGAAGCCCTGGCCGAAGAACACGGCCGCGGGACCCTTGATGATCTCAATGCGCTCCACCGTATCCATGTTGTAGTAGGAGTAGCGGTTGAGACCGTTGCGCAGGCGCGAGCTCACGGGGAAACCGCGGAGCGTGAAGGTGCCGGAGGGCGTGGCGCTGTTGCCCGGGGGCTTGACGCCCTGGCGGGTGTCGCCGGCGGCCGACGCACTGTAGCGCAGCACGTCGGAGATCTCACGCATGCCGGTGTCCTTGATGAAGTCTTCGCTCAACACCGAGATGCTCAGCGGAATCTTTTGGATTTCCATGCCGATGCGGGTGGCGGTGGCGGAGTTGGTCTTGAGGTAGCCGTAGTCCTTGTCGGTGTTGACTTGGAAGGGCGACAGCACCGTCACGCCTTCCTCCGGCGTCACCAAGGTGGAGGCGGCAGGCGCAGCCGCGCCGCGGGTGGCCGGTGCGGCGGATGGGGCCGGAGTGGGGGCCGGCGTGGTGCGGACCTCGAGTTCGGCCAGGCGCTTGCGGAGCGCGGCGTTTTCTTCCTGAAGCCGGCGGAGCGCGGCCGCATCGCCTGTCTGCCCGGAGGCAAACGAAACGGTGAGGAGCGCCGCCAGCGTGGCGGCCAAGGCGTGCCTGGCGCGGTGTGCTGGTATGGTCATGATTTGTTTCATGGTTGGGTGGGTTGACGATTCCGGCATGGGATGCGGAAAGAGCAAGAGGGAGTTTGGCGGCGCGGCGGTCAGCGCCCGGTCTGGCCGGGGGACTCCGGGGTGATCAGCGTGGGGGAGACCAGGATGCCGATGCGGCCGGCGGAATTGCGGTTTTCAATCCGCCAGAAGAGATGATCCACCACCTTGCGCACGAGCGTCGTCAGGTTGATGTCGATCGCCGCGGGCAGGTGATCGAGGTTGTGGTAGATCATCGGATTGTAGTTGCCGAGCACGGCCTCGAAATCGCGGCCGGGTTTCCGGCCCGCTTCGCGCAGGGCCCGGAAAAATGAACCGCAGAAATGATCCACCGGGAGGTAGAGCCCGGTGGCCCGCGGTGTGCTGGCGACCAGACTCCGCACCAGCGTGTCGCTCTCGCCGTGCAGCGGGGCGATCTCTAGGTAGCCCACGCCCGGGTTGGAGGCGCCGAGAATCGTGTGCACCGGCAGCCGGAGCTCGGCCGCGCGGGCGACAAACGCCTTCACCCGGTGGGCCACGGCACTGTAGTCCGGGTCCGTGCTGACCACGGCGACCGCCTTGTGGCCCTTCTGCTGCAGATAGTCGGCGGCCATGCGGCCATTTTCCTCGTTGTTGGGCTCGACGTAATCGCCCGGATACGTGGCCGAACGGCGGGTCATGAACCAGACGTGCGGCAGCTCGCGCAGCTTGGCGAGGCAGGCCGGAGCCGGCTCCATCCCCTGGATGATCAGGCCGTCGAGCTTCTCCGTGGCCAGGGCGCCGGGCAACTCGTCGAGCGTATGGGCAAACAGCAGACGCAGATCCACCCGGTAGCGCGTGTCGGTCGACTGGACCTGGAGCAGTTGATCCTGGAACCAGTTCAGGCTCGGCTTGTTCGCCTTGGCGCCCACGAACCACACCCCGATCCGCCGCTGCTCCGATGTCCGCGCCTTGGGTCCGCGACGCCGGTTTACCGGCGCGGGCACGTAATTGTGCTGGAGCATCACGGCGCGAATGCGCGCCAAGCTCGTCGGCGCCACGATCTGCGGCTGGTTGATCGCGCGCGACACCGTGGCGGGCGACACCTTGGCCTTCCTGGCGATCTCGACAATCAACATGGGGTTTGCGTGGTGCCGAATGAAAATTTCAGCAAAATAGGAATGAAAAGCCTGCGGTGCGTGGTCAAGTGCTATTCGGGCTAACGAGGCGCAGCTCAGCGCGTATTCACGAAGGGAAGGTGCGGGAGATGAGGGCGGAGACGGCGCGGCGATCGTGGTCTTCGGCCATGCGCGAGGTAAAATCGGTCG
>JBIJCX010000492.1:0-5299 GCA_044344465.1 Opitutaceae bacterium
TAACGAGGCGCAGCTTCACACCGTTTCGCGCTGGAGGGGCAGTCGGTAGTCCGGAGTTGACGAGCAGGTTGGTGGCGAGCGCCTCGTTAGTAGGGTCCGCTGCGCGGACCGGATCAGCGGAGGGCCGAGCTCCGTCGAGGCCGAATTTCAGGCGACGACCAAGCGGCCTCGACGGAGCTCGGCCCTCCATGATCGGAAGGGAATCTTGCTGGGGCGTCTACTTCGGCTTTGCTTCCGAATCTGGGAATTTTGAACTGTCAAGAAACTTGACCTGTTCACAACGAGTTTGGGTGCCACTCAGGTCGGCGCAGGTCTCATTGCCGCGCGCTACGTCCCAACGCCCGCTGCCACGCGCCGAGCAGTTCCCGGCGGCAGCGCACGGCGTCCGGCCAGGCGTGGGGGTCGGTGCTGACATGGTACCCGTGGCTCATGCCGAGCTCGGGACACACCCACAATTCGCCGCCCGGCCGCGGTCCGGCGAGCCAGAGCGCAAAGAGATCCTCGGTGAACGCGAGGTAGTCGCGGAACTCCGGCGTCAGCTTCCCGCGACCGTTCGTGACCGGCACCTGGCAGTGCTGGCTGTTGAAGGGGCGCAGATGGAACATCTGCGAGTGCTGGATCAGCTTCGGCCACGCCAGCAGCCGGGCGGAATAATCGGGCGGCAGCATGTGCTTCGACACCGCGAAATGCGAGTGATCCCACGTGACCGGCATCAGCTCACCCGTCGCCCGGCGATACAGCCGCGCGATCGCGTCGAACTTCTCCGGCGTTTCCGTGGCGGTGTCGCGATGCGTCTCGATGTGCACGGCCAACCCGAGCTCGCGGGATGCCCGAATCAGTTTCACCGCCATCTGCGCCGCCCGGGCGGGCGGAGTGTCGTGATTCAGGAGCTGGATGTTGACGAAATGCACGCCGAGGTCGCGCTGGGTGCGCAACCGCTCCACCGTTTCCGGCAAATCGCGGCAATCGAAGCCGCTCATCAACCGCAGGCCGAGCCGGTCCGCGCTGTCCCTGATTTCGGAGGTGATGTACGCCACGGCGCCATCGAAACCGGCGGCGGCGATGGCGCGCAGCTTTTCGGTGATCGACCATTCGCGTTTGGGTGTCGGCCATCCGATCATCGACCACAGCGTGGCGCACATGACGAGGCGGGGAGTGGGAGCGGGAGTTGGCATGTGGGGCTGAAAAAACATGAAAACGGTTGTTGAATTTCAGAACGGCGCCAGCTTATTCCCACGGCGCGACCGGCGAATCGTTCTCGTTCTTCTTTCTCGTTCTCGTTCTCTCAGTGCAGGAGAACGAGGAACGATTACGAGAACGAGGAACGACAGAAGCGCGGTACTTCGTCCCGTCATAGCTTACGCCAAACTAGGAGATTCAATCAAAAGCGCCTCTGCCCCCTGTGTTACCGTTCATCCAGCACGCTTCATGGATCTGGTCCGCCGAGGGTACCCACGCCGTGCCTCCGGCGGACGCCTCATCGCCCTCGCATTACCAGGTGCGGCTTTTTCGACGGACATTCGAGGTGAAGGATCCTGCGGCGGCGCGGCTCGAGGTGCACGTGTCGGCGGACAGCCGGTACCTGTTTTTCTGCAACGGCACGCTCGTGGGCCGCGGCCCGGCCAAGGGCGACGTCAACCATCACTTTTATGAGAGCCATGATCTCGGTCCGCGTTTGCGCGCCGGTCGCAATGTGCTCGCGGCGCTGGTCCTCGACATGTCGCGCGTCGCGCACCGGCCGGCCTTCCTCGGCGCGCCCTGCTCGGTGATGACCTATGCCGGCGGCTTCGTGCTCGAGGGGACGCTCGGCGATGCGGACGGCCATCCGGTCGCCGATCTGTCCACGGATGGGCAATGGAAAGTTGCGGTCGATGCGGCGCACCGTTTTCAAAACGAAAACACCACCTTCGAGGGCTACCAGGGCTACTTCGAGCACCGCATTTCCCGGTTGATCCCGGCGGAATGGGAGGAGCCAGACTTCGATGACCGGCCGTGGCCGGCGGCGGCGGTGCTTTTCAAGGCCGAACGATTGGAAAACCGCCGTGATCCGACGAGCCCCTATGGACTCGTGCCGCGGATGATTCCGTTGCTCGAAGAGGAGCAGGTGGCCTCGTTCGCGGATGTTTTCACCCCGGGTGGGGGTGAGGCGCCGGCGGGATGGCGCGACCTGATCGCCCGCGGGGATCCGGTCACGATCGCGCCGCATACGACCGTCGAGGTGATCCTCGATGCCGGCGAGCTCACGACGGCGTTTCCGCGGCTCGAGACGGCCCTCGGAGCGGGGAGCACGATCCGGCTGACCTACGCCGAGGCCCTGCGCCTGCCGTGGTCCACGCCCGGCGCGAAACTGCTGGGCCGCCAGCAATCGCTGGCGAATCTCGCCTCGCATTTCGCCGACGAGAGCACCGGCTGGACGTTTGACCGGCGCGGAAAAATCTCCGGCTGGGGCGACATCTGGGAACCGGCGGGCGCATCGGCGCCGGCGGCGGGCGAGGTTTTCGAACCGCTGCACTGGCGCGCGTTTCGCTACGTCGGTCTGCGCATCGCCACGGGGAGCGAGCCCTTGCGGGTCGGTGCGGTCCAGCATCGCTTCACCGCGTATCCCTATCGGATCAGCGGCGAGTTTGCCTGTTCCGAGGCGAGCCTGGAGAAAATCTGGCGGGCTTCGCTGCGCACGATGCGACTGTGCTCGCACGAGACCTTCGAGGACTGTCCATACTACGAGCAGATGCAGTACGCGGGCGACACGATGATCACCTCGAAGATCGCGATGCTCGTGAGCGGTGACTGCCGGCTAAGCCGTCAGGCGCTTTATCATTTCGACTGGTCGCGGTTGTCCGACGGCCTGACGCAGAGCCGGTTTCCGTCGCGGCTCGTGCAGATCATCCCGTCGTGGTCCCTGCATTGGATCACCAATGCGCGCGACTACGCCTATTGCTCGGGCGATCTCGAGACGGTGCGCGATCTCCTGCCGGGCATGCGCGGGGTCCTGGACTGGTTCCGGCGGCATGGCGAGGCCGACGGGCTGCCGGCCCGGCTGCCCTTTTGGAACATCACCGACTGGTGCCCGTGGTGGCCGCGCGGCGTCGTGCCGGGCGCCGACACCGGGCCGACCTGCATCATCTCCGCCCAGTACATCGTCGCGCTCGACGAGGTCGCCGACCTGTGCCGGCTGCTCGGCCGCGGCCGGGAGGCGGACGAGTTGGTGGCCGAGGCCGCCGGCCTGCGCCGGGCCCTGCAGGCGCGCTTTTGGTCGGAGGCCGAGGGACTTTATCTTGACCGGCCAGGCGGTCCGGAAATCAGCCAGTATGGCAACGCCTGGGCGATCGTGTGCGGGGCGGCCGGGGCGGGCGAACGCGCCCGCGTGCTCGAGCGCTTCCCGGGCGACCCCAAGCTCGCGCCCGGTTCGGTCTTCTGCTGGCATGCGGTTTTTCGCGCCCTGGAAATGGCCGGCGCCTACGATCGGATGCCGGAGTTTCTCGGCCCGTGGCACGAGATGATCGACCACGGGCTGACGACGTTCGTGGAGGAGAACAGCTACTGGCGTTCGCTCTGCCATGCCTGGAGCGCGCATCCGGCGCTGGAGTTTCTCACCCGCGTGCTGGGCGTCACCCCGCGGGCCCCGGGCTTTGCGGCGATCGAGATTGCACCCCGGCGCTGCGGGCTCACCCACGCCCGCGGCCGGGTTTGCACGCCGCGCGGTCCCGTCGCGGTCGAGTGGCGCGCGGAGCACGGACGATTCGCGATCACGATCGACGCGCCGGCGGCGACGCCGGTGCACCTGCGGCTGCCCGGCGGCAGGCGGCACGAGTTTCCCGGCGGAAAATTCTCCGCCGAGGAGGCGCTCGGATGAATTTGGATTCGGCAGCTCGGGAACAAGTCCCAGGGTCATTCCAACTGCGAGTTGCCGTACCGGTTTTTTGCCGCGACTTTGCCAATCGATCACGCCGTGAAACTGCTCCCGCAAGAATTCAGAGATTTTTGCCCACGGAACACACGGAATACACGGAACTCAGTGCTTTTTCTTCCGTGTATTCCGTATGTTCCGTGGGCCATCGGTTTGAAATCGCTCACGAGGAGGGCGCGGAGACGCGGAGAAATTCTTGGCGTCCGCAGCCGTTCACAGGGTCAAACGAATAACCCCGAATGACATTTGGGCGGAAGTAGTATAACACTCGGGTGAATTTTCGACGATGACTACCTCCCTGCAACTTCGCCATGAGCCGCACCGGTTCGTCGAGATTCTCGGCCCGGCGGGGGCGCTGCTGTGGCGCTATGTCTACGCGCCGGCGACCCCGGGCAACGAGGCGCCACGGCCGTACGCGCACCCGGTGTATTCGCTGGCCGGAGACCTGCTCACCAACTGTCGGCCCAACGATCATCCCTGGCACCACGGGCTCAGCCTGACGGTGGCGAGCGTCGACGGGGTCAATTTCTGGGGCGGTCCGACGTATCAGGCGCCGGACGGCTACCGGTGGCGCGACGACCACGGTGCGCAGGTGCACCGCGCCTGGCGCTCCCTGACTCCGGCGCGGCTCGAGGAAACGGTTGACTGGTGCGAGCCGAAGTCGGGCCGCGTGCTCCTGCACGAGCAACGCGTGCTGGAAACCACGCTTGGCGACGGATCCTGGTCCCTGCGCTGGTCGAGCGGGCTGCTGAACGTCGCCGGACACGATTTGGCGCTCGGTAACTACCACGCGCTCGGCGGGCTGGCGGGTTCGCACTACACCGGCCTGCAGTTTCGCGGGGCGCGGGATCTGCTCGACGAGCACGGCGACGCCACGATCGGCATCCAGGCCGACGGCGGGCTCGCGGGCGAGGCGGCCGTGCACGGGGCCGCGGCGCGCTGGATGGAGTGGGCGTGCCAGCACGATGGCTCGCTGCGGCGGACGCGCATCCGGTTCGAGAATCCCGGCGGCCCGCTGCCGTGGTTCGTGCGGGCGAAGAACCCGCTCGCCGCGTTTGCCTTCCATCGCGAGCGGACGCAGCCGCTGCCCTCGGGCGGGATGCTTCAGCTCGAGCATCTGCTGACGTTTACGAACGCGTGAACCTCGACCGACGATCCTTCCTGCGTCATGCGGCCTTGGGCGCCGTGGGCTTGTCGGCCGGCGCGCCGATGCGCGGCGAGCCGGCGATGGCGGCGCTGCCGGGGTTCGACGAGCGCGATCCTGAGACGTTCTGGCGGGCGGTGCGGGCGCAGATTCCGCTGTCGCCGGATCTCATTTATTTCAACACCGGCGGGCTCGGACCGGCGGTGCAGGCGGCCCTGGCCACCGCGGCGGAGACCACGCGCCGCCTG
>JBIJCX010000675.1:0-2519 GCA_044344465.1 Opitutaceae bacterium
CGCGGCGGGCTTGGCGGTCGGCGCGGCCTTCACGTCTGTCGTCTGGGCCTATGTCGTGCCGCCGACGCCCGAGCCGACCAGGCATTTGGCCACGTTGATCGCCGACAGTTTTGAAACCGGTTCTTCTCCGGGCAACGGATTCGTGCCGCAGGAGTTCGGCACGTGGGGCGGCGATCATGCGGAGTTCGCGACGGCGAGGGCGGGCCTCGCGCCCCGCACGGGCTCGCGGATGCTGCGGCTCCTGCGTTCCGACTATGTGGGTGAGAATTCGGTGCTCAGCCACGTCGGCGACCAATTGCAGGTGATCGACCTCGCGGCCCATCGCGCTGCGATCGAATCGGGACGCGTCGTGGCCCATGCCGAGGCTTGGTTCAACCAGGTGGCGCCGGGGGCAGGGGAGGAATTTGCGGGGGGCGTGACGTTGTTTGCCTTCGCCCGCGATCCGCGCGTACACCGCGGCGAGACCTGGAACGCGTGGTATGAAGGCCATCTCGGCCTCAGCGGGCAGCAGCAGGAGCGCACCGATCGCGATCCCGCGACGTGGGAGCGCGTCTCCACCCGTTTGCCCTTGCCGGCGGGCACGCGGTTTCTCGTCGTCCACATCCGGGTCAACCGCACCAAGCCCGAGCCCACCGCCACGCCGGTTACGTTTGCCGGTTCCTACGTCGACGACGTGAAAGCGGAACTGCTGCTCCGCCCCGCGGCCAATGTCGCCGCGGAAAACGCCGCGCAATGACCGCGCCGCCGCGCGTGGGTTGGCCACCCTGATTTTTGACCTTCACCCCAAACCCTTCATGAAAAACTACCGTTACGTTTCTTTGGTCCCGGCACTCCTGCTTCTGACACCGTTCGCACTCGCCCAGTCGGCCCCGGCGGATTCCACTCGGAGCAGTGCGGCGGCGGATCCGGAAAGCACGATCATGCTTTCGCCGTTTCAGGTCACCACCGACAAAGATGTTGGCTACGCCGCCGCGAACTCCCTCTCCGGCAGCCGCCTCAACACCGAACTGCGCGACACGCCGGCCGCCATCTCCGTTTTCACCAAGGAGTTTCTCGATGACATCGGGGCACTCAGCACCCTCGGCGCGATGGAGTATGCGATGAACGCCTCGCGCGAGTTCACCGACTACACCGGGCTCTCCTCCGTGCAGCAGGGCGACGGCAACATCCAGGTCCGCGGCTTCACCGGCGCGTCGCTCGGGCGCGACTTCTTCACGTGGCGCGTCTCGAGCGACGTCTTCAACACCGAGCGGCTCGATTTTTCGCGCGGGCCCAACGCCATCCTCTTCGGCGTCGGCGGTCCCGGCGGCATCGTCAACACGACGACGAAGCGGGCGCACCTCACCGGCAAGTCCACCGATCAAGTGCAGGTGCGCGTCGGGAGCTGGGATGACTATCGCGCCACGGTCGACGTGAACCGGCGCGCCGGCCGCACCCTGGCGGTGCGCGCCAACGTGCTCTGGCAGGATCGCGAGAGCTGGCGCGAGTTTGAATACCTGAAGACGACGGCGGGCGCGCTGGCGGCGACCTGGCGCCCACGCCCGGGCACGGAGTTGCGCGTGCAGGGTGAAATCGCCGACCGGCAGCAGCTCAACGCCATGCCGTGGCCGAGTGCCGATTACCTCGGCGAGTGGCTCGACGCCGGCCGGCCCATCGCCGCCAACAACACGCAGGCCATCGGCGGCACGATCCAGAATGGCAACCGCTTCGTGGTTTATGATCCGCTCGGCGCCACGCCGCTCGTCTCGTGGACCGGCACACGCCAGACCACCCGCGCCCCGGGCGCGCCGTCGCTGGCCGGCAATTCGCGCGCCTTCACCGATTTCTCCGTGATTCCGCGCGCCGCCTACCTCGGCGGTCCCGGCACGGGCTCCGACAACCGCTACCACGCCTACTCCGCGTTCCTCGAGCAGCACCTCGGCGGCTTCGTGATCGAGCTGGCCTACAACCGGCAGCGCGCCGTGCGGCGCGCCGATTTCGGCGTGACGTGGAACAACATGGGCGCCTTCGCCGACGTCAACGCCCTCATTCCCTCGACCCCGTTGCCCAATGGCACGCTCCCGACCAATGCCGGCCAGCCCAACCCCAATGTCGGACGCC
Organism: Opitutaceae bacterium; assembly: GCA_044344465.1. Lineage (GTDB taxonomy): Bacteria > Verrucomicrobiota > Verrucomicrobiia > Opitutales > Opitutaceae > ER46. Next base: position 2,101 of record JBIJCX010000675.1, read on the forward strand.
TCTATGTTCAGGGCCAGCCCGGCTACCGCGACCTCGACGACGACACCCAGACGTGGCGCCTCACGCTCGCCCGCGAACTCGACCTGCGGAAGCGCGGCTACGGCCGCCACCGATTCGCCGCGCTCGCGTCATCCGAGGAGGCCGACTCCTTCACCGAGGCGCTCAACGAGGTGAACATCACTCCGCCGGGCAACGCCACCTACCCCCTCGATGTCACCGTCGCCGCCAACCAGCTCTGGCGGCGCACCTACCTCGACTTCAGCTCCGCTGACCCGCGCCGGCGCGGCGCCCTCGCTCCCGGCGAACATCCGCTCGCCCTCGCCGGCATGACCTCCGGCTACCGCCGCACCGGCGATGCCAGCAATTACCAGACGACCACGACCGACTCGCTGATGCTCGCCGGCCAAAGCAGCTTCTTC
>JBIJCX010000341.1:0-9320 GCA_044344465.1 Opitutaceae bacterium
GCATTCCCAAAATCCGGATATTTTTTGCATTTTTAGACGTCCGCCATTGTACAGGCCCTATCATCCAAGCGGTCGCGCAAGGGACGAAAGACATCCCGACTTCAAAGAGCTCGGGCAGGCGATGGAATTTCTAAAATCAGAGCCCGGCAATCTCAGCAAACCCTGGGCCCTGTATGTCGGTTTTACACTTCCCCACCCACCTTCAGTTGCCTTGAGGGAATATTTTGAAATGTATCCCACCCATAAGATAGATATGCCCAATATTCCCCCGGGCCATCTCGAAGGACTTCATCCGGTAATGCAGGAGCTTCGCCGGAGTAGGGATTGGATCCTTCCCCTACCGGAGCAAGATATAAGAACTGCAAGAGCAGGTTACTATGGTCTGATATCTGAAGTTGATGAGTACGTAGGAAGAATCTGGTCAGAACTGGAAAGAACAAATCAACTTCAAAACACGGTTTTTGTTTATACCTCCGATCACGGAGAGTCATTGGGAGAACACAGTCTTTGGTCGAAAATTAATCCTTATGACTGTGCAACCCGTGTTCCGTTGATTATTTCGGGTCCGGGCCTGCCACGAGGAGTGAAGATCAATACACCCGTATCACATGTCGACCTTGTCGCAACCCTGCTCGATATCTCAGGGACAACTAGTCCATCAAATTTGCGAGGGCATTAATTGCTCCCGCTTATGACCGGGAGACCGGGCAAGTCTCCTGAGTTTGCATTCAGTCAGTGTCATAATCAAGGTAACCTAACAGGATCCTTTGTGATACGGAAAGGAGATTGGAAGTACATTCATTTCACCTGGTATGACGGGCTGTTATTTAATATTTCAGAAGATCCAGGGGAATTTAATAATCTGATTAATAGACCTGATTTAAAAGGCATTGCAGATGAATTAAAGGAGATTTTGTATTCACAAATAGATCCTGAAGAAGTTACTATTCGCGCATTTAAAACCCAGGAGCATCGGTTACAGGAGTTGGTGAATACAATGAGCAAGGAGGAATTAGTCGCGTACTTTGAGAAACGCATGGATAAGAGCCTTGCAAGGGTAATGACTGCAGCATTTGTGTATAAATAATATAAACTAAGTATTCCTCTAATTTGAAGTGTTGAAAGTCACCCACATCACCCTATTTTGCGCGATTTGGTCGTCTCCGCGTCCGCGGAAGAATTTTCCCAAAATCTTTCCTCCAACGTAATCAAATCGACCCGCTGCGAGGTCTAACTTTGTACTCCCACACGCCCCCAAGTTCTGCCTGAGCTCGAGAAGCAAATGCGTTTCCAGATTCGAAACATCCCTTCATTGACGCGTCCCGCGCCGATCCGCCGCATCGCCGCGCGGTGCACCTTGTTTCTATTTGCTCTCGCTCTTCACGCGCAGGAACCCGCTACGCGGGAGTTTAATCTTCCACCCGACCTTGCCGTTCGGACGTTTAGCTTGTTCTCCGAGCAGTCGGGCCGCGGTCTGATCGCGGACGCGGACTTGATCCGGGGCGTCAAGACCAACGCCGTGAGCGGTAAATACACCGTTCGCGAAGTACTTGATCGAGCGCTGGCCGGGACAGGATTGGTGGCAAAAGAGGATCCGAAGAACGGGGCTTTTGTGATCCACCGGGAGAAACCCCGCCCAAACGGACAACGGGCGGCGCTGAAGACGGCAAGCGCCCGCCCGCAAAATCAGGCCCGGCTGGTGCCGTTGAAAATTTGAAAAAACCTATGAAACCAAAGAATCCGATTACTCTGCTGGGTGCATGGCTTGGCCTGGCCCTGGCGCCGGCGACCGGTATCCATGCCGCCACCGAGCCCGCGGGTGAAATCTCCGGCCGGCAGTCCGGCACGATTTCGGGCCGCGTGAGCAATCAGGCCACCAGTGCCTACCTCGAAGCTGCTGAAGTGGTATTAAACCCTTCCGGCATTTCCACCCTCACGAGCCGGGACGGCAGGTATTCGTTTTCCCAAGTGCCGGCCGGCACCTACGCCCTTTCGGTTTCGTATGCGGGCCTCGACCCGCAAACGATTTCTACCCGCGTAGAAGCCGGCCGCAGCGCGGTGCAGGACGTGAGTCTCACTTCGCTCGTCTACCGCCTCGATGCCTTCGTGGTTCCGGGTGAGCGCGAGGGCAATGCCAGCGCGATCACGGAGCAGCGCAAGTCCGCCAATGTGAAAAACGTGCTCTCGTCGGACGCCTTCGGCAACGTGGCGGACGAGAATCTCGGCAATTTGCTGCAGCGCGTGCCCGGCGTGGCCGGCGCGGTGGAGGAAGGCCAGATTGTCTACGTCAAGATCCGCGGGGTGGACCCCAACCTGAGCTCAGTGACCGTGGACGGTTCCCGCGCCCCGAGCGGCGGAACCCGGGCCGGTCTGAATCGCGGCTTCGAAATCAGCACGATCCCGGCGGACTTCATCGACAAGATTGAAGTGATTAAGGCCCCGACCCCGGACATGGACGCCGACTCGATTGGCGGCAGCGTGAACTTGAAGACGAAAAGTGCGCTGAATCACAAGGGCCGCCTTTTCAGCTCCAGGGTGGGAGTCTCCTATGCGACAGCCCGCAAGACGTTCCGCCCCATGGCCAGTTTCATGTATTCGGATATCCTGGGCAAGGACCAGAATCTCGGCGTCATGGTGACCGCAAACTACAGCTGGCAGAGCAATGCGCGCGACGTGAACTTCGGCGCCTGGGAGCCGACCCTGGCCACCGATCGTCCGGCCTATTTTACCCTGACGAATGCGGGCGAAGACTACTTTGAACAGAAACGCGGCGGAGTGGGCGTGCGGTTCGACTACCGCGTCAGCGAAAATTCCACGGTCTACCTGAACCTGATGTATTCGCTCAACCACGACCGCCTGTTCCGACACCGCGGCACCTTCACCGGTGCGAATGCCACCACGATTCTGCCGGGTTGGACGGAATTCGTGGTTGAGACCAGAAACCTGACGTTTGGCATGCAGCAGGTCGATCGGTGGCGGGGCTCCAAGACCCTCAACCTGCATTTCGGCGGCGAGCAGAAGTTCTCCGGCGCCACGCTCGACTATAACTTCAATTTCGCACCCGCGAGCGGCTACGAGAAGAGAACGAACATCACCCCCCAGGTGACCGGAGTCGGTTTTCGCTTCGACCGCCGGCCATTGATGGACGACCCCGCAGCGGCGACGTTTCAACAGATTAGCGGACCGGATATAACGAATCCGGCCAACATGACATTTCCTTCCCTGGCTTTCTCCGACGACAAAAAGGAGGACCGGATCATGGGGGGCCAGGCAAACCTCCGCAAGACCCTGACCATGGGGTCCCAGTCCTATCTGCAGGCCGGGTTTCGCTTCCGGAACCAGGAACCAAAGCGGGTCAGTCAGCCCGTGAGTTATGCGTATGTCGGGCCCGGTGGCACGCAACTTGCCCGCTTCATCGACCAATACTATACCTATCAACCCGCGGCCTTGAGAGGCGCCATGCCCAGTGTGAAGTTCTTCCACGTGCCCACGGTGGTGTATGAGTGGCAGACCAAGCCGGAATACTTCACCACGAACGAAGTGACGACTTTGCGCCAGCGCCTCGTCGGCGACCGCAATGCCTCCGAGTCGGTCTATGCCGCGTATTTGACGGGCCACACGAAGGTCGGTGCGCTGAGCATTCTCACTGGAATCCGGGTCGAGGAAACCCGCGTGGAGGGTTCCGGCACCTTTCAGTCCATTTCAGCGGCGGAGAAAGCCCGCCGGGCCGCGTGGGTGGGAACCGTGACGCTGGAGGAGAATCTTCGCCGTACCCAGGCGGAATACGGCAATCGCGTGACCAACACGGCCAAGTACCGAAACGTATTTCCCGGATTGCACTTCCGGTATGAATTTCGGCGTGGGCTGCAGGCCCGAGCTAGTTTTTCGACCGGCATTGGCCGGCCCAGCTTCGATACCATCATTCCGAACAACTCGGCGAATGACACGAACCAGACCGTCACGGCCAATAACACCAGCCTGAAACCACAGCGCTCCGACAACTTGGATTTCTCGTTGGAATACTATCTCAATCCGGCGGGCGTGGTTTCGGCCGGAGTCTTCCAAAAGAAGATCCGGGATTTCATCTTTGTGTCGGACACGGGTGTGGTCGGCACCGGCGTGGAAAACGGATTCAACGGCGAGTACGCGGGGTATTTGCTGCGGACCCAGAGTAACGGCGGTTCCGCCCGGATCCATGGCCTTGAGGTGAACTACCAGCAGCAGTTTTCGAATCTGCCGAGTTTCTGGCGCGGATTCGGATTTTTCGCCAACGCCACGTGGCTCCAGACAAAGGGAGACTACGGAGTCGCTGGAGTGACCGTTACCGAGGTGATCGGTTTTGTGCCGCGGTCCGGAAATTGGGGACTGACCTACATCGACTATGGCTGGACCATTCGCGTGCAGGAAAACTTCACCGGCCGGGCCCTGAACTTGGTCAACGCCAATCCCGCGCTGCAACTCTACGACTATGGCAAGCGGAAGGTGGACCTGAGTGTCAGCTACCGCATCAATTCGAAATTCACCGTTTTCGCGGATGTGGTCAACGTCTTGGGCGATGAGCTGGGGCTCTCTCCGTACGTTTACATTCCGGGTCGGCCCCGCGGGGCCGACCGCTTCAGCCCCGAAATCAAGTCGGGGATCACCGCGCGGTTCTGAAGAGACAATTCTGTAGGGCGAAACATCTTCCTCGGTGGGCGGGCACGTCTCTGGACCCGCATGGCTGTAGCAATCCATCGTTTTTCTACTGCGGGCGCAACGATCTGCCCGCCCACCCATAACCATCCGACTTCCATGAAACTCATATCCTTGTTCATAGCCACCAAGCTCCTCGTGTGCCTCGCGATTATGCCGTCCTCCCCGGTCCATGCCGCAGGCGATGACGGCAAACTGCGGATCATCGTGTTCGGCGCGCATCCGGACGACGCGCAATACACGTCGGGCGGCACGGCGGCGAAGTGGGCCAAACTCGGGCATCACGTGAAGCTGGTGTCCGTCACCAACGGTGACATCGGCCACTGGCAGTCCGCCGGTGGGCCGCTCGCGCAACGGCGACTGGCCGAGGTGAAAAAGGCGGATGCGATCATCGGGGTGACCACGCAAGTGCTGGACATCCACGACGGCGAACTCGTCCCCACGCTGGAGAACCGCCAAAAGATCATCCGTCTGATTCGCGAGTGGCAAGCGGACATCGTCATCGGCCACCGCCCTTGGGACTATCACCCGGACCATCGCTATGTCGGAGTGCTCATCCAGGATGCCGCCTTCATGGTAACCGTGCCTTTCATTTGCAGCGATGTACCGCCCTTGAAGAAAAATCCGGTGTTTCTGTATTCCAGCGATAACTTCCAGAAGCCTTATCCTTTCCAGGCGGACATTGTCGTGGCCGTGGACGATGTGTTCGATCTAAAGCTCACCGCCATCCACGAGATGCCTTCCCAGCACTACGAAGGTGGGGCCGGCGGCAGCGAAGAACATGTGGCGAAGGTCCCGCCGGCCGCCGATGTTGCCGGCCGCAAGGCCTGGCTGCGTGAGCGCTGGGTCCGGCGTCAAGGAGGCGAGGCGAATCGCCGGCGCGAACTCATCATCAAGTGGTATGGCAAGGAGAAAGGTACCGCAGTGAAATTTGCCGAGGTTTTTGAGATCTGCGAATACGGCCACAAGCCGAAACCGGAGGAGATTAAGGTACTGTTTCCGTTCTATCCGTAACAACGCGGCTGAGCGTTCGCCCCTGCATTATCGAATGAAATCGCGTACCGCCGCATCGTTTCCGTCCGAGCCTGAACCACAACCAACGCGGCCTCTTGGCCGATACGTTGGTGGTTTGCGGCTCGGAGTTTGGCCGCACGGCCCTGGGCGAAAACCGGCCCGGATACCGTACGGTCACTGGGCGCGACCACACGAAGTTGACCTATCGCTTTCAAAGTCGTGACTTTCGGCTGACCGACGTGCACGGACGAGTGAGCGACAAAATGCTCGCGTGAATCGGCCAAACTGCCTCCATCGTTTTTCCCCTCCTGCCCCGCCAGGCAAACGATCGCGTCACGGTCCGAGGCAAACCTCCCCATCATGAATCTCCGAACTTACGCCCTGCTCTTGATTGGACTCGCCTTGCTGTCCCGGGCGCGGGAGACGGCGCCGGAAAGTCGCAACACCGCGGACCGTCCCGCCCGCGCCACCTCCGGCATGATCAGTTCCGGCCATCCCCTGGCGACCGAGGCCGGTCTGGCGATCCTGCGCGCCGGCGGCAACGCTTTCGACGCCACCGTCGCCGTCGCGGCCGTGCTCAACGTGGTCGAGCCCATGATGTCCGGCATTGGCGGATACGGAGCCATCATCATCCACGATGCCGCGCGCGGCGAAACCAAATTTCTCGACTGCAGCGGACGGATTCCGACCGCCGTGGATGGGGACGCCTTTCGGGCGCCGACGCCCCACTACTTGGAGCACCGGCTCGGTGCGAAGTCGGTTTCGACGCCGGGGAACGTCAAAGCGTGGGAGGCACTGTCCAAGGGACACGGGAAACTCAAATGGGAACAACTGTTTGATGCCGCGATTCGGATTGGAAACGAGGGCTTCGCGATCAGCGAGGTGACCGCCGACTTCATCAATCGGGAATTCAAGGCATTTCAGCCGTGGGCCCAGGCCATCTACGGGCGCAACGGGCAACCGCTGCGGGCGGGTGAGCGGCTGGTCCAACCCGATCTCGCCCGGTCCATGCGCCTAGTGGCGAAAGAGGGAGCCAAGGCGGTGCATGGCGGCGAACTCGGGCAGGCGATCGCCAGGGCCATGCAGGAACTGGACGGTTTTGTCACCCTGGACGACCTCAAGAACAATCGCGCCGAGTGGTGGGATCCCGTTCGCATCACGTATCGGGGATGCGAGGTCATCGCCGCTTCGGCCCCGACCAACGGCTGGAACGCGCTCCTGCGGCTCGGGATCATGAGCCAGTGGGATCTTCCCGCCTTGGGCCACAACAGCGCGGACTACCTGCATCGATTCGCGGAGGTGACCAAGCGGGCCTTTGCCACTCGCCTCGCGCATGCGGGCGACCCTGACGTGCGCCCGCCGCCGCTAGACCGGCTGTTGGCGAGCGCGTTCTGGGCGGAAGAGGCGGCGGCGGTGGATCTGCGTCGCGCCAAGCCGTTTTCTCCCCCCGGCTTGGCCGCGTCGGGCGGAAACTACACCACGCACTTCGTCGTCGCCGATCGCTGGGGCAATGTCGTCTCCGCCACGCAGACACTCGGAAATCTTTTCGGCAGCCGGCTCATGGTTCGCGGCACCGGGATCTGGCTCAACAACTCGCTCGCCTATTCGACCTTCGAACCGAAGGGCAATCCAATGGATGTGTTTCCCGGACGGCGCAAGCTGGCGGGCTATTGTCCCGTCATGATTCTTCGCGACGGACGCCCCTGGGTCGCCATCGGCACTCCCGGCGGTCACACCATCGTGCAGACGACCCCGCAGCTGGTGATGAATCTGCTCGATTTCGGCCTGGACATCCAGAAGGCGGTCGCGGCACCGCGGCTGAGCTTCGTCGAACCGGACATCATCGCCCTCGACGAGGGTATTCCGCAATCCGTGCGCGACGAACTGACCGCCCGCGGACACAAGATCAATGTGCGCAAGGTGGGCAATGCGCACGGCCTCACCGTCGAATACGACGCCGCCGGCGTTCCGCGCCGGTTCACGGGCGGGGCGGACCCGCGGGGTGAAGGGGCCGCCATTGGCTACTGAGCAATCGTCCGCCAGCGTCCGAGCTTGGCGACCGACCGGGATTCGCCGATTTACGTGTGAGTGCAGGGGCGTCGCTGGCCGGCGCCCGTTTCCACTTCGTAGATCGAACGTCGGCGGGCGACGCGCCTAAATCCCAACTGAATTCCGCCCGATCGACATTTCGCACCGCCTGGATCGACTGAAATTGACTACCACCCTCGCGGTGCCGAGGCTTGCCGGACCGAACCTATGGGCAATAGCTTCCACGTTGTCCGACCGCTCGAGCCGCCCCTCGCGGAAGTGGAGGATCGGGTCATGTTTATTCCCGGCGGCAGCGAACTGGTGGTGGAAAGGCCGGAGGCGCGGCTTCTGCTGGTGTGCGACGGCTGGGTGCGACTCGGCGTCGATGCGCAGGCCATCGGCGAGATCGGGTCGGGCGACATCGTAGTTGTGCCAGGGCCGTCGCGACTGGTGTACCGTTCCCTCCACGAACGGACGGAGTCGCGGCTGCACGTATTCAGGATCGATTTTGATCCATCCCAGTTTACCTGCGATCCCGTCAACGGCTGGTTGATTCCGATCGGCGGCCGGCATGAAGAGACGGACTTCACCGTGTTTATCCAGAATCGTTTTTCGCGTCTGCGCCACCTGGTCAGGGGGCAGACGCCGGCGATCCACGCGCTGCTCGAAGCCATCCGACACGACGCGGACACCGAGGCTCCGGGGTTTCGGCATCGCGTGAGTGCGCGCACCCGGTTGATCGTGGCCCTGATCGGAGAGCAACTGGCCCGGCTCGACACCGGTGCGCCGCTGCGAGTGGCGCAGTCGCGACACCGGTGGATATCCGAGCAGGTGAAGGAGTACCTTCTGACCAATGCAAGCCAGCCGCTCACCTTGGAACACGTGGCCCGGCACTTACGCCTCACCGGCGAGCATCTGGCGCGAGTCTTCAAACACGAGGAAGGGATGACAATTTTCGATTTTCTGCGGAATCTGCGGATCGAACGCGCAAAGGCTCTCCTCGCGTCCGCCCAGCTCTCAGTCGACGAAATCGCCCGCGATGTCGGCTACACGTCCAGCACCCTGTTCTGCCGGAATTTCAAGCGCACGACGGGAGTTACCCCCACCATTTATCGCGAACGCGGCGGCGGCCGCCGCACGTTTTCCGCGAGCATTGTGCGGGCGGCGCCGCGCATCGGATAAGCACGAGCCGGCCTGCGAGACAGCCGGAAAGGCGCCACTGGCTGACGCTTCGGCAGCCGTTCTCGGTGGAACCGAAATATCAATGCAAGGCTACGGAAATCACTTTGAGCTGATGACAGCCGACGCAATAAATGCCAGAATAGCCCGTTATGCACCACTGACCTGGTGGGGCGGCCGGTCTCGGAATTGAGGGCGGTTGCTGCCACCTCGTGGATTTTCCGTCTGCTTTTTGACGCCATGAATCACCCGACCAAAGCCAGCCCGGTCGATCGCTTCACGGTACAATCCAACTATTCCGGCGAATCCTGCCTGCGCCACTCCTCGCCGCGCCCCGATTCCATGTTCTCGCGTTTGCTGCCACTTTTCCTGGTGCTGCTCGCGGTGGTGCCACCCGCGCCCGCGCA
>JBIJCX010000342.1:0-9311 GCA_044344465.1 Opitutaceae bacterium
GAACTGCCTGCACTGCACAGAATTATTTGATCCGGATTACCGGCACCGCCACAACCAGTTTTACTGTACAAAACCAGTGTGCAAGAAGGCCCGGCAAGCGGCCAATTTGCAACGCTGGCGGGAGCGTGTCCTGAGAACCAGGATTTTTGGCGCGCGCGATGGAATATCGAACGGGTGCAGGCGTGGCGGATAGCGCACCCTGATTACGGGAAGCGGGTGAAGAGGAAGAAAGTGGCGGGTCGAGGCGTTGCGTTACAAATCGCAATGAAATCGGCGCAAGTAGCCAAGGATAAGTTTGATAGCAGCGGTGTGGCTAGCGATTGCGTTACAAATCGCGTGCTCGTGGACATGAGGTTCTTCGCTGTTTTCAGTGGATTGAGGGCAAGCACTGGGCGGGAATTTGGGCGTGACGCAGGGAGCGGCCCAGGTCGCGATGGAGGAGATGACTCCCGAAGATCTTTTCCATACCTTGCTTGGGTTGGGCACGCAGTGGCGAGTGATGCGCTGTGAGTTCGCCGCTGAGGAAGGGATCGTGCGGCTGTGGATCGAAGAGACGCCATATTTGTGGAATGGCGAGAGCATCACGATGAAGGAGGCGGTCACCGCTTATGATCATACCCTTCTGGCTGCGGCTGCGCTTGGACACGTAGTGTTTTTCGACCAGCGCTTCTTCGCCGTGGCGATCCGAAGGGGTCGGCGCATGTGGTCTGTGGCGATCCGAAGGGGTCGGCGCATGTGGTCTGTGGTAATGATTACGGAGAAGTTGCGGAAGACGGCTTTTCGCGAATGCTGGAGCGAGCAGACTTTGGAGCATGGCTCGCAAATTGCGGATGGAATCTGGCGATCTCGACTCCTCGGGCCAACTTGAGCTAAATGCTTGGGACGAGGCGCTGCAGTCCGTACTAGCGGCTGCGCGGCGCACGGCGGCCGAGCTTCGCGAGTCGAACAAATCGGCGGTTTGGAAACTTCGGCTGGCAGCAGCGCTCCGGCGCAAAACAACCGCGACCAATCGCTGGCTTGGCATCAACCTGCATCTCGGAGCACGGACAGGCTGGTGCCCTGCAGAGCTAGGGAGTTCGCGCCATCCCGGAATTGAAGGACCAGATCCATGAGGTACCGTTCACTTCGATTCGGGTAAGTGTAGAAACCTACCCACTGGCCCGAGGGAAAGTTCACACTACTCATCGTAATTCGACGCCATGGTAAAATCAGAACCTACCAGCTGTGAGGTCGGCCGCCAGTCAGTTTCTTGCTCCGCCGCACACCGAATTCGCTCAAGCAGACCCTCAGCAGTGCCGTAGGTATGAGTGTTCGCCGGTTCTTTCAGGATCAACAAACCAGGCATACTACCTCGTACATGCCTATGCAGCCGCCACCCAGTAGTCCCGCTCCCATCGCGGAGGTCGCAGGTGACGAAGGCAGGCTGCTAGGGATTGGCCACCGAATTGGTCAACCAGCCTGAAAGAACCGGCAGCCCATTTCTCCGCGGTCGGGATCATTGCGGCCTTCTGGATGGCGGCCCCGGTGACACGGCATGAAAAAGCCCCCGCCAATATGGCGAGGGCCTGAGCAGCAGACCGCGGATGCGACATTCTGATTGGCACCTCGCCTTTCTTGTCCTGTACCAAGCTCTCATCAACTTCGTTTGCCGTGGCTTTCGGTGCTTTCGTGGGTCGCGGCCGTCTTTGCCGAACGAAAAGTAGGCTCAGGGATCTCAGGGAGCGTGTTGCCAATCCTGTTGCCAATTTTACCTTTTTCTCGTGCGCTGTGTCAGAGAAGAAATCTCAATTTCCATGCGAAATGTCCAAACTCCCCCGGGCACATCGATTGCCGCCCGAGGTATCCCCGCTGACGCGCGACGTTTAAGTCGGCGTCGTATCGTGACTGGCACGACACTATCATCGTTCGCCCGAGGTTGATCACGAACGAGGAGTTGAAGGTTTACCTCCTGCACCTGCTGCGGGAAGCGCAACTGAGTCGGAGCACGGTCATCATCGCGGTGAGTGCGCTGCGCTGACTGCCACTGACCGACCGCTGTCCGCCCTTCACGGCGCAGCGACTCCGATGACGTCATCGAAAACCTTCACCTGGCCAGGTGCCAGGCCCGGGTCGAGCAGAGCGTAGTCCCAGAGCCGAGAATGCTCCGTTAATACCAACTTTTGCAGGTCAGGATTGTAGGTCGCCCAGAGCACGAGGCACGGACCCTGTGTATGTCTCGAGGTGTAGAGGATTCCGTCAAAATGTCTTGGATGATCGTGCAGCCGTTGCGCGAAGGCGCGAGGGTGGTCGACTTGCGCTGTATACAAGGTTGCGAGATCCATGCCGATCTTCTTCGCGCTGCCTTCCGTTGTGAGGTCGTAGAGATGAAGCGTAGGAGTCGGAGATCCCGTGGCGTAAACGCGCTCCTTCATCTCTGTCGCGGATAGAGTATGCGTAGTTCCGAGTTCTTTGGCCGCAGCGACGTCGTCCCCGTAGGTCTCGTAGAATGAGGTATTGGGCGTGCGGGCGAGGTAGAGGCATTTCACCCTGCCGGATTCAGGGGTGAGCCGACCCGCGGCTGACGCATGAAAGACCATCGTAAGGTCGAGGTGAATCTTCCATCGAAGATTCCACCACGGATCGGGAAGATCGATCTCCTCCACCTCAAGGTGGAGCTTGGCAAACTCTGCGGACGGCAGGGGCCGGCGAAGCTGGCGCATGGCGTCACTCGCAATCTTCAGCCGCGAGCCTCAGCACTGCCTTCAAAGCATCATCCCTGCCCGCGCGCAGCACATCCAGCGGTCGTTTGCCCCCAAGCCGCGCCCTGGGATTAAGGAGAAACGTCACCGGGAGGAGTCCGTCCTCCTTCGCGAGTGGGTGCTTCTTCAAAGCATCAAGCACATTGCGGAGGCCGTCGATGGCCCCGCCCCTTTCCCCAAACTGCCAACGAGGAAAATGCATTCCTCCGCGCCCATCGCGGATGGCGATCAAGTTTCCGCTTCGTGCAGCCTTGCGAACCGCTTCCTCCGTGGTCGGGCGGCTGCCGCCATAAAGCGCGGCCGCGTCTCGAGCTGAAACCGAGCCTCCCTCGGCGCCGACGATCTTTGCGAAGCCAACTTGCGCAGTCGCTTGCTTCGCTTGTTCGCTTCCGTATTCCTCGCCGAGGGCGCTGATGAACGCGGAAGAGAGCGCCGCATAGGACGTGCCGGCGCTCTTTGCCGCTCGCACGAACGGCTTCACCATTTCTGTCATCGGGTCGGCCATGGATGCTGTGCTCATGGACATGAGTTGTGTAAGTTTGCTGTAATGAGTCAAGACAACTCTCGCAACCTCTGCGGACACAAAGTGTGAACGCGAGGTGCCCAACGGCTGTTCCCCTCTAGGCCTGTATTTTTGCGGGTTCTTTTTGACGTGGTTTTGCCTCCTGACGAAGTGGTTCTTCTCGGGTGTCCACGACTACTTGAGGACGATGCTCGGCAACCGCTGAAACGCAGAGATGAGCATTTGACTCGGGCATTAGCCGCCCGAGCAATGGTCACCGGCAAGTCTGCCATCATTCAACCGGAGCCTCAGTCACCGGCCTCCGAGTCGGACAATTTTGCCCGCTTGATTCCCTCGATGCGGTCAAAGTCGCCAGCGGCGTAAACCAGCGTGGCGGAATAATGCAGCGCGGTGGCAGCGATCCAATTGTCGTTCTCCCCGAGCCGCTGGCCCTGGCGCATTTGCTCCTTATCCAGTTCGCCGGCGCGGAAGGCGATAGTCTCGGAAAGAGGAATCTTCCGTAAATGCCGCAATAGTACCCGGATGGCGGCCTCGCTTCCGCCCGCCGCGAGTTCACCCACCGTGACCGTGCTGCAGGCCAGTGCTTCGCTCTTGTGCCGCCCGAGGTAGGCGCGAACCGGTCCCACCTTCCGCCCGGCCAATTCCCTTTCGAGACCGATCAGGGCGCTGGTATCAAGCAGGAGCATGGGCTTTGCGCCGCGTCTGCGAGTCCCGCGGGTGGCGTTGATCCTGCTCTAGCCGCGTTCGCTCCTCGGGGGTGAAGAGACTGCGGCCCTCGAGCGGAGCGAGCGATTTCAGCCATTCATCCACCGTTTTTGCCGGCTGGTTGTCGAGCAGCCGGATGAGGACATCGCTGTAGCTTTCCCCGGTGCCCCGGGAGGCCCGGAGCCTCTTGGCCACCGCCTGTCGGACTGTGAGCGTCGTGTAGGGCATGCATTAAAAATGCATTATCAAGTTACGGGGTCAGGCGCGGCACACCCATTCTATCGCGTGCTTCTGGACGAGAGATCATTGGACCATCCGCGAGCCGCCTGGAACCGAGAGGTGTTCGTCACCATGGATGGCGGGGGGCCTCCTCGCCGCAGCCTCCGTGGCGATGCGCGCCGTGCTGGGCGCTCGCATTTGCGGTTCTGCAGAGCCTGGCTGCAGTCCTCCCGACGCGTCGTCATCTCGTGTTGGAGAACCTCGCCTTGCGGCATCAACTGCTGGTGTTGAACCGCACGGTCACCATGCCGACACCTCTCCTGCCGTTGGGGCCATTCGCCAGCGGAACGCGCGACGTTGAGTCCTTCACGAGTTACCTTGTCCGCCTGGCAGCAGCCCATGGCGTGACGCCGCGTCGGATGTTCTGCGTGTCGCGATGCCGCCCACAATTGAGCACCCCGACTGCCCTGACCTGCCTCCCGCAAGTCTCAAACCGCGACGGGCCCATCGCAACCTCGGAGTTTGGCTACAAGCTCGCCCGAATCATCGCCGAGCGCACGGGCATGGCGGAGGTGGTGAATCTCACGTGGTGGCGCCCGGAGAATCGCTGCAGTGTGGCCCGGCTGATCGCGCACGTGAACGCGGCGGTGGACGGAACACGCAAAGCCGAGCGTCGACAGGCCAACCAAGCGGACGCGGAATATTTGAAAGAGAGCAAATGGATCTTGTTGAAGAATCCAGCGAACCATACCGAAAAACAAGCCGCCCAATATCAGGGATTGCTCAAACGCAATCTGGCGAGCGTGAAAGCGCATCAAATGCGCTTGGCTCTACAGGAGATATATCTCATCGCCGATGTGACGGTCGCACGCCGCAAACTGCGGGCCTGGTGTCGCTGGGTCCACTGGATCGCCGGCAAGCACCTGCGGCCTCTGTTCGCCGACATGCGCAATTCTGCCGATATGATCACCCGTCACCTGGATGGGATTCTCGGCCACTGGGTCCGCGGTACCACCAATGCCTTTCTCGAAGGACTCAATAGCGTCTTCTCCGCGGTCAAACGGAAGGCCCGCGGTTTCCGCTCCACCGAGAATCTTATCACCATGCTCTACTTCACCGCCGGCAGGCTCGACCTACCTGTTACCCACTGAAAACAGCGAAGAACCCATGTGCGCAATATGTCTCTTGGGACAAGTTCACTGACACAGCGCACCGAGGTCCAACGGTCACAAGTTACGTCACAGTGGCCCCAGGTGCGATTCATTAGGGCGACCAAGTCGATATTGCTATGGTAAATATACTTGCTATAATTTGGCAAAAAATGACACTAGAGCAATTATGGTTTCTGTTCTTGGTGACAAGGAGGCGATGGCCGCCCTGGGATCGCGGATGCGCGATGCCCGGCTAGCGCGCAATCTTTCCCAAATCCACGTTGCCTCCGTGGTGGGCATCAGCCTGCCGACGTATCGCAAGATCGAGTCCGGCGCCGGCACGATCGAATTCCGGCACGTCGTCCGCGCCCTCGCCGTGCTCGGCTACGTCGACGGGGTCGCCACCCTGATCCCGCCTGTGGACCCCGCGATCACGATGCGGCAGCTCATGTCGCGGCCCGAGCGGAAGCGCGCGTCAACCTTGAGGCCCAAGGTCTGACATGTCCGCGCAACTTGAGATCCGCTGGTGGAACGGCCGCGTCGTCGGTCATCTCGTCAACCGCGGCTCAAATTTTTTTGCCTACGACCCGGCGTGGCTTGCCATCGGCCACAACCTCTCGCCGATCAAGCTTCCTTTCACGGCGGCGGTTTTCAACGCCGGCCAGCAGGAGGACGGTCTCCCCGGGCTCCTCGCCGACTGCCTGCCGGATGCCTGGGGCCGCAAGGTGGCCGAGCTTCACTTCGCGGCGCAGAAGCTGGGGCCGCTGACGCCGGTCAACCTTCTCGCCTGGCGCGACTCGCGGGGGCTCGGCGCATTGCAGATTCATCCGGCGCTCGGCGATGACCATCGGGCCCAGGCAAAAGTGGCGGCGATCACCGCGGTGTCGCTGGCGCGCGGCGCGGCCGAAATCGAGCGCGGCAAGCCCGTGGTCGTCATGCCTCAGCTCGTGCAGGGTGCGACCGCTGGCGGGGCGTATCCCAAGACGCTCGTCCTGGCGTATGGCGACGGGACGCTCGCGGTCGGGGCTCCCGACGGCATCGGGATGCCGTCGCTGCTCAAGTTCGACCTGTCGCCGCGCGGCGGCTTGGCCGAATGCGAGCACGCCTATTCGCTGATGGCGACAGCAGCCGGGATTCGCTCCGTTTCGACCCAGGTGATCGCGGAGAGCCCGAAGAAAAAGCGCCGACATTTGCTGGTTCACCGCTTCGACGTCACGGCCGACGACCCGGCGCGCCGAATCCATTTCCACTCGCTGGCCCGGCTGTGGCACTACGACCACCAGCGCACGGGCCGTTCGCTCGATTACCTTGACCTGTTGCGCGCTGCGCTGCAGCTCGCGGCTCCCTTGACCGAGCTCCGGGAAATCGCCCGTCGTATGGTGTTCAACGTGCTCGCGGCCAACCCGGACGATCACGGCCGTAATCACGCGTTCCAGTATGACGAGGAGCGGCGGAGCTGGTCATTGACGCCGGCGTTCGATGTCACCTTTCACGCGGGCCTGCTGGATCGCGGTCTTCGCGTGAATGGAGAAGTGTGGCCCCGGCTCGGGGTCATCGAGTCGATGTGCCGGGAGGTGGGTATCACCCAGACCGAGTTCGCAGAGATCGCCGATGCCGTGCAGGCGGCGATCGGCCAGTGGCGAAAATTCGCCAAGCAGGCCGGCGTGCCGGCGGACATCGTCGCCGAGGCCAGTGCATGGCACCGGCGCATTCGTGAGAGCGTGAAGTCGGCCGACTGACCGGCTGACGGCGGTGTCAGGGGGAGAGCCAATTGGCCAGCTGCACCCCTAAGTTGGCCACTTTTTGCCCAAGACGCTTATTTTCTCAGAACCCTCACTTGGCTCAAAGCATGTTTGGGAAGCGTGGAAATGGCACAAAACTTCGAGGTAAAAAATTCCCCTCGCCCTCAATCCCAAGGCCCGGGGTGGTGGATGAAGGCGCCGGCTGCAGACTCAAAATCCGCCCGGCGGGAGATTTGGCCGACGCTGCGACGGAGCGCTCACCCTTGCCAGTTTTCCACCGTCAGCCAGGAGACCCGAGCAAACTCCGTGACGTTGGCGGTGACCAGGACTGCGTCCAAGCTGAGGGCCGGCGCCGCGATGCGGGTGTCCCGGTCTCCGATTTTTTGCCCGGCTGCTTCTAGGCTCGACCGGACCCGAGCGTAGCACTGCGGAAATCCGGCTCCAAGTGGCGCCACTTCGAGTCGACGGCGCAATTCGGCAACCCGCTGGGAGAATTTGGTTTCACCGAGTGTGGCCCGGGACTGCTCCGCCCCAAATTCGAGTCCCGCCATCACCATGACGGAAAGCCACAGCCCTCCCGCGGCCAAGGCTCCCTGCATGCTCGTCGTCCGTGCCAATGACCGACCCGCGAGATAGGCGGAGAACGCGTTGGTGGCTGGAAGGTAGATCGAACCGCGCCGCACCGGCCCGCATCGCGCCGAGGCTAGGCAGACTCATGAAGCAGCCGAAACAGAAAATCACAGCTCATTCGCCCTCCACAGCCAACTCCATGTCCAACCTCACTCCTCCTGACCTGCCACCCATCAAGCATTGGTTCGACGACTATAAGATGAATCCGACTCCCCGCTGGTGGATCCGCACCCAGAACGCGGTCATCTGGTGGATCGCCGGCGTCGTCACGTATTCGGTCGCCCGATTTCCGCTCGGCCTCGCGATCGGCATTCTGCGTAACGCCCACGGGAATTGGACGATTGCGTCGCAGGTGCGGATCGCCGACGCGATTATCTATCTGCCGTTCCGGGTCATCGGCCATCTGCTGAGCCAGCTTGATCACCACCAGACCCTGCTGGGTTGGATCGTGGGCCTTTACTTTGGCGGATACTTCCTCACGTGGGGCTGCATCCTGGGTTGGATGCTGTTCTCCGGCGTCAACGACTACCTCCGGACGATGCTCGATAATCGGTGACCGGGACGGGTGTCGCGGGGAGCCTCAACAACTGTCACGCCGCCAAGCCCGCGCGCTCATTCGTGCGCCCGATTTCTCACCCGCACGAGACACGCCACGGGCAATCGCGCGGAGCAATCCGCGTCTCCGGCGAGCCGGTGACCTGAATGCACTCTCGCCCGAAAACTTTAAAATATGCCTGACCTCTCTATCATCAGTTGGCCCGATGTTCCGGACGTCACGATCGTCACCTCGCCGCTCTCGTCCGATGCCCTCCGGTGCACGGTCCAATGGCGCTGCCGGGATAAAGTCCAGCTCCTGTTCCTGCCCGAGGGAATATTTGCCCTGATCGACCACGATTTGGTGGAGCGGTCCATTGATGATGTCCTGGTCGGCATGGGGCGTGTGCTCGCCTGGCACGCCGGCCATGGCGACGGACCCGTCAGCCGGTCCCACCTCATGGGTGAACTACAGAAACTCGAGTCCACCGCTGGCCGCTGCGATCCCTTGACGTGGCTCGACCTGCCGGGTGCCAGCCTGACGCCCTTCGACGTGGAGCATAATATTTACCAATACGGATTAAGAGCAGACCGCGAAGCCGCCCTGCTCTTTGCCGATCAAAACCCCGCGGGGCCGTTCAGTTGGGTGCAATTCTCCGACATCACGCCGGCGCGGACGCTGCTGATCGCGCTCGGCCGCACGCTGGTCTCGCACCATAACCTCATCCGCTGTGGCCGCGCTACTCCGTGACCGGTCGGGCGTCGCCACCTCTTCACCCTGCTCCCAGGGTTGCCGCACCTCTCTCACCTGCCTGACGCGTTTCGAGCGGGTCTCCCGTCGTGGGCTCAACCCTTAACCGCCGGCCTACGTGGCGGCTTGCCCACCTGAAAATTGGGCCGCCGCAAGGCGCCGCCCTCGTGAACCCTAAGGAAGAGCGAAATAATAAGGTGAGCAATTTCAGACCTCCTGACATAGCCCCCGTCAAAATGTCCGCTTTTTGGTCATTTGGGCAGGGTGGCGACCGAGAAGTGGAGGCGTAGACTTGAGCCCGGGAAAAAGGCCGGTGAT
>JBIJCX010000677.1:0-2510 GCA_044344465.1 Opitutaceae bacterium
GGTCAGGCCGAGCCAGACGGCGCCGGTGGTGGCGGTGCGATCAACCGCCGCCTTGCACCGGTCGAGCTCGAGATCCGCCCCGGCCTCGTCGTTCTTGAGGGAGTTGCGGTGGAAGCCGGTGGCGATTTTTTGCTCGAGGGTCGCGTTGGGCAGCAGATCGCCGGCGAGTTGCTCGATCGTGAACCGATCGAAGGGTTGATCGCGGTTGATCGCGTCGATCACCCAGTCGCGGTAGAGGTAGGCGTAGGGGCGGAGCGTGTCGTTGAGATAGCCGCCGCTGTCGGCGTAGCGCGCCAGGTCGAGCCAGTGACGGCTCCAGCGCTCGCCGAAGTGCGGCGAGGCGAGCAACGTGTCGACGAGCCGCTCGTAGGCGTCGCCGCGCGGGTCGGTGATGAAGGCCTGCACGACTCCGGGGTCGGGCGGCAAACCGAGCAAATCGAGACTGAGGCGACGGGCGAGGGTTCGGCGATCGGCCTCAGGCGCCGGTTTGATGCCCTCGGTTTCGAGGCGGGCGAGCACGAAGGCATCGATGGGTTGGCGGGTGGCCGTGCCCGCGTTTCGGAGTGCCGGAACGGCGAGGCGGCGCGGCGCCTCATAGGCCCAGTGCTGGCCCCACGGCGCACCCTGATCCACCCAGCGTTTGAGCAACGCGATCTGTTCGGCCGCCAGCTTCTTGTTCGAATCCGGGGGCGGCATCACCTCGTCCTCTTCCTTGGACGTGATGCGCAGGACGAGTTCGCTCTTCGCGCTCTGGCCCGGAACGACGGTCACCTCGCCGCTCTTGCCGGCGCCGAGCACGCCCTCGTGCGTGTCGAGCCGCAGCCTGGCCTTGCGGTCGGCCTCGTCGGGGCCATGGCAGAGGAAGCAGTTGCGCGAGAGAATCGGCAGGATATCGCGGCCGAAATCGACGGGATCGGACGCGGTCGCCGCGCGGCCGCCAGCGAGCGATCCGCACAGCAGGAGCCATGCAGTGGCGACGGGAGCGAGGGACCGGCGGGGTGTCATCGGAAAAACAAAACGGGCACGCGGGGTAAGACGGAGGGTTTGGGACCGGGATTCAACCCTCGAATGAACCCGGCAGAACGGAAACCCCGAACGCATCCTGCCTGTTTTGTCCCAACCCGCCCAGTTGGACGCATCCCACTTCCTGAACAATTGTCATTCTCAGGCGTGCTCGCCTTGTTCGTAGTTCCGGCTTCAGCCGGTCTCGGTGGGTGCTCTGACCGCCTGAAGGCGGAACTACGAACAAGGCGGTCCAGAAAGTGGGATGCGCCCAACCCGCCCGGGTGCGTTTGCGATTCCCGTTGCCGGACGCGATTGGGCCGGGACATAACCGCGGGCATGAACGATTCCGGTTCGCCCGCCCCTACGGCGACCCCCGGCGGCGAGTTTGCCCCGACGCAGTGGAGCGTCGTGCGCGACGCCCGGGGCGACGAGGCCCGGCGGCGGCCCGCGCTCGAAAATCTCTGCCGCACCTACTGGCCGCCGGTGTACAGCTACCTGCGCCGGCACGGCCACTCGCCGGCCGACGCCGAGGACACGACCCAGGAATTTTTCGCCCACCTCATGGCCGGCGATTTTTTCGATCGACCCGATCCCGCGCGCGGCCGTTTTCGCGGCTATCTCATCGGCGCCCTCCGCCAGTTCGTCGGACACGAGCGCACCCACGCCTCGGCGTTGAAACGCGGCGGCCAGGTCACCTTTGTCGATCTCGGCGATCTCGACCTCGAGCGGGAATTCGCCGCGGTCGCCCACCCGGAGCTGGACCCCAGCCAGGCCTACGAGTTGTCCTGGGCCGTCACGGTACTCGGCGCGGCCCTTTCGCGCCTCGAACGCGAGCAACGCACTGCGGGCCGCGGGGCCGCCTTCTCCGCGCTGAAGCCGTTTCTCCACAGCCCGCCCGCGGCCGGCGACTATGAACGCGTGGCCGCCGCCCTCGGCACCTCGCGCGCCACCGTCGCCGTCTGGCTGCACCGCCTCACCCGCCGGCTCGGCGAACTGGTGAAGCTCGAGGTGGCCGCGACGCTCGAGAATACCGACGACGCGGACGACGAGCTGCGGCATCTCCTCGCCGTTTTCCGTCGCTGAGGGCGCCGCCATGGACTCCGTCGCGCCCCTCCCTTCAGCCCCGTGTCCGCGGTGCGGTCGGCCGACGGCCCGGGCGGTGGATGCGACCGGCGTCTGCCTGCGCTGCGCGGGCGCGCAGATTTTTTCACAGACAATGGCCGAGCGACCGGATTCGACCCCGCCGATTCCGTCTGGCGAGAATGCCGCCGGGCCCAACCGCATCGGCCCGTATGGCATCCTCAACGAACTCGGTCGGGGCGGCATGGGGGTGGTGTATCTCGCCCAACACTCCCAGCTCGGGCGGATTGTCGCGCTCAAGGTCATTCCCTCCGGCGGCGGCGCGACCTCCGATCTCGAAATGCGATTCCTGCGCGAGGCACGCACCATGGCCCGCCTCAGTCATCCCCACATCGTCACCGTGCACGATGCGGGACGCGATCGCG
>JBIJCX010000678.1:0-2507 GCA_044344465.1 Opitutaceae bacterium
CCGATGATCCCGCGCGCACACTTTGTCCCCACTTTCCCTATGAAATCCTCACTATTCTTCTGCCTCCTGATCCTCGCCGCGCCCGCGGCCCTTTGGGCGCAGGCCGTATCAGGAGCTCCGATGCCGCCCGCGGCACCGGTCGCCGCAAAGGAAGAGGTTCTGGTGCTGACTCCGTTCGAGGTGACCTCCGCCAAAGACACCGGCTATCTCGCCAGCGAAACGCTCTCCGGCACACGCCTCAAAACGCGCATCGAGGACACCGGCGTCGCCGAGACCATCATCACCCCCGACTTCATGCGCGACCTCGGCCTCACCTCGCTCGATGAAGTCTTCAAGTTTGTGCCCAACACGACCACGGACGACCCTGCGCTTGGCACCACGGCCGGCAACAGCGGCCTGTTCAGCAGCGTCTCCTACACCTCGCGCGGATTCTCTGTGGCGAGCGCCCAGCGGGATTTCCTCCCCACCACCGCGCCCGCCGACATCTACAATACCGAGCGCATCAGTTTCACGCGCGGGCCCAACGCCATCCTCTACGGGCTGGGCAATCCCGGGGGCATCTCCAATGCGGTGTCCCAACGCGCCAACCTCAACCGGCGCAGCTTCGAGGTTGATCTGAAGGCCGACTCCAACTCCGGCGTTCGCCACAGTGCCAACGCGAACGTGCCGCTGATCAAGGGCCAGCTCGCCCTCCGCCTCGCTTACCTCACCGATGATCGCGGGTCGCATCTCCAGCCCGACGAGAACCTTCACCGCCGCGCCTACGCCGCGCTCCGGTTTCAACCGTGGAGGAAGACGATCATCGACGTAAACTACGAAGGCGGCGACCAGCGGCGGCGCGCCTTCGCGCGGGGCTATACCTATAGCGACGGTTTCAGTTCCTGGACGACTCTGCCGCCGGCCAGCCGCCCCAGCGTTACCGTCCCCGGTTCGGTGCTGAACAACTCCACGATCGCCGGACTCGACCAGCTCGCCGCCGCCACCTCGATCTTCATCGTGGACGGGGCGACTTCTGCCGTCGCGCCGATGAACTGGGCGCGCATGGGCAAGACGCGGCTCCCGACCCCGAATCTCGGCAGCAGCATCCACAGCGTGTCGGACCATGAGTCGTTCGCTTTGCCGTTTCCCCTCGAAACGAATCTCATGGGTTACTCCGATGGCACGCAGGTTGATTTCCGCGGCCTGACTGCCTCGTGGCAGCAAAACCTCCTCCCCAACCTCGATTTCGAACTTACCTACAACCGCCAGTTCAGCGACCGCTTCTCCGACTATTCCAAGACGGCCGCGACCGATAATCTGATGGTGGATCCCAACGCCGTGCTTCCGAACGGCGCACCCAATCCGAACTATGGCAAGTACTACACCGATGCCGGCGGCCCCCAAGGGGTGATTTTCTTCCAGAAGAACAACCTCGAAGTTGGCCGCGCGACCATGTCCTACGAACTGGATACGAAGAAGTATCTGCCGCGGTTCGGCCGCTGGCTGGGGCGCCACCGGTTCGCCGGGCTCATGGAGCAGCAGCGGAATTCGCTCAGCGGCGTGAACAACGCCACCTTCCGCAATCTCTCGCCCACGAAGACGAGCGTGCCGGGCGTCACCGTGACGTGGCCCGCCGCGCCGGGTGCCGGTCAAAACATTATAAATTACCGTTTCTATTTTGATCCCGCGACCGGCGTGGACCACATGTCGAGCCTCTGGGACAAGTACCCGCGGTTCGCCACCAGCGACAACCTCGCGGCCCTGCAGGCGGCGTTGCCCACCGAAGCGAACGGTGTCACTCCCGGTTTCGGCAACAGCGGCCCGCCCGTGTTGCGCTACACGCGCGTCGACACGCGGATCTTTGCGATGCACAATTACTGGCTCGACGAGCGCGTGATCACGCTTTTCGGCTGGCGCACCGACGATCGCGCGCAATACACCCGCAGCCTGCCGCTCGATCCCGGTTCGCTGCTCTATTCCGATCCCGCCCCCTACAACGCGCGCGACGGCGTCAATACCAAGACGGTCCAACCCGCCGACACATTTTCTCGTGGCATTGTCTTCGTCGTCACGCCGTGGCTTCGCCTTTTCTACAACTCGTCCAGCAGCCTGGTCCTGCAGGATCTCGCCGCCAGCGATCTCTACAGCCAGCCCATCAACAACGCCGAGGGCGAGGGCACTGAGACCGGCCTGCGAGTGGCGCTCTTCAATGGCCGGCTCCAGGCGTCGCTCAGCCGCTGGCAGACTGATCTTAAGGGCCAGGCGATCGCGACAATTCGCAATCAACTCGGACTTTTTAACTTCGTTAATGCCACCAACACGCTCTGGAACAGCGCGGCCTCCCTGAGCGGCGACATCAAATTCCTCCAGCCCCCGTATCGGCCCGCGCAGGGCTTCACCGACTACCAGGACTACGTGGCCGAGGGTTATGAGTTCACGCTGACGGCGAATCCCACCCCCAACTGGCGGCTCACCGTCAACGTGGGAGAACAGACCAACCAGCAGAGCAACCTCGGGCCGGTGCTGCA
>JBIJCX010000679.1:0-2501 GCA_044344465.1 Opitutaceae bacterium
GACGGTAACGACCGCTTGAGCATTCACCCATGACTGCGGTTCCCGCAGAAATCTGGGTTTGCCGATTGAGACTTCGTAGCGCGAGCCCCGGCACTCGCTTGTGATGGGAACGAAAATACCAATGGCACGCGGGCTGTCAGGATCGTCGCGAGAAACGGCAACCGCCGGCCGTACCTTGCCGATCATCCCCAGGTCGATCAGGCAGACTTCGCCAGGCTTGGGGCTCATCGGTTCAGGTACGAGTAGTCCGTGCGGTCGAGTTTATTCCATTCATCAGCGACGTGCTCGATGGGTGGCAGCACGTCGCTGTTTTCCGGGGCGACCACGGGGAAGGGAAGGCCTTTTTTCAGCTCAATCTGCGCGTAGAGCATATTGATGGCCTGGCCGGGGCTGATCCCCAGTTTGGATAGAATCACCTCGGCATTGCGTTTGCGCCGGGGTTCAATGCGGGCGCGCACGAGCGGATTTTCGATTACTTTGGGCATGGGGCACAACTGTGCACGGTCGTGCCTCGATGGCAAGCCGGCCATAAGCGAGCGCCCGCAGCTTACAACGGATGAAGCGCTAATTCACCCTATGGAGATTCCGCTCCTCATTGCACTTTTTTCAGTCGGCTTCGACCGGCCTTGCCGTTGATATCCTACCGTCACCCATTATTGGGTCGTTCAACGTGGGCTCCGTTCCTTTACTTTTACCTCACGAGCAGATTGCCGCCACGGACCATTCGCTGTGGTTCACAGCGGAAGTGCAGCCTCATGAAGCCGCCCTCCGCGCCTACCTCCGCGGTCGCTTTCCCGGGTTGGCCGACGTGGATGACCTTGTTCAGGAA
Organism: Opitutaceae bacterium; assembly: GCA_044344465.1. Classification (GTDB taxonomy): domain Bacteria; phylum Verrucomicrobiota; class Verrucomicrobiia; order Opitutales; family Opitutaceae; genus ER46. Next base: position 830 of record JBIJCX010000679.1, read on the forward strand.
ACCTACGCCCGCCTGCTGCGCGCCAAAGTGGCCGGCAAGTTGCATGAGGTTCGTCCCTACCTCTTCGTCATTGCCCGAAATGCGGCGCTCGACCTTGCCCGTCACCATCGCGTGGCCGCAACAGACAGCATAGGGAATATCGAGCATTTGTCCGTGGTGGAGGATAGATCCGATGTCGCCGAAACTGTCTCCTATGGTCAGGAAATCGAGATCCTCCACGAGGCCATCGCTGCGCTGCCTCCCCGTTGCCGTGAGGTCCTTGTTCTTCGCCGTTTCCACGGGCTTTCTCACGAAAAGATCAGCCGCCAACTAAATATCTCCGTCAACACCGTGGACGCCCAGCTATGTCTCGCCGTCCTTCGCTGCCGGCAGTTCCTTCTGCTCCGTGGCGTTTCCCGTGACTGCCTGGCGGGAGTGTCCAGCCGAACCGGTGCGTAGTTCGCCATGCCTCCTTTGCCCTTGGATCAAGATACTCCGTTGCCCCCTCCCACCCACATGGAGGAGGCGGCCCTGGCTTGGTTTTCCCGGTGCCGGCAGGGCCTCTCCACCGAGCAGGAAACTGAATTTCAGAACTGGCTCGCGGCTGATCCCCGGAACGCGGCGCTCTTCAACGAATTTGACGGCACCTGGGAATTGCTTGGCCGCGTGGGGGAATCCGCGCCGACAGCGACGCCGAATGCCCCGAGTTCACCGGGGCGACGGCCGCTCGTTCAGTGGGGTGTTGCGGCGGCCGCCGCCGCCGCGCTCGTCTTCACCTATTTCTCGTGGTGGCGTCCCGCCCAATATTCCGGCGAAATCAACACTGCGGTCGGCGCGATTCGCACTCTCCGTTTCCCTGACGGCTCCGTCGTCGTGGTCAACACCGACAGCACCGTCACTGCTGCGTTCACGCCGAGCGAACGCCGGATTACGCTCAAGCAGGGCGAAGCTCACTTCGCCGTCGCCCGGAATGCCAAACGTCCCTTCATCGTGGAGGCCCGTGGCGTCGCCATCCGGGCGGTGGGTACTGCTTTCAAGGTCCATTTGCAGGACAAGGCCGTCGCGGTGTTGGTGACTGAGGGCAAGGTCCGCGTGGATGATGCCATGACCGGCAAAAGCCTGCTCGCCCGCCCGCCCCACTTGCACAGCGACTCGCTGTCCACCCTCGGCCCGCCGGTCCTTGCTTCCGGGCATAAGGTCGTGGTCGCACTGCCGGCTCCCATAGTCACGGTGGAAAGCCGCCTCGCGGAGGTTGTAGTCACCAAAGTCTCGCACGAGGAGACCCAGCGTGCGCTCGCCTGGCGGGAGCGCCGGCTCGATTTTGAACTGGCCGCGTTGAGCGAGATCGTGGCGGAGTTCAACCGCTACAACCGCCACAAGCTCGTGATCGGCGATGCGGAGCTCGCGCAGAAGCGCTTCGGCGGCTCCTTCAAGTCCGATGACCCGGAAGGTTTCGTGCGCATGCTGCAGGAGAGTTTCGGCCTGATCGTGGAGGAATCCGAAGCGGCCACGGTGCTGCGCACCGGCCCCTGAGGCGGACGCGCAAATGAAAGGCTTGGGTTGGCAGCCGCGTACTCATCCGGGGCCGTTTGACTTTCAAGCCGCCTTTCCCGGCTGACTCGGCGGTGTGATGATCCGTGATCAAGGGTTCAGCAATGACGGCGAAAAAAATCACAGATTTCCCGTAGGGTGT
>JBIJCX010000389.1:0-7415 GCA_044344465.1 Opitutaceae bacterium
AACGGACTAATGCCGGGTGCCGGATGGACGTGCAGCGGCGTGCGTGGAGAGAAGAGAGGGCGGGAGCGTTTGTCATGGGATTCGCGCTGGCAGACGGATGGGGTCGAGGCGTTCGCGGGGGGCGATATTGAACGTTATGTGCGGTGTGGCCGACCGATGGGCGATGGCGGTATCAGGTATGAACTCTGGCTCGAGGGCAACCCACGCGAGTCCGGTGTAGCTCGACAGTTGACACTGCAGAATGGTGCTCCCAGGCGCCGCGCCATCCCAACCGTTCACGTGCGTCCCGCCGCCGGTTCGAGGTCAATCGCGACCCGCGCTTTCGAGTGCGCCCACCGATCGGCCGTGTCAACGGTTGATTGGGCGCGGGCTTTCCGTCCATGTGAGTCGCGCCACTCTGTGGCCCTATCCGATGCGTCCATACCCATTGCTCCTTGCCTTGTCGTTCGCCACCGTTTCGAGCGCCGCCGAAGGTGCAAACGCTCTTTGGTATCGTGAGCCGGCGCGCACCTGGCATGAGGCGCTGCCCGTCGGCAACGGCCGGATTGGCGCGCTCGTCCACGGCGGCCCCGACAGCGAACTTCTTCAGCTCAACGAGGGCAGCGTGTGGTCCGGTCGTGCCGCCTACGTCGAAAAACCCGAGGTGCTCCAGAATCTTCCCCGGCTGCGCGAGCTGCTCTTTGCCGGCCGGCACGCCGAGGCTGACGCACTCGCAAAACAGCACATGACCACGGTGCCGCGGCCCGACTATGGCAGCTTTCAGCCGCTCGGCAACCTGCGCCTGGAGTTCGAAGCCGACATCGCGCATACGCGGGATTACCGCCGCGAACTCAACCTCGACACCGCCGTGGCGCGCACGACGTTCAAACGCGGCAGCGTCACGCACACACGCGAGGTTTTTTGCAGCGCGCCCGGCGGCGTGCTCGTGATTCGCCTCGCCGCGAGCCGGCCCGGGCTCATCACGTTTCGCGCTCTGCTCGGACGGATGGGTGCGGTCACGCGTACCGATGGCGCCGATACCGTGTTGATGACCGGCCGTTGCGCCGAAGGTGGCGCCGAGTTCGCCGTGGGACTCCGGGCGCTCGCCGACGGCGGCCGCGTCACCGCCACCGACAACGCGCTCACGATCGATCACGCCAACGCCGTCACCCTCCTGCTCAGCGTCGGCACCAGCTACTATCATCCCGATCCCGCCGCGGCGGCCCGCCTCGCGCTCGCGCAGGCCGCCGGCCGCTCCTACGCGGAGTTGCTCGCCGCCCACACGCGCGATCACCAGGGACTGTCTCGCCGGGTGGCCCTTGAACTTGGCGGCACCGACGCCGCCACCGCCGCCCTGCCCACCGACGAGCGTCTGCGGCGGGCCGCCGCCGGTGTTGCCGATCCGGATCTGATGGCGCGGTATTTTTCCTACGGTCGCTACCTCCTCATCGCCGCATCGCGGGCGGGCGCACTGCCGGCGAATCTGCAGGGGCTCTGGAACCCGCTGCCGAACCCACCGTGGTTCTCCGACTTCACGATCAACATCAACACGCAGATGAACTACTGGCCCGCCGAAGTCGCGGGCCTCGCGGAGTGCCACGAGCCGCTGTTCGCCCTGGCCGAGGCGCAGGTGCCGCTCGCGCAGCGCACGGCGCGCGAACGCTTCGGCGCCGGCGGACTGGCGATGAGCACGCGCACGACGATTTGGGGCCGCACCGATCTTCGCGGCAGCACGGGTCTGTTCTGGCCCGACTCCCCGGCGTGGTTCGCCCAGCATTTTTGGGAACACTGGCTGTTTTCCCAGGATCGGAAATTTCTGGCGGAGCGCGCGTGGCCCTACCTGCGCGAGGCGGCCCGCTTTTACGTCGACACCCTCGTCGAACACCCGAAGCACCGTTGGCTCGTCAGCGGCCCGTCGACGTCTCCGGAGAATGCCTACCTCGCTCCCGACGGCACGCGCACCGGCCTCGACATGGGACCGGCGATGACCATGGCGCTCGTGCGCGGACTGTTCGACCACGGCATCGCTGCCGCCGAATTGCTGGGCGTGGACCGCGAATTCGCCGTGGTCCTGCGCGAGAAACGCGCGCGCCTCGCCCCGATTCGCGTCGGGGCAGACGGCCGGTTGCTGGAGTGGTCCGAGGACTTCAAGGAACACGAGCCGGGGCATCGCCACACCTCGCATCTTTTTCCGCTTCATCCGGGCGACGAGATTTCCGTGCGCCGCACCCCGGACCTCGCCGCCGCGGCGCGCCGATCCCTCGAGGCGCGGCTGAGCCACGGCGGCGGTTACACCGGCTGGAGCCGCGCCTGGCTCATCAATTTCTGGGCGCGCCTCGAGGACGGCGACAAGGCCCACGAGAGCATCGTGGCGCTCTTCAAGGACTGCACGTTTCCCAATCTTTTCGACAACCACTACCGCCCCGAGGGAAATGTCTTTCAGATCGACGGAAACTTCGGCACGACGGCAGCCATGGCCGAAATGCTGCTGCAAAGCCACGACGGAGGCCTCAACGTGCTCCCCGCTCTGCCAGCGGCATGGCGGAATGGCAGCGTGCGGGGCCTGCGGGCACGCGGCGGTTTCACGGTCGATCTCGTCTGGCGCGAAGGCTCGCTCGCGGCGGCGACGATACAGTCGGCGGCCGGCGGCACCTGCGCCGTGCGCTCGCGGACACCGTTGCGACTCGGCTCGCAGCCCAGCCAGTCCGCCGGCACGGAGTACATCCTGAGTTTCAACACGGTGACCGGACGGAGCTACGCCCTATCACCCTCGCGCTGACCATGCTTTCACGCCGAACCTTTCTCTGCTTTGCGATTGCGGCGATCGTTGGCGCGCGCGGCTTCGCCGCGGCACCGAGCGCCGCTGCCGGCTACGAGCTCAAAGTCAGCGCCGATCGCGCCGATCCGATCTACCCTCGCGGCGCCAACGTTGTCTTCACCATCGCGCTCCTCCGCGACGGCCGGCCCGTTGCCGGCCCCGCGGCGAAGTGGAGCATCACCAAGGACGGCGTGCCGCTGAATCGCGCAGGCATCGCGCAACTCGTTTCCGATGGCGTCACCCTCACCGCGCGGCTCGACGAACCGGGTTTTCTTCATTGCCTGGTCGAGTGCACGCCGTCCGGCCCGCCGAAGCTCACCGCGCGCGCCGGAGCGGCGATCGCTCCGCTTGAGATCACGCCGAGCCTGCCCGCGCCCGATGATTTCGACGCATTCTGGAGCGCGCAAAAAAAGCAACTCGCGGCCACGCCCGCCAATCTCCGGCTCACGTCCGTCAAGTCGCCCGTTGCCGGCATCGAGTGTTTCGAGGTGCAGGCCGACACCGGCATCGGCCGCGGATTGTCGGGCTACCTGGCGCGGCCCACCGGCGCGCAGGCGAAGAGCCTCCCTGCCATCGTGCTCGCCCACGGCGCCGGCGTGACGACATCGCGCCTGCCGAACGCCGTGAAATGGGCGCAGGACGGCTTCGTCGCGCTCGACTTCAACGCCAACGGGATCCCGAACGGCCAGCCGCGCGAGTTCTACGCCGCGCTGCAGGCTGGGGAGCTCAAGGAATACTACCTGCAGGGTCGGGAGTCGCGCGACACGATGTATCTCCGCGGGATTTTTTTCCGCCTGCTCCGCGCCATCGACACGCTCGCCGCGCAGCCCGAATGGGACGGCCGCCGGCTCGTCGCCCTCGGTCGCAGTCAGGGCGGCGGCCAGGCCATCGCCGCCGGTGGACTCGACGCTCGCGTGACCTACGTGTCCGCGGAAATCCCGACGTTCTGCGATCACACCGGCATCACGATCAACCGCATCAACGGCTGGCCGCGCCTCATCCCCAACGGCACCGTGAATCCCGATCCGCGCGTCGTCGAGGCCGTGCGCTACTACGACTCGGTCAATTTCGCGCCGCGCATCCGCGCGCAGGCGTTCTTCACCGTCGGCTTCATCGACCACATCTGCCCGCCTACCGGCGTCTACGCCGCGTTCAACCAGCTCATGGCGAAGAAAGACATTTGGAACCACCTCGACACCGGCCACGTCAGTCGCCCCGACTACGAGGCACGCGTGCGCGCCGAAGTCCTGGCCTACCTCCGCCGCGCCCAAGCCAATTGATGCCATCAAACCTAGGCGACGACGTGAGGAGGCGGACGAGCGGTGAACCGGATTGAACTGCGCCGTTGCCGCGGCAGCTGACGCACCCCGAGATCGACGGCCGGCTGTAGACTCGACTCGGCTCTTGTCGTCCTCTGATTCGCGACTATTTTCCGAGCATGAAAGCCTCCGATGCGACCAGCGCCAACGCCGACGTCCTTGGGGGCGAGCGCGTGTTCACCGGCACCCGGGTGCCCGTCCGCAGTCTTTTTGATCATCTAGAAGCCGGCGATAGCATCGATGACTTTCTCGCGGGGTTTCCCAGCGTGGGTCGCGATCAGGTGATTGCCGTGCTCGAGGAGTCGCGCGCTCGTTTCCTGCAGCCCGCGTGACGCCATGAGGATTCTCCTCGACGAGAATCTCGATTGGCGTCTCTCACGCAGCCTGCCGGGCCATGATGTGCAATCGGTTCCGCTCATCGGCTGGGCTGGCACGAAGAACGGCGCACTCCTCGCCCGCGCCAGCGGCCTGTTCGAGCTATTTGGCACCATGGATAACGCGATGGTGCAGCAGCACGACTTCACCAAAGTCCCGTTCATCGTCGTCACGCTGCGCGCACGTTCCAATCGACTCGCCGACACGACACCGCTCATGCCCAGACTGCTCGCCCTCCTACCGACGTTGCGACCGGGGCAGGTGGTCGTGATCGAATGAGTTGGTCTTCTTTGTGTCTGGCCGCTGTCGCCACCGCTTCCACCCACCGCCCGGGAAACAACAGCATGCGCGGCCAGGGCGGCACGCCGGTCTCGTTGCTGTTGAGCTGGCTCACGACGAGGTCGACGGCGTTGGCCGCCACCATGTCGTAGGATTGGTCAACACCGCCGATTTCAGGCGCAGTCGGAACCCAGTGCAGGTTGATAATCGGCCGCTCCGTCGCCCGCAGTTGTTCGAGGATCGCGTGGGCGCTCACCACGAGCGCGTCTGGCCGGCTCGCCTTGATCCGGCGCGCGAGCGTGCGGCGGTCTCCCGGCAGTCCAATCCACAACAACTCTGCCGCCGCCGCGCGGCTCGGGTGAAACACCGCAAACGCCGCTTCCCACGCCCGCCGCGCCCGTTCGTTCACGTCGGTTTCCAGGATCGCCATCGGTCGTCGACATCCGGCAGCTGCCAGTCGCTCCAGCGCCATCCGCATCGCCAGGTAATGGTGGTGGCCGGCGTGGTGGAGTTCCGGATTCCACCGCGCGCTGCCGATCACCGCGGGTGCGAAGCAGTCCCACTCCAAATCCAACGTCACCTCGGCTTCGTGCATGACCGGCGACAGCAGCACGCCAACGATCCCGCGCGCCTTCATCACCTGCGACAGCCGCCGGTCGGTCATGCCGCGCTCGGCGGTCCAGAACTGCTCCAAGCCATAACCCAAAGCCTCGGCCCGCGTCTTGGCGCCGAGGAAAACGCGTTGGAGAAACGGATCCTTCGCCGACTCGGTCCGCGGCGTGTGCACCCACACAAAGGCGATGCGTTCGCCTGCCGCCACCGGACGTGACCTCCGGATATGAGACATCAAGGCCGAGAAACGCGGATTCGGACGGTAGCCCAACTGTTGGGCGACCTTTTGCACCAGCGCCCGCGTCTCGGGCCGAATCCGCGGATTATCCCGCAGGGCATAAGAGACCGTGGCCAGACTACAGCCGGCGGCGCGGGCGATTTGTTGCAGTGTGATCACGGCGGGGGAACGTTGGCTTCGGTCAATTCATTCGCCCGCAACGACGAACGCAATCCCCGGAATTGAAGGGTTTCAAAGGAACAACCGTAGCCTCCCCGGTGGTACCGGCTAAATCCTTCCCTTGTACCCAAGCATCAGGCCAGACCGAATCTCGCCCGCCGTCAGCAATCCGATCTCCACGCGCTCCTTGCGATGAAAAACCTCCTTCTTCCCGCCGTGCTCGCCGGCATTTTATTGCTGACCGTCGCCGACGCCGCCAATCCACCCGATTCACGGCTTCTCCTCTGGTATGATCGACCGGCCCAATATTGGGAGGAGGCGCTGCCCGTCGGCAACGGTCGCATCGGCGCGATGGTCTACGGTGGCGTGCACCGCGACCACCTTCAGCTCAACGAGGAAACCATTTGGTCCGGCGCGCCCACACCCAAGTTGGCCGATCCGACGTTTCGCGAAAAGCTGCGCCGGCAGCGCGAATTGATTTTCGCGGGGAAGTTCCGCGCCGCTGACGACTTGAAACTCACGGAGGACGAAAAACGCGCACTCAACCTCGGCGAGCCCCAGAAGATCCCGGGCACGTCGACCGCGCGTCACGCCTACCAACCGCTCGGCGACCTCTTCCTTCACTTCGACCACGGCACCGCGCGCGAGGAGAACTACCGGCGCGAACTCAACCTCGATACCGCGGTCGCCACGACCCGTTATTCCGCGGGCGGCGTGGCGTTCACCCGGGAGGTCTTTTCCAGTTTTCCCGCCAACGCCCTTGTCACCCGCGTCGCCGCCGATCGCGCCAGCGCGCTCTCGTTCGCCGCCATGCTCGACTACCGCCGCGACGTGAAGGATGACATGTATCGCTACGACGCCGAACTCGGCGCAAAGATCGAGAGCGTCACCACGCCGCCGCGGCCATCGTGGACCCATCTCGGCGGCACGCGCTTCGCGTGGCGCGGCCGCGGCCACCCCGACGGCACGAAGTTCGACGCGCGCTTCGAAATCCGGCTCGAGGGCGGCACGCTCACGCCGACGCCCGACGGTTTCCGCGTCACGGGCGCCACCACCGCGACGATCCTCATGACCGTCGGCACTGATTTCCGCGGCGCGGAGCCCGCGGCGCGCGCCGCCCGGGATCTCGAGGCGCTCGCCGGCCGCGACTACGCCGCGCTGCGCTCCGCGCACACCGTCGACCACCAGGCGCTCTTCCGCCGCGTCGATCTCGATCTCGGCCGGACCCGTTCGGCCGACATGCCGACCAACCGCCGCATCTGGTCGCAGATGTGGGGCGCGCGGGACAACCGCGTCGATCAATCCAAGGACCGCGACCCCGATCTCTTCGCGCTGCACTTCCAGTTCGGCCGCTACCTGATGATTGCCTCCTCGCGCCCCGGCACCCTGCCGCCGGCGCTGCAAGGTCTCTGGAACGACAGCCTGTTCCCCGTGTGGTTCGGCCAGCACACCTCCGACATCAACGTCGAGATGAACTACTGGCCCGTCGAGGTCGCCAATCTCGCCGAGTGCCATACGGCGCTGCTCGATCTCGTCGAGTCGTTTGTGCCCGCCGGGCGTGACTCCGCGCGCCTCGCCTACGGCGCGCGCGGGATCGTGCTGCACGCGATGACCAACTGGGGACCGAAGAACTCCG
>JBIJCX010000343.1:0-9227 GCA_044344465.1 Opitutaceae bacterium
TCCGTTCGCGGCCCGGAATGGCGCCATCACCCGGTCGGCCCGAGACCAGACGAGGCAGCCGCCAACGGCGCGGCCGCGCGGCCCGGCACCTCAACCGGCAGTTCGACCGGCAGCAGATGGGCTTTGGCCACGGCGCCACCGCGAAATCCCCGCGCCAGCCCCAGCGCGTCGTCCGCGTCGGCGGCCGGCAATCGCACCGACCGCCCCGGCTCCAGCGGATCGAGCACCTCCACCTCCTCCCTCCCCGCGAGCGCCAGCACCGTGTGCCCGCGCCAGCCCGAGGCTCTCCTGACGTAGTACGAGAGCAGTTGCGCGCGGCCGACGACGCCACCCCGGGCGGCGCGCTCCCGCAGCAGCGCGACGCACTCCACAAAACACCCATGCGGCAATTTCCCGGCCCCCGCCGGTGCGCCGCCATCCGGCACGATGCTCCAGCCGGTGAGCCCCGCGTGGATGTCGCGGAGGCCCGGGCCGAAGTCCGCCTTCTCCTCGGCCAGCGCCCCCTGATGGAGCGAGAAACTCTGCGTGCCGTTGTTGGCGGAGTAGAACCACAGGATGCCACTCAGCTCGAACACGAGGGCGTGAAAGCTTCCTGGATACTCATTGTTTCGCGCTTCGTTCTGCACGCGGATGACGCGCGACCAGATGCCGGATCCGAGCAGCGCCTGCGCCCGGCGGGCATGATCCAGCGAATCGTCGGCGCGGAGCGGGACCACGAGAAACAACAGCAGGGCGAGGCACCAGGCGGGAGTTGGCACGCCTCCAAAACGCCGCAATCGCGCCAGAGTTTTCGAAAAGCGACGAAGCGCCCGATCCTCGCGCCGTAATCAGGCCCATCCGCGACGGGTGCAAATATTCCGCCGAGCCGCGATGCCAGTGCCGTCCCACCGGCGGACCGGGGCGTCCCGGGATCGAGACCACATCCGGCGGCGCCGACAAAGCGGCGCCCACCGCTTCGCCGCCGATGCTGGAGCCGCCGAGCCCCGATTTTCTAAATCGCCTGCTTCAACAGCGTCGCGATCCGATCGTGGTAGCCGCGGCTGAGCTTCAATTTCGTGCCGTCGTGCAGGATCACGGCATACTCGCCGGCAAACGACGGGCTCAGCTTTCGCAGGCGGTCGATGTTCACGATTGTCGAGCGATGGATGCGGATGAAACGCTTCGGATCCAACCGCGCCTCGAGCCGCGCCATCGTCTCCCGCATCAGATGGGCGCGTCCGGCGACATGGAATTTCATGTAGTCGCCCTCGGCTTCGATCCAATCGATCTCCGCGGCCTTGAGAAAGAAGATCTCCCCCGAAGATTTGACCAGAATGCGATCCGCCGCCGGCTCGTCGGGCGGTGGCTTTTGTCCGCCGCCCTGCTGGAGATAGTCGAGCAGCTGGACGAGCCGGGTGTTGACCGAGTCGGCCTGCCGGCGGCGCACCTCGTCCTTGGCCCGCTGCAGCGCGGCCCCGAAACGTGCGTCGTCATAGGGCTTGAGCAGGTAGTCGACCGCGTTGACCTCAAAGGCCCGCAACGCGTGCTCGTCGTAGGCGGTGACAAACACCACCGCCGGCACGAGGGCCGGGTCGACCTTGGCCAGGGCTTCGAAGCCGTCGCCCCCCGGCATCTGCACATCCAGGAACACCAGATCGGGCTGTACGCGGGTCATGAGCTCGGCCGCCTCGGCCCCCGTGGCGGCCTCGCCGACGATTTCGACGCCGGCGTCACGCTCCAGCAACAGCCGGAGTCCGCGGCGCGCGGCGGGTTCGTCGTCGACGATCAGGGTGCGGATGCGCCGGCCGGCCAACGCGGCCGGAGCGGTTCGCCCAAAATTCGCGGTGCCAACTGGCTCGCTGCCGGCGGCGGGGGCGGGGATGGTTTTCATAGGCGACAGGGAAGAATGATCTGCACGGCGACACCGTGGCCTGGTTCGCTGCGCAGCGAGAGATGGCCATGGGCGCCATAAATCTTGGCAATGCGTTCGCGGGTATTGGTGAGCCCGACCCCTTCGCGCGCCCGCTGGTGTCCATCGCCCAAGCCGGGACCGTCATCGCGGACCTCGAGATGCAGCCGGCCGCCCTCGACGCGTCCGGTTACATCGACCCGGCCGGGACCGCACTTCGGCGCGATGCCGTGCAGGATGGCGTTCTCGACCAGCGGCTGCAGCAGGAGATTCGGGATGCGCGCCTCCATGGCCGCGGGCTCGATCGCGATGGTCACGTTCAGTCGATCGGAAAACCGCGCCTTCTGGATGTCGACATAACGTCCGAGAAAATCCACTTCCTGCCGCACGGTGACTTCCGGCACGCCGGTGTTGTCGAGCGTCATCCGGAGCAGCGAGCTGAGCCGGGCGATGAGGTTGACCGCCTCGTCGTTCTTGTTTTCGCGCACGAGCACGGCGATCGTATTGAGCGTGTTGAACAGGAAGTGGGGTCGCATTTGTTCGCGCAGCGCCTTGAGCTCGGTCTCGATCAACCGCGCCTCGAGCTGCACCGACCGCAGCTCCTCGCTTTTGTACCGCTGGTAGATTTCGAAACTGTAGCCGAACGCCAGCACCGCCCAGTAGTAGGCCATGTCGATGATGTTGCGGCCATAAAAGCCCTTGAGGGCCATCGGCCAGAATTCCGCGAGCGGTTCATCGAAGAGAACCAGGTAGGCCAGCATCCGTCCGAGATAGTACGTCGCCATCACGACGAAACTCATCCCGAGGTGAAAACCCACGCCGCCCATCCACCGGCCGCGGCTGAGCGGCATTTTTTCGCGCAGGCGCAGAATCAACGGGGCCATCAACGCCCACATCGCCGCGCGGCCGAACTGCGGAATTGCAATCTCGAGGAAATCGACCGCGCCCATGCGCAACCCGGCGCGGTTGTTGAAATAGACCTCGATCGAGAGCACGAAGCCCAGAAAGACCCAGCCGGCAATGACGGCGGAATATCGGGTCCAGCGGTTCTCCATGGCAGGGGTCTTCATCCGCCCGCCGCCAGCGCGATTCAAGCGGATAACGCCCACGCTGCGACGAACCGCCGGTTTTCCGCGACGAATGGCGGTTGGGTGCGACGAACCTTTTCAAGCCCTTCAATCCTTTGGCCCACGGAACACACTGAATACACAGAAGATTGCCCGCTTTTGACCGCGCCGAAGGCGACCAGTGATTGGTTTTCTGTGTATTCCGTGTGTTCCGTGGGCAACGAGCTCTCCGATCCTTCGGTTGCGGCGGAGTCACACTGTCCAATCAACAGAGCAGGGTTCCGTTGGCTCGAACCGTTCGTGTGTTTCGTGTATTTCGTGGTGAGAAACTCTGCGTTCCTATCGGATCAGGCAGGACTCCGGACTTCGCCAGAATCGCCTGACATCGATTTCGGGCTCGAAGCCCGCACCGGTCGCGAGGTGGCCGACCCATTGCCGCGCGAGCATTGGCGCGTACAACGCGCCCTTGGCCCCGAGGCCGTTGATCAGCCCGAGCCGTGGATTCTGCGGGTGGCGGCCTGCCACCGGCCGTTTGTCCGGCAGGTTGACGCGCACGCCCGCCCGCTGGCCGGTCACGTGAAACGGGCGCCCGAGCAGCATTCTGGCCGAGGCCTCGAGGACCGCACGCCCGGCCACGGTCGGCTGCCGATCGAGCACCCCGGGCCGGTGGGTGGCTCCGACCCAAGCCGCATCGGTGGCCACCGGGAGGATCCAATGTCCGGCATTGAGCACGACGTCGCGCGCGAGTCCTTCGACCGCGACCTCCAGCATCTCGCCCTGGGAGAATTCCCACGGCACAAAGTTGAACTCGCCGCCGCGCGCTGCCGCCAGCCCGGTGCAATCGACCACGAGTTCGTGCCCGGCGGCCCCGGCCATGCTGGCCGCGCCGCCGACCCTCAACCGGCCCTGGGCCTGCCACCGCGCCCGCGCCGCCGCCAGCAGCGCGGGCAGGTCGACGCGGGCCGCGCCTTCGATCCAGAAGCCATCGCGATCCTCGGCCCCGGCAAAAGGCGCAAGACTCCCGCCCGCCCGTTTCTCCCCGAAGATGCGCCGCTCCCGCTCGTCGCGAAAAAGCCGCCGCACCCGCACCTCGTGCCACAGCTCCACGCCGAGAGCGTCCTCGATGCTCCGATACGTCGTCCGCGCCGCCGGCAGCAGCGCCTCGACCCGCCACGTCTTCACCAGCCGCCGGCCGGTGATGGGATTGATGATCCCCGCCGCCGCGCTGGTGGCCGCGCCCTCGTGGCCGGCGTCGGCGATCCCAAACGAGATCCCCGCCCGCTCAAACTCCCAGGCGAGGAGCGTCCCCGCCAGGCCCTGGCCGATGATCAAGATGTCCGCCGGCATTGCCCCATCGTCCCTCGTTCACCGCGGATTGGCGAGGCAGAGAAAAAGAGCGGGAAACGAGCCGGATGGGAAAGCAGGTTACAGCTTTAAGGAACGGGTTGGGTGAATTTTCGCCGCGAGGCGAAAATTGGCGGCGTGCCTCCGGGTGGCTCAGGCGGTTGGTTTCGGCCCCTTCTTTCTTTCTTCAACAATATCGCGAATCTCCTGCGGGTCTCTTCTTGCATCAAGCACAGCTACGACGACCGACCGGTCGGGCTCTTCGACGAAATAGACCACGTAATACGACCGCTTAAGAAGCGCACGTCTGACGTCGCCGTGTTTTTTCGGAAAAGCATCTGGATTCCGTCCAATCCCAGCCACCGTTTCATCGTACTTTACCCGAATGTGCTCAGCCCCATCGGATCGCCAAGAGGAATAGTGGAGCATCGCCGCGCGGAGGTCACGTTCGACTTCCGGCAGGGCAAATACTGGCACATTCTTCACGTCGCGCGAAGCCGTCGCATGAGCTCCGCATGCGAAATCGGCTTGCTCCTGCCAGCACGATAATCGGCCAAACGCGCGTCCAGTACCTTTTTGTGACCCTCCGAAACCGGCATCCGGTCCTCATCTGCGACTGAAAGCCACAGCACCTCGGCAATTTCGAGCCGCTTGCGCTTGGGTAGTTGCAGGAGGGACGAGACGGATGCGGTTGACATTCGGGAAACCTAAGACAGCGCGTGGCGAGCGCAAGCGGAGCTTTCTTGCCGAACGTCCCAGCGCCCCCGGCACTATCCGTCGGGCCGGAAATCCCCTGGATCGGAAATTGAAAACTCAGCCCGGGGCTCGATCGTCATCGCGCTTCAAGTCTGGCCTCCGGCCATTTTCGCCCAATAACCATTTGCCACAGCTCCGCGACGCCGTTCGTTTTTCCCCTCACCTCGCCCGATAGCCATCCTGCGGCATCCACCGCAACTCATGAACCAGCGCACTCTCCCCGGTCTCCTTGTTTCGCTCCTCCTCGCCTGTACCCTTGGCGCCCAAACGCCCCGACGCGCCACGGTCGCCGTCATCACCAACCACGAAGGGGCGCACCTGAGCGCCTACTTTCCTGCCCTGGCCGAATCAGCCGAGACCGCCACCGTCCTCCTCGCCGATCCTTCCGGGAAGACGATCACCGAGGCCCGCCAGGCGCTGGGGCCCAAACTCGCCGCCACTTACTCCTCGGCCCGCGATCTTTTCGCGCAGCACCGGCCCCAACTCACGCTGATCTCACTCGAACCCAAGCTCGCGCCCGCGGCCATCGAAGCCGCCCTCGACGCCGGATCGCACGTCCTCGCGGAAAAGCCGGCCTGCCTCAGCATCGCGGAATTCGCCCGGCTCAGCCAGAAGGCGAACACCCGGAAGCTGCACCTCATGCTGGCCCTCGCCAACCGGCTCAACCCCGAGACGCAGTTTGCCCTCGATCTCATCCGGCAAAAAAAACTCGGCAAGATTTACGGCGTCGAGCTGCACCTGATCGCCGACCAGACCCGGCTCGGCAAGGCCGGGTACGAGAAAAGTTGGTACGCCCAGAAAGCGCGCGGTGGCGGTGGCCACCTGATCTGGCTCGGATTGCACTGGATCGACATCGCCATGTACCTGACCGGCGCCGACGTCACCGACGTCGCCGGCTTTACGACCAACATCGGCGGCCAGCCCCTCGATGTCGAAGACTCTGCCACCCTCACCCTGAAGTTCAGCAATGGCGCCCTCGGCACGATGACCTCCGGTTACTACCTGGACAAAGGCTACCATTCCCACGTCAAGATTTGGGGTGCCACCGGATGGATCGAGATGAACCGGCATGGCGCGGCTGTGCCGTTCCGGTATTATTCGACCACCGACGCGAAGCCGGAAATCAAAACCTACACCGCGCCCGAGAGCCCCGCCGGTTACAGTCCCTATGTCGCCGCGTGTGTCCGCGCCGCCCTCGGCCTCGAACCGCCGCCGATCACCACCAACGAATCGCTGCGCATTCTCACCACCGTCTTCACCGCGTATCGGGCCGCCGAAACCGGCCAGACGCAGCGGATCCCGGGGACGCATTAGCCGGCCCGGCGCCGCGACGTTTACGCCCCGGAAAAATCGCCCCTCGGGATGTCATCCATTAGATGACAACCACGCCTGGCGGACGCGGGATCTCCTGGGACCGACCAGACCGCGCGGGGCCCCGCGGCCAAAGACGATCGGGCCGGCCGCGCATGATCGTTCTCATCCGCCGTGGATCCGCTGGCCAACCGGCGGCGGGCGCTTGACAGCGCACGCGCTGGCGGTGAACCGTCTGCGTCCACTGATCGGTTACGCTCCCGGATCTTCCCGGTCGCCGCGACCGGGACGCCCCGCGCCCTTGGCCCATTCCCCGCAGACTCCCGCGCCCGATCCGTCCCGGCCCTCGCCGTCGCCCGCGGCCGAAGTCGTCGCGCCCGAAATCCCGAGCCGCCACCTCCCGGCCGTTACGTACCGGCCGATGCCGGAACCGCCGCCGTTTCGGCAGGTGGTCGGGCCCGGCGTCATCCTGATCGCCGGCGCAATCGGCTCGGGCGAATTCATCTTCTGGCCCTACCTTGCAACCAAGGAGGGTCTCGGGCTGCTGTGGGCCGCCGAGGTCGGCATCCTGCTGCAATTCTTCCTGAACACCGAGGTGCAGCGCTACACCCTCGCGACCGGCGAAACCGCGATCACCGGTTTTGCCCGGTTGTGGCGTCCGTGGGGGCTGCTCTTCGCCACGCTGCCGATGCTCGGTTTCATCTTTCCCGGCATCGCGCTCAGCGCGGCCACGACCCTGACCTTTGGCCTCGGCGGCAACGCCGTGATGATCTGCGTCATCGGGCTGCTCCTCGCCGGCGTGGCGTTCAGCATTTCGCCCGTCGTATACCAGACGCTGGAAAAGTTTCAGACCGGGGTGATCGCCGTCACGCTGGTGTTTCTTGCCGTGGCCAGCTTCGCGGCCACCGACCTCGCGGCGTGGGGCGAGGCCGCCCAGGGGCTCGTGAGCTTCGGCACCCTGCCCAAGGTCATCGCTCCCGCCGTGTTTTTCAGCGCCTTGGTCTACGCCGGCTCGGGTGGGCTGGGCAACCTCACCGTCGCGAACTGGGTCCGGGACAAGAACTGGGGCATGGGCGCCTACATCCCGCGGCTGGTCTCACCGATCACCGGCGAAGAGGTGGCGGCACCCGCACTCGGATATTTTTTTCCGCAGGACGAGGAGAACCTCCGGCGCTTCCGGAAATGGTGGCGGCTTGGCAACCAGGAGCAGCTCCTGACCTTCGTGCTGCTCGGCACGATCTCGATCGTCGCGATGTCGGTGATCGCGCACTCCGCCTTGCGCGGCGTCCCGACCGGCGGCGGCATCGACTTCATCCGCGCCGAGGGTGACCAGCTGGGGCTGAAGGTCGGCCGTTGGTTCGCGACCGCGTTCTTCATCGTGGGCGGCCTCAAGTTGTTCTCCACCGTGGTCGGCAATCTCGACATCGCGGCCCGCGTCGTCGCCGATTCCTGCAAGGTCGATTGGCTGCGGGAGAGCCGGTTCTGGTCCGAGAGCAAGCTCTACCTCCTGACGATCTGGCTGCAGATCCTGCTCGGCATCACCATCCTGATTGCCGGGCTCGAGGCGCCCCTGCTCCTGCTCAGCCTCAGCGGGCTCGTCGGCGGGATGGTGCTTTTCGTGTCGGCCGTGCTGTTGATCCAGTTGAACCGTCTGCTGCCGCCGGCCATCCGGTTGGGTGGCTTCCGGCTCGTCATGATGGTGCTCGCCGCGCTATTTTACGGTGCGTTCGCGGCGCATGTGGCGTGGTCCACCTTATCCTCATGGTTGAAGTAGAAACGGCATCCTCAACAAACGAATGAAATCCCTACGCGTTGGTGTCGTCGGCGGCGGAATGATGGGCGAAGTGCATGCGTCGATCTATCGCGCGCTGCCCGATGTAAGCCTGCAATGGATCGTCGAGCCGGATCCGGCCCGGGCCGCGGTGCTCGCCGGATCGCTCGGCGTCCCGGTGCTCCCGACGGCCGATGGGCGCTGGTCCGACGTGGACGCCGTGAGCATCTGCACCCCCGACCACATCCGGCAACCGGCGCTCGACGCGCTCCGGGCCGGTGTCCGGGTGCTCGTTGAGAAGCCGCTGGCGACCTCGGTGGCGGAGGTGGCGGATCTTCTCGCCGCCCGACCGCGCCCCGAGCACCTCATGGTCGGCCATGTCCTGCGGTTCGATCCCCGCCTCATCCAGGCCCGGGCGGCGGCACCCGAGATCGGAAAACTCTGGGCCGTGCGATCGTGGCGTTCCAATTCCCTCCTGGCCGCGCAGCGGATCGGTCCCCGCACTTCGGTGGCCTGGTTTCTCGGCATCCACGACGTGGACGTGGTCCGCTGGGTGACCGGGCTGGACATCGTGGAGGTGCGGGCGAGGGGCCGCCGGATGGTGTCACCGCATTATGACTACGTCGAGGCCCAGGCCCTTTTGTCCGACGGCACGCCGGTCAGCTTCCATTGGTCGTGGCTGCTTCCCGTCCAGCGCGCCAGCGGACTGCAGGCCGGGCTCGAATTGACCGGGGCGGACGGCATGATCGAGGTCGAGCTGTCGCACACTGCGGTGGCGCTGACGTCGCGCCCGGCGGGGCGTCAGCGTCAGATGGATACCTTTCACTGGCCGCTGCACGCGGCCGGAGGACCCGGCGGGGACTTGCGCGCGGAGCTCGAAGGTTTCGTGGCGGCGGTGCGGACGGGGGCGATGCCACCGGTGACCGGGGAGGACGGGGCCCGCGCCGTCGCCGTGATCGAAGCGGTGGACCGGTCGATGGCCGCCGGTGGAGCCGGCGTGCGCGTCGGCCAGGGAGGTTCGGCATGAAGACGATCGGTGTGGCCGTGATCGGTGCCGGCATCATGGGTCGCGCGCACGCCGGCGCGATCG
>JBIJCX010000345.1:0-9225 GCA_044344465.1 Opitutaceae bacterium
GTCGTGTTGATGGACTGCCAGATGCCGTTGCTCGACGGCTATGAGGCCACCCGGCGGATCCGGGCGGGGCAGGTCGCCGGGGTGAATCCGCGCCTGCCGATCATCGCGCTCACGGCCTATGCGTTGGCCGACGACCGGCAGAAGTGTCTCGAGGCCGGCATGAACGATTACCTGGCGAAACCGGTGCGCGCCGTGGAACTGCAGGCGGCGCTGCAGCGTTGCGGGCTCGTGCCCGGCAAGCTGGCGGCGCCGGCGGCGATGAAGCTGGCCGCGCCGGCGGCGCTGAAGCTGGCGGCGCCGGCGCCGGCCGAGAAATCTTCCCCTGAGGTGTTGGACTTGGGCCTGCTGGAAATGATGCGCGGGCTGCCGGGCCGGGCGGGCCCCTCACTCTTGCCGGAACTGATCGCGGCGTTCATCCGCGAGGAAGCGACCCGCATGCCCGAGCTCGCGGTGTTGGCCGAGGAGCGCGAAGCGGTTAAGTTCGCCCGCGTCGCCCACACCTTTGCGGGCAGTTGCGCGAATCTCGGCGGGCAGCAAATGCGGTGGGCGGCACTCGCGCTCGAGCGGGCGGCCACCACCGGGGCTTGGACTGAAGTGCCGGGTCATTTTGCCGCGCTGCACGAGGCCAGCGCTCGCTTTCACGCCGCCCTGGCCCATCATGGACTCCTTCCCCGATGAGAATCCTCGCCATCGATGACGATCCAGTCGCGCAACTCGTGCTCGAGGCGGCACTCAAGGCGCTTGGTCACGACGTGACCATGGCCGCCGATGGGATCGAAGCCTGGGAGCGACTGCAGACGCCGGAGGTCCGGGTCGTGGTGAGCGACTGGCAGATGCCGCGGCTGGACGGCCTGGAACTCTGCCGTCGAGTCCGGGGCCGGGTTGGACGGAACTATGTTTATTTTATCCTCGTCACGCAGCATTCCGCGACCGACGAGAATCACCAGGCGGCGCTCGAGGCCGGCGTGGACGACTTTTTGACCAAGCCGATCAATCTGCGCGAACTGCGGCTGCGGCTGCATGTGGCCGAGCGCATCCTCGACTACACGAAGCAGGTGCGCGAGTTGGAGTCGATCCTGCCGATTTGCGGTTACTGCAAGAAGATCCGCGATGACCAGGACTACTGGCAGCAGATTGAGGGTTACCTCCATGCGCGCACCGGCACGGTGTTCAGCCATGGGTGCTGTCCCGACTGTTTCCAGAGTCAGATGGTGCCGATGTTGCGAGCCAGCGGGATCGGCGAAAGCGAAATCCGCGCGATGGCGCCCGTGGTGCACCGGGTGACTAAGTGATGATCGGAATCGCCCGGAATTCTTCTGGTGGGATCGCGGCATCCGCGGCCACGGACGGCGAGACCTGCCGGGCGGTTTCGATGCGGCCGGCCAGGGGCGATTGAAGATTTTCAGCGATCGCGATTTTCAGGCCAAGCCGCCGCCAACACCATGCCCCGGGAAAAGGAGTTTTTCTGTACCGCTTTGATCGTGTTCCTTTGGCTGGCCACCGTCCTTGGGGACGTGGTCGCGGCCGATCAACCGCAGTGGGGCCGGGGGTGGACGCGCAACTTGGTCTCGGGCGAGACGGGTTTGCCCGATTCCTTCGATCCGCGGACTGGCCGGAACATCCGCTGGGCCGCCGACCTCGGCACCGAAACCCATGCCACCCCCGTCGTGGCCGACGGCCGCGTTTTTATCGGCACCAACAACCACCGGCCGCGCGACCCTCGGCACCAGGGCGACCGGGGCGTGCTCATGTGCCTCGACGAACAGACCGGCCGCCTGCTCTGGCAGCTCGTCGTCCCCAAGATCAAGACCAGCGTTTATTGGGATTGGCCGGGCGCGGGCATCTGTTCGACGCCCGCCGTCCAGGGCGATCGCGTCTACCTCGTCACCAACCGCGGCGAGGTGATGTGCCTCGACGTCCGCGGCATGGCCAACGGCAACGACGGCCCCTTCATCGACGAGGCCCGGCACTCAGCCCCGCCCGACGTCGAGCCCATCGCGGCCGGCCCGGGTGATGCCGACATCATCTGGTGCTTTGATCTGATCAAGGAATTGGGCGTAAGGCAGCACGACTCGGCGCACGGCTCGCCGCTGCTCCACGGCCCGTTCCTCTATGTGAACTCTTCCAACGGCGTCGACGATACCCACAAGCACATCGCCGCACCCGAGGCGCCGAGCCTCGTCGTCCTCGATCGGGCAACCGGCCGGCTCGTCGCCACTGACGGCGAGCGCATCGGCCCGCGGATTTTCCACGCGACCTGGTCCTCGCCCGCCCTCGCGGAGGCGAACGGGCGCCCGCAAATCATCTTCTGCGGCGGTGACGGCGTGGTGTATGCGTTTGAGCCCGTCTCCGCGCCGTTGCCCGACCGGCCCGGGCTGCTGAAAAAGATCTGGTGGTTTGACTGCGACCCCGCCGGGCCCAAGGAAAACGTGCATCAGTACAACGGCAACCGCACGGTGAGCCCCAGCAACATCATGGGCCTGCCCGTCGTGCACGGCAGCCGGGTCCACGTCACCGCGGGCGGAGACCTTTGGTGGGGTAAACGCGAGGTGACGCTTATGAGCCTTGACGCCACGCAGACCGGCGACGTCACCCGCACGGCGCGGATCTGGTCGCAACCGCTGCGGCAGCATTCAATGAGCTCGCCGGCGATTGCGGACGGCCTGGTGTTCGTGGGCGACTCCGGCAAGCGTATCCATTGCCTGGACGCCGAGACCGGCCGGCCGTACTGGACGCACGACGTGAAGGGCGAGATGTGGTCCTCGCCCCTGGTGGCGGACGGCAAGGTCTATTGCGCCACGCGCCGCGGCGAGTTCCTCGTTTTTGCCGCGGACCGGGAGAAGAAACTCCTCGGCACGGTCGACCTTGGCAGCCCGGTGAGCGCCTGCCCGGTGGCGGCGAACGGGGTGCTGTACGTGACCACGATGAAGACGCTGTACGCCGTGAGGGCGAGCCGGCCCAAAGCAGCGCCGTGAGGATGGCTGTAGGAGCGGCTTTATGCCGCGATGAATTGGTAAAATCGCGGCATAAAGCCGCTCCTACAGTTTTCGGCAAATGCCCCGGAGCTTGCTCCGGGGATGTTTACGCGGTCGGGGCCCGCGTCTCGAACCGCAGCTCTTGCGGTTGAATTTGAGGTTGGAATTTTCGCCCCGGAAACTCATTTCAATGCCTTCTTGTCTCGTGCTTGCTTTCACCTTGCCTTCGTCCCTTCGATGAAAACACCCGGAATCTCCCGCCGCTCCTTCCTGCAGACTGCCGCGCTCGGCTCCGCCGCGGTTTCTTTCCCCCAGGTGATGCGCAGCCAGCAGGGCCAGTCGCCCAACAACAAGCTCAACGTCGCCTTTGTCGGCGTCGGCGGTCGCGGTGCCGCGGCCGTCGCCGGACTGCAGTCAGAGAACTACGTCGCCTTCTGCGACGTGGATGATGCCCGGGCGGCGAAGACTTTTGAGAAGTATCCCCAGGTGCCGCGCTTCAGGGATTTTCGCCGGATGCTGGATCAACTGGGCAACCGGATCGACGCGGTCACAGTCTCCACGCCGGACCACATGCACTTCCCGGTCGCGATGGCGGCGATGGCGCTGGGCAAGCATGTGTTTGTCGAGAAACCGATCTCACACACGATCGCGGAGGCGCGGAAGCTCGCCGCGGTGGCCCGGGAAAAGAAAGTGGCCACGCAAATGGGCAATCAGGGACATGCGGCGGAGGGAACCCGGTTGCTGAAAGAATGGATTGAAGCCGGTGTCCTGGGCGAGGTGCGTGAAATTCACAGCTGGACGGATCGCCCGATCTGGCCGCAGGGCGTGAAGGCGCTCGATCACACCAAGCTGATGCCCGTCGTCCCAAAGACACTGGACTGGGATCTCTGGCTCGGCGTCGCCGCCGCCCGGGAATACGATCCGGCGTATCTGCCTTTTAACTGGCGGGGCTATTGGGATTTTGGCACCGGTGCCCTGGGCGACATGGGCTGCCACATGATGGACGGCGCCTTTTGGGCCCTGGATCTCAACGCGCCGACGAGCATCGAGGCGGTCAGCGCCAACCAGACGGAAATGAGCCCGCCGACCGCGTCCGTCGTGACCTATCAGTTTCCCGCCCGGGGCGGGCGCGCCGCCGTGAAATGGGTCTGGTATGACGGGAACATGGCGCCCGTGCTGCCCCCTGAATTCGAGGCCGCCCGGAAATTGCCGGACAACTGCACGTTCATCATTGGCAGCAAGGTGTCCGTCGTGGCCGACGCGAATTACAACAGCATCCGGATTTTCCCGGAGACGCGGATGAACGAGCTGGCCTCCTCTCTGCCGCCGAAGACCATTCCGCGCGTGGCGGGCGGCCACTTCGCCGAGTGGGTGAGAGCGTGCAAGGGCGGCGCCCCCGCCGGCTCCAATTTTGACCATTCCGCCAAGGTCACTGAGACGGTCCTGCTGAGCAACGTCGCCATCCGGGCGCGCCGGCGCCTCGAGTGGGATGCTGCGGCGATGAAGGTCACCAACGTCCCG
Organism: Opitutaceae bacterium; assembly: GCA_044344465.1. GTDB lineage: Bacteria > Verrucomicrobiota > Verrucomicrobiia > Opitutales > Opitutaceae > ER46. Next base: position 4,497 of record JBIJCX010000345.1, read on the forward strand.
TCGGCGAACGAATTCGTCACGAAAAAGTATCGCGGGGGCTTTGGCGTTTGAGGCTGGGTGGCCCCGGGCCGGGGGGGGCGCATCTGGAGGGGTGCGCCCGGCGCTACGTGTTTTTTTACCCAGGCTTTAGCGGCCCTCGCGCGGAAATGGGGTTGCGGGCCGCGGGGTGGAGCCTTTGACTCGGCGCATGGCATTGCTATCTTCAGCCCCATCAGGCCAGTCCCAATCTTCACGTCCGGACGCGGGGCAAAAAAAAGCCGGCGGCGTCAAAGCCGCCCAGGCCCTCGCGAAACAGAAAGCGCTCGAGAAGAAATCGAAGACTTACAAGCTGCCGCTTGGCGAGCTTGCACTCTTCACCCAGCAGATCGCCTCGCTCCTTGCCGCCGGCCTTCCGCTCGTCCAGTGCCTGGAGGCGTTGCAGGACCAGACGGAGGATCCGGTCTTCCGCATCGTGATCCGCGATGTCCGCGGCGAAATCTCCCAGGGCAATTCGTTTTCAACCGCGGTGAAGCGGTTTCCGAATTCGTTTCCCAACCTTTTCATCTCAATGGTGGAGGCGGGCGAGGCGAGCGGCGGCCTGGCGGAAATTCTGGCCAAGGTCGCCGGCTACTTCGAGGCGACGGTCAAGTTGACCAAGAAAGTGAAATCGGCGATGACCTACCCGATCGCGGTCATCGGCCTGGCCCTGGCCCTGGTGAACGTGCTGCTGATTTTCGTCATCCCGGTGTTCGCCTCGATGTTCAAAGACTTCGGCGCGAAACTTCCCGCGCCGACGCAGTTCCTCATCGACCTCAGTAATTTCATGAAGGCGTGGTGGTGGGCGATCGGCATTGGCGCCTATGCGATCTATTTCTTCGGCGGCAAGTTTGTCGCGACACCCAATGGCCGCAAGACCAAGGACCAGTTCCTCGTGAAGGCGCCGATTTTTGGCAACCTGATCCACAAGATCGCGCTATCGCGGTTTTGCCGCACCTACGCCACGCTCATCCGCTCAGGGGTGCCAATCCTCCGGACGCTGGAAATCGTCTCGTCCGCGAGCGGCATGGTGCAGATCGAGGATGCGTGCGAAGAGATCGCGAAACACGTCAGCCAGGGCGGCCAGGTTTCCGAGGTGCTGGCCTCGAACCCGTTCTTCCCGCCGATGATGAAGCACATGGTGAAGGCGGGCGAGTCGACCGGCAACGTGGACGGGATGATGAACAAGGTGGCCGATTTCTACGACGTGGAGTGCGACGCCACGGTCGGGGCCCTGACCTCGCTGATCGAGCCGATGCTGATCGTTTTCCTCGGCGTGGTGGTCGGCGGCATCGTCATGGCGATGTTCCTCCCGATCTTCCAACTCGGCGCCGTGGCCGGCGGTCTGCAGTAAGCGCGACGCTCCCGCGGTTTGACAACGCGCTCCGGCTCACGGATCGTCCGGCCGCCCGTCTCTCCGCGTAATGCCTTCCGTCCTCATCGTCGACGACCTCGTCTCGATTCACGAGATGCTCGAGGCTGTCATCCAGCCCACGGGCTTTGCCACCGCCTTCGCCACCGACGGCGAGAAGGGGCTCGTGCGCTACAAGGCCGAGAAGTACGATCTCGTCCTGGCTGACATCGACATGAAGCCGATGGACGGGATCACGCTGCTCAAGCAGCTGAAGCTCTACGACCCCACCGCCGTCGTCATCATCATGACCGCATATGCCTCGACCGAAAGCGCGGTGCAGGCGTTGAAGTACGGCGCCTTTGACTATCTGCAGAAACCCTTCCGCGTGGACGATTTGATCGCGACGCTGCGCCGGGGACTCGAATTCAGAAAATACCAGGCCGAACGGGCGAGCGCGCTCCCATCGGGCGCGAAGATCGAAACGGTCGAAAGCCGGCTCATTGGCGGGAGCGCGAAGCTCACGCGGTTGGTCACGCAGGTGAAGAAGCTCGCCTCCACGCGCACCCCCGTGCTCCTCACCGGCGAGAACGGCACCGGCAAGAGCCTGGTCGCGGAAATCCTCCACCAGCTAAGCGGGGCGGCCGACGCTACGTTCATGCGCATCGATTGCGCGCTGAGTTCGGAGGCGAATTTTCGCGAGGGCCTGCTCGGGCAGAACGGCGAGGGCGGGAGCTGGGTGAAGCAGGCCCGGGGCGGCACCTTCTACCTCGAACACCTCGAATGCCTGGCGCTGCCCTTGCAGAAGGAACTCGTGAGCGTTCTGCGCAACACCGCCCATGGCTTCCGGCTCATCTGCACGACGGGCGTGGATCTCGAAGCGCTCGTCGATGAAGGCAAGTTCCATGACGAGTTGTTCTACCGCGTCGCCTCGCTGCCCGTGGAGATGCCGCCGCTGCGGGACCGCGCGGACGACATTCCTCTGCTGGTCAAGCACTGCACCTCGCAGGCCACGAACCCGCACTTTGACGTCAATCTGATCGAGTTTACGACTGATGCGCTGGCGGTGATGAAGGCGTACCACTGGCCGGGAAATGTGACGGAGCTCTACCAGGTCGTGTCGAAAATCGCCGCCACGACCGAGACGCGGGTCATCACCTCCGGGCAACTGCCGCTCCGCCTGCGCGAACCCAAGGACTGGCCCACGTTGGCCAATTACCTTTCCGGTCAGGAAAAACTGTATTTGGACATGGTGCTCCATGCGTGTCGCGGCGACAAGGCCGCCGCCGCCAAAGTGCTCGGCGTGGATATCGGCAAGCTGGGCTGAAGCGGGGAGACTTGCCCGATCGGAGATCGGAGTTACCGCCGAGGCCACTCGCCGACGCGGCCGGCGGGGTATCACCCGGCCTGGGTCGCGCCTCGATCGCCCACGACGACCATGTCTTGCCCTCCGTCCGCTTGTCCGAATCTTCCTCCGCTACCCCACTCCCACATGCCCACGCTTCCTCGCCTGCTCTTCATGCTTGGTCTGATCGCCACCCGGCTCATGGCCGCTGAATCGGCGGCGCCGCGCATCGACTTCGAGAAATACAATCCTAAGTCGACGCTCGTCGTACCCGAAACTCTCCTCGGCCGGGCCAAGTTTCCGTTCATCGACGTCCACAATCACCAACGTGACATGCGCAGCCAGGATCTGGGTGCCCTGTTGCGCCAGATGGACGCGCTCAATATGACCATCATGGTCAACCTCAGCGGCGGCAGCGGGACGTTTCTCTCCGCTGCGGCGGCCCGGATCAAATCCGTCGCGCCCTCGCGCCTCGTGCTCTTTGCCAACCTCGACTTTGCCGGGTTCGGTCGCCAGGGCTGGACCGAGCAGGCGGTGGCGACGCTCGCGGCGGACCATGCCAGCGGCGCCCGCGGTCTCAAGTTATTCAAGGGTTACGGGATGAACACCAAGGATCAGAACGGCAAACGCATCCCGCTCGACGACCCGAGGATGGACCCGATCTGGGCCAAATGCGGTGAACTCAAGCTTCCGGTGCTCATCCACACCGGCGAACCCCGCTCGTTCTGGGATCCCATGGACGAGAAGAACGAGCGCTGGCTGGAACTCATCCTGCACCCGAGCCGCCGCCAGAGCGCCGACCGCACCGCGAGTTTTGATCAACTCATCCGGGAACAGCACAACATCTTCCAACGCCACCCCGGGACCATTTTCATCGCGGCGCACTTCGACTGGCATGCGAACGACCTGCAGAAACTCGGCGGCTTCCTCGACGCCATGCCCAATATGTATGTCGAAACCGGCGCGATCATCGCCGAGTTCGGCCGTCAGCCCCGGGCGGCCCGCCAATTTTTCGAGCGCTACCAGGATCGCATTCTCTTCGGCAAGGACAGCTGGGTGCCGTCGGAATACGCCACGTACTTCCGAGTCTTCGAGACCGAGGATGAATACTTCCCCTATCACAAGAAGTACCACGCGTTCTGGGCCATGTACGGCCTGGGCCTCCCGGATTCAGTCCTGAAGAAGATCTACTACCAAAACGCCCTCCGCATCATCCCCGGCCTCGACCGCTCGCTGTTTCCCGAGTGACCGGGCGGTCGCGACGGGGAACCAGAAAGGGGGTCGATGCGTTACGCGTCGCGAGGCGCAATAGCGCGAAGATGCGTCAATGTCTGCCCGCTCACTGCCGTGTAACGCATCCCCCCGTGCGACTGCCCGCCCGGTCCTGCAACAGGGTCACGTAATAGGTGACACTTCGTCGTAGGCACGTAGGCATCTTGGAGTCGAACTTCCGGGCGCCCGTCATTCACCGGCCGGGAATCGACCGCCGCAGAGGCGCCTCATCCGTGGCGAGCGGCCGCTTTCGGTTTTCCTGCGCTTTCCCGCTTGCCGCTCGTTTCCCCACTCTCAACCCTCGCCGAAATCTGCGCCCATGCCCAAACGCTCCGACCTGAAATCCATCCTCATCATTGGCGCCGGGCCCATCGTCATCGGCCAGGCCTGTGAGTTCGACTACTCCGGGACCCAGGCCTGCAAGGCGCTCCGGGAGGAGGGATATCGCGTCATCCTCGTCAATTCGAACCCGGCGACGATCATGACCGATCCGGAGTTTGCCGATGTCACCTACATCGAGCCGCTCACGGTCGAAATCCTGGAGAAAATCATCGCCGTGGAGCGGCCGTCCGCGTTGCTGCCGACCTTGGGCGGGCAGACGGCGCTCAACCTCTCGATGGAGCTGCACAAGGCGGGTATCCTCGCCCGATACGGGGTCGAGATGATCGGCGCGAAGCCCGAGGCGATCAACAAGGGCGAGGACCGCGAGCTCTTCAAGCAGTGCATGCTGCGGATCGGCCTCGATG
>JBIJCX010000344.1:0-9225 GCA_044344465.1 Opitutaceae bacterium
TCACGCGTGCCGCTGGCCTTTCGCTTCTCGCCTTGGCGGCCTTGACCACCGCATTCGCCCAAGCGCCCGCGCCGAAGGCGAAGGGCGGCAAAGGCAAGGCCGGCGTCCGCGCGCCGATCAGTTTCGCCCCTGAACCCGCCACCGAGCCCTCCGCCCTCACGGTCGCCCCCGGTTTCAAGGTCGAGCTGCTCTACACCGTGCCGAAGGAAGAGCAGGGCTCGTGGGTCGGCCTCGCCGTCGATCCCAAAGGCCGCCTCCTCGCCGCCGACCAATACGGCGCGCTTTACCGCCTCACCCCGCCCGCCCTCGGCACCTCCACCGGCACCCGGGTCGAGAAACTCGCCATCACGCTCCCCGCTGTGAAACCCGCGCCCGGCAGCGAGGCTCGCACGACGCCCAAACGCGCCCAGAGCACCGATGGCTCGGCCTCGCCCGCCGTCGGCGCCCACGGCCTGCTCTACGCCTTCGACAGCCTCTATGTCATGGTCGACGAAGTCCCCGCCAAGCAGGGCCTCTGGCGCCTGCGCGATACGAACGGCGACGATCAATTCGACGAATTCAAATACCTCCGCGAGATGCGCGGCAGCGGCGAACACGGCCCCCACTCCCTCGCGCTCTCGCCCGACGGCAAGTCGATCTACTTCGCCAATGGCAACCACACCGACCTGCCCGCGCGCCTGGAGAAATCCCGCGCCGTCCGGTGGGACGAAGATCATCTCCTCCCCCGCATGTGGGATGCCCGCGGCCACGCGAAGAACAAGTTTGCCCCCGGCGGCTACATCGGCCGCACCGATCCGGAGGGCAAGACCGTGGAACTCTTCGCCCTAGGCTTCCGCAACCAGTTCGACCTCTCCTTCGACCAAAACGGCGAACTCTTCACCTACGATTCCGACATGGAGTGGGACCAGGGCTCGCCGTGGTACATGCCCACGCGCATCAATCACGTCGTCGATGCCGGCGACTACGGTTGGCGCAGCGGCGCCGGTCGCTGGCCCGCCTATTACGCCGACAGCCTCCCCGCCGCCCTCGACATCGGACCCGGCTCGCCCACCGGCACCGTCTTCGGCACCGGCGCGAAATTCCCCGCCAGGTATCAGCTCGCCCTCTACGGCGCCGATTGGACCTACGGCACCCTCTATGCCATCCACCTGAAGCCCGACGGCGCGACCTTCCGCGCCGAGAAGGAAGAATTCATCGCCGGCAAACCCCTCCCGCTCACCGACCTCATCGTCAACCCGAACGACGGCGCGATGTATTTCGCCGTCGGCGGCCGCCGCACCCAGGCCGCCCTCTATCGCGTCACCTACACCGGCACCGAGGGCACCGGTCCCGCCAAGCCCCCCGCACCCACGGCCGAGGCCAAACTCCGCCGTTCGCTCGAGCGGTTACATGCCGAAGGCACGCGCCCCGAGGCCATCGTGGAAATCTGGCCGCACCTGTCGCACCCCGATCGCTTCGTCCGTTTCGCCGCCCGCGCCGCCCTCGAGCGCCAGTTTCCCGCCAACTGGGCCGATCGCGCCCTCGCCGAAAAGAACCCCCAGGCCGCCATCGAGGCCCTCATCGCGCTCGCCCGCGTTGGCGAAAAATATCTCCAGCCGCGCCTCCTCGAAGCCCTCGCCAAAATCGACTTTGCCCGGCAGCCCGCCGCGCTCCAGCTCCCGCTGCTTCGCGCGTGGCAGCTCGCCTTCACGCGCATGGGCAAGCCGTCGCCCGAGACCTGCGCGGGTATCGCCGCGAAATTCGATCGCGTCTTCCCCCATGCCGATCCGCTCGTGAACCGGGAACTCGTCGCACTCCTGATCTACCTCGATTCCCCGACCGTCGTCGCCAAGACCGTGCCGCTGTTGAGCGTGATGGAAACTCCCGGCACCGCCCCCGAGGAAACCGCCAGCCGCGCCTTGCTCCAGCGCAATGACCGCTACGGCGCCGTCGTGGCCAGCGTCACCGCGAGCCGCCCCGACCGCCAGCAGATCGCGTTCGCCTATGCCCTGCGCCATGCCCGGGCCGGATGGACGCCCAAGCTGCGCGTGGAGTATTTCTCCTGGTTTCCGCGCACCCGCAACTGGAAGGGCGGCGCCAGCTTCACGGGTTTTCTGCAAAACATCCGCACCGAGTCGCTCGCGCAGGTCTCCGATCCGGCCGAACGCACGGCCCTCAACGATCTTTCCAAAGTGCCCGTGCATTCCCTCGTCGCCGGCGCCGTGAGCCCGAAGGGCCCGGGGCAACCCTACACGGTCAAGGATGCCATCGCACTCGTCGGCCCGGGTTTGCGGGGCCGCGATTTCGCCCAGGGCAAGGCCATGTTCACCGCCACCGCCTGCGTGCTCTGCCACCGCTTCAACGACGAGGGCAGCGGCATCGGCCCCGATCTCACCGGCGCCGGCAACCGCTACAGCATTCGCGATCTCCTCGAAAACATCGTCGAACCCTCGCTGGTCATCAGCGACCAATACGGCAGCGAACAGATCGAAAAACGCGAGGGCGACCCGGTCATCGGCCGCGTTGTCGGCGAAGAGGGCGAAGACCTTTTGGTCATGACGAATCCCTTCATGCCCGACGAAAAGACGCGCGTGAAGCGCTCGGCGGTCAAGTCCCGCACTCCCTATCCGATTTCGATGATGCCAACCGGCCTGATCAACGCGCTGAATCCGGACGAGTTGAAGGACCTGCTCGCCTACATCCTGAGCGGCGGCAGAGCCGAGGACGCGATGTTCAGGAAATAGCCGCACGTTCGGCCACCCTCTTCACGAAAATGCCCTGGCAGTCCGGCAGCCACAGTTCCAATACGTATCCATGCCGTCGGACGACTTTTTATGAGCGAAAAGACGGAAACCAGTTGGTGTAGGGCTGGCGCTTGCGCCACGCCGGATCTTTCAGTCGAAAATCGGCGCGCCGCGAGCGGCGGCCCTACACTCGATTGCATCGTTACGGCTTGGCCAGACTCGTGCGGTTGCCCACGAATGTCCTCCTGAACATGAAGACCGAATGGTGCCGCGGTAGGCAATCTGCTTGCGGGGGCGGTTCCACAGCGCGAGCCCCTCGACCCGCTGGGTGTCCTAAGCCCGTCGAACGGACAATGCCCTGCCCGTCCTCCGGCGGGTCGCTGGCTCACGGCCCACGAACCAAATCCGGCGTGAAGAGCCGTTGACTCCCATGACGCGACGCGAACTGCTCACCCTGGCGGCGACTTCGATGCTGTTGCCGCGCCTCGCTGCCGCGGCGCCATCCGCGGCCTTCGCCGGACTCACCGGGCCGATCGGTGCTCCGCCCGGTGCCCGCCGGATGAAAACCCTGCGCATCGACCAGCCCGGCCTCTACGAAAACCTGCTGATCGACGGCGAATGGATCGACGAGGATCTCGTGAAAATCCGCGCGGACAACGTCGTCCTGCGCCATTGCACGATTCGCCATGCGCGGCGGGATGCGGTCGAGGTCTATGGCCGCAACATTCGGATCGAGCACTGCCACATCCACCATGTGCTCGCCGGAACGTTTCGCGCCGCGAAGAACCTCGACGCCCATGGCATCACCGGCCGCCCGCTGAACCTCACGGTGCGCAACACCGAAATCTCGCACGTGAGCGGCGACGCCGTGCAGTTTGACCCGTCGCGCCAGGCCAATCCGTATCCGTGGGACAATGTCCTGGTCGAAAACTGCTTTCTCTGGACCGGCCCCCTCGACCGGGATTACGCCGGCTACAAGCAGGGCGAGACGCCCGGCGAGAATGCGTTCGACAGCAAGACGCCGCCCAACGAGCCGCGCGGCTGCCGCATCACCCTGCGCCGTTGCCTGATGCAGGGCTGGGGTCACGGCGCGATCACGAACGGCGCGGCGCTCAACCTGAAGGAAAAGGTCCAGGCCGTCGTCGACGAATGCGTGTTCGTCGACAACGACATTGCCTTCCGCTGTCGCGGCACCCAAGGCAGCGCGTGGGTGACCGCGCGCAATTGCACGGTGCATCGCACCTCGCGGGTCTTCCGGCTCGAGGCCGGGGTGCAAAATGTGAAAATTTTCCATCTCGCGCTCGGCGAGGGCATCGGCCGGCTCTACGATCACGCCCCGGGTCCGGGTGCGGGCTTCGAAGCGCACGGCTCGCGGCAGGCGCCCGCGTTGCCCGCGGGACCGTGGACCCGGCTGCCCGTGGGTGAGGTTGTTCCCGCGGGGACGCCACCCTCGTCCGCCGACGACCGGCTTCCCACCGCGCTCGCGACCGGCTGGGAGGGAAATCCAGCCGCGAAATCACCGGGTTGATTTTTTCCTGCTGGTCGATGAAAAGTCCCCGAGGCCGCGCGCCGGCTCAGGAAAATTTTCCTGCCAATCAAATTTTCCTACCCCACTTTCAGGACTGATGGTTGCGGACTCGGCCTTCAAAACTCGGTTAATTGGGTAGGAAGATTTTGTGGGTAGGAAAGTTTTCCAACCCTGAGCGATCGATATTGGCAGTACACCGACGTTTCAGCGGCGGGAGTTGGGTGCGCGCTCCAAGCATATACGGTCAGGCCGCCAAATCGTCGACGTGTTCGCGGCGCTGCCGCCGCATCCGACGCTGACCAGCGCGGACACGGCCACGCGGCCACAATTCGGTTATCGCGGTTTCGCCGTGACGCCCGCGGGCCTGGACGGAGTGACCGCCTTCACGGCGTATGGCAACACGGTCGAAGTCATCCCGTCCGTCGGCGGCATGGCCGCGAGAACCTTTCGCTTCGACGCGAATGCGACGCTCGAACAACTGCTGTTCGCGGCGGCCCGCGCGCAGGGCGCGCTGGTTGGCGACGTGGTCGTTCCCCCCATCGTCCCCATCCCAGCCGGCGTGAGGCTGATGGAGCGCAGCGTCACGCTTCATCTCGGCGCGCCGATCATCACCGTGGCTCCCCTGCCGGCCCGCGCGCCCGTCACGGTGGCCGCCGGCACTCTCGTGAAACTGGTCGCCACGCAGGCAGCCGAGGGCGCGACTGACGTCACGTGGGTGAAGGGCAGCCGCGCGCTGGCCGCGACGGGCCGCGTGCTAGAGCTCACCGGAACGTGGTCGGCGGATTCGGGCACTTACTGGGCCGTGGTCGGGCTCGGCACCGGCCAGAGCACCACGTCCGCGCAAATCGAACTGCTCTTCACAACGCGCGAGGGCCAGCGCCTGCTCAACCTCTCCGTGCTTGGCCGGATCAGCACCGAGCAGCGCGTGCTGACCTCCGGCTTCACGATCGAATCGGGCGCCGACGGTTTGCGCACGCTCTTGCTCGTGCGCGCGGTGGGGCCTGGACTGGCGCCGTTCGGCGTCAGCGGCACACTGCGCACTCCGCAACTGCGCGTGATCGACACCGCCGGCGCGGCGGTTGCGCCCGCCAACCAGCCCTTTGCCTTGCCGACCGTCGCCGCGGCGACCGAGCGAACGGGAGCGTTTGCGCTCTCCGCCGGCTCCGCCGACGTCGCGCAGCTCTATTATCTGCCCGGCGGCGCGTTCACCGCCCACGTCTCCTCCGCGAACGACGATTCCGGCGCGGTCCTGCTCGAGATTTTCGAAGTACCGTTGGAGCCGCTGCACTGAACCCGGACGCTGGCGCTGCTGAAGCTCGCCGCTTGACGCGGACTTTTTGTCTAACACGATGTTAGACATGAAAAGCGCCAGCATTCGCACCGTGCAGCACCAGCTCGCCGCCATGATCGCGGAGGTCGAGAAGGGCGGCGAGATCGTCATCACCCGCCACCGCCGTCCCGTCGCCCGGCTGTCGCCCATCGGGCGTGAGGCGGCCCCGGCGGCACTCTCCGCCGCCGCCATCCGCCGTTACTGGTGCGAACGGCCGCTGCCTCCCGCGGTGCGCTCAACCGTCACCAACGCCGAGTTGGTGGCGGCTGGTCGCGGCGAAGTATGAACGCGACGGTCTACGCCGACACGAGCCTGCTGGTCTCCCTCTATCTCGCCGATGCCAACACGCCGGCGGCGCTGGCGGCGGTGAGCGGCGCCGCCCGCCCGCTGATTCTGACTTCCTGGCAACAGTTTGAGTTGGAGAACGCTTTTCAACTGCGCATCTTTCGCGGCGAATCCTCCCGGGCCGATATCGCCGCCGCTGAAGCTCACGTGACCGCCGATGTTGCGGCCGGGGTCCTGGTGGAGGAACCGCTGCCGGTGGCCTCCGTGCTTCCGGTGGCGCGCCAGTTGACCGCCCGGCATTCTGCCATCGTCGGCTCGCGGGCGTTCGACGTCTTTCACGTCGCGGCGGCGGTTCACCTCAAGGCCAGCCGCTTTCTCACCTTCGATGCCCGCCAGCTTGCGCTCGCCCGCGCCGCCGGTCTGCGCACCGCATAGTTCCCGCCGCAGGCTCACCAACCCCGAGCTACTCGGCCAAGTTCCGCTACACCGACACGCTCTCCAAGGCCTTCAACGACGAGCGCGCCTCCGATGCCGCCCTTGCCAAACCGTCCGCGCGCGCTCAATTCACCCGCATGAGCAAGACCGAGATCATGACCGAGATCCCCCGGCTCTCGCCCTAGGAACGGCGGGAAATCATGGAGCAGCTTGCCAACTTGGAGGAACTGCACGTCCTGCGCGGCGGTGAACCGTCGGACGCGGAGAAAACCCTGCTGGATGAAGCGCTGGCGGAGTATCTCCGCAACCCCGGAGCCGGCCGCCCGTGGCGCGAGGTGATGGCAGAATTGCATGTATAAAGCTAACGAGGCGCAGCCTCAGACGATTCCGTGCGGGCAGACAAACGTGAATCTGGGTTTCCCGGGCAGGGTGGCGGCGGGCGCCTCGTTAGTAAGGTCCGCTGCGCGGACCAGTCGAATCTTCCGAGCGCCAAAGGCGCGTCATGTTTCAGCCCAGGCCGACGGCCTGGGTTTGGGACCAAAAAGTCAATCCGGCCTGAAGGGCCGGGACATCCGTCCGGTCGGAACCGGAAACAAATCATGTCGCCTTATACGGCGTCGATTCGCTCCGGAAGAGAGGAATTTCGGGCGGTCAAAAAACTTGACCTGTTTACAACGAGTTTGGGAATTCAAGGGCTCTAGCGTCAGGCCGTTGCGCCTTGCGCGATGCGAAGGCTCCACCTGCTGGAGCGCAGATTGGGCGCCCGCTGCCGGGGCATTGACAGGCATCACGCATCCGCAGAAAATGGCAGACGGCCAACGCCGACAATTGGTCGCGCCCATCGCCATGAAGACCGTCACGTTCTCCGAGGTGCCCAGTCTGAACCAGTGGAGCCGCCGTCATTTTCTCCTGGCCTTGGGCGGAACCGCCTTGGCGCCGGAGCTTTTGCCCGGTGCCTTCGCCCGCGCGATCGATCGCGACCGCCGCATCGTGCTGGCCGGTCCCGGCGCGAAATACGTTCCCCGGATCCACGCCGCGTTCGTCCGCCGCCAGGGCGAGTACGGCATGCTGTGGCCCGGCGCGATTTACGATGGCGAGAAGGCGGCTCGCGACTATCGCGACCAAATCCTCGCGGCGGAAAGAGATCTGGGCTTGAAGGTCACGTTGCGCCCGGAGCCGATCTACTCACTGGCCGAGGCGGACGCCTGGCTGGCCGAGGCCAAGGCCGACCGGCCCGACGGCCTGCTCATCGTGACGATGGATCGGCAGCAGCACGCCTGGCCCACGGCCACCAAGGCGATCGACAGCGGCATCCCCACGGTGGTGTTCTCGCCCATCGGCACGTCGTTCACCACGAACACCAGCACACCGGCGCAGAAGACCGGTGGCTTCATCTGTTCGACCAGCGATTTCACCCAAGCCCGTTACGGCCTGAAGATGATTCGCGCCGGCGCCAAGCTGCGGGAGATGCGCTTCATCGTCATCAAGGGTAACCAGCGATCCGATACGAGAGTGGACCAATTCGGCACGAGGCTGCGCCACGTCCCGGCCACCTCGTTTCTCGACGAATACAACCGCACGCCCATGACCGATGAAATCCAGACCATGGCGTCCGACTACCTGAAGTCGGCCCGGCGAATCGTCGGCGCGACCCGGGACGATTTGCTCAACGGCATCAAGAGCTACATCGTGGCGCGAAACATGCTCGAGCGCGAGGAAGGCGACGGCATCACGATGGACTGCCTCGGTGCGCTCGGGAAGACCAAGGTCAGCCTCCCGTGCATCGCCTGGAGCAAGATGCTCGATCGCGGCATCCCCGCCGCCTGCGAGGCGGACGTAGGCGCCGCCCTCACGCACGCGCTGGTGCAACTGCTCTTCGACCGGCCCGGCTTCCAGCAGGATCCCGTGGCCGAAACCGCCCGCGAATGCCTGATCGGCGCGCACTGCTCGTGTCCGACCCGGCTCAACGGCTTCGAGCAGGCGCCCGAGCGCTTCGACATCATGCACCATCACGGCGCCCGCGACGCGGTACCGCGCCCCTACTGGCGCACTGGCCAGCGCGTGACCGTGGCCGACGTCATTCTCCCCGTGAAGAAGGATCCCGCGAAGGACGGTCCCGCGGCCGGGCCGCAGATGGTCATCGGCACCGGAAGCGTGGCGGACAACGTGGCGGTGCCGCCCGCGGGCGGCTGCGTGGTCTCCGTGATGGTGAAACTCGACACGCAGCCCGACCTGCTGAGCTACCCCGGGTTTCACCAGCTTTTCTTCTACGGCGATTTCAAGAAGGAGCTGCTGGCCTACTGCAGGCTGTTCGGCGTCCAGCCGGTGGTCGCGTGAAAGGGCGGTAATTCTGGAAGGCCGGGCAAACTCGCCGCATCCTGATGCGATTTCGACGAACGGATATATCATGATCCAAGGGAGTCGCGAGGGATGACAGGGGAATGGGGACAGAGGAATAATACCGAATCCCCCGGCCTTGATTCCCCTGTCTCCATTCCGCGGTTTCTGCGCTTCCTCTCCGTCCGACGCGATCGACTTCCCCTTGGGTTCGGCCTTGGCAAGGGGAGATCTGATTCACCTCCGGGAAATCGGTGCGAACTATCGGAGGTGCGAATCGCCCAAGCCGAACCGGCCGAACGTCTCGCTCGTCCCCTATTGACGGCGGTGATCTCTCGTCAAATCTCTCCCACGAGCGCTGACACGGTCTCGGAAGTCCGAACCGTCCGCGGGCCAATCGTGGATGGCAACCGAGGGGCCCCTATTCCGATTATAACTTCACCCACATGACCGGCCTGTACTCGTTCGGAGTCTTTTCAAAGTAATCCCATGAAGATCATAAAAGAAGGCGGCCACCGGCTCTTCGAGACCGACCCCGAGACCGTGAAATACGTGGCGGAGATGCTCGCGCAGCTCCACCGGCGCGG
>JBIJCX010000346.1:0-9128 GCA_044344465.1 Opitutaceae bacterium
TCCCACTTGTCCTCGCGATCGGGTGAGCGGGTGGCGGAGACGAACAGCACGCGGGTGGCGGGCAGGACGGCGCGTACCCGCTGGGAAAATTCCCGGAAGCGCCCGAAGATCGCGTCCGGCGGTTCCCCCGCCTTGAGATCGTTGCTGCCGCAATAGTAGACGATGACCTTCGGCGCGTAGGGCGGCACGACCTGGTTGAAGCGCGCCACTTGATCCGCGGTGCGCGAGCCGCCAAACGCGCGGTTGAGCACCGGCAGCGGCGCCATCATCTCCGCCACATTCGTCCATTGCCGGAAAATGCTGCTGCCGACGAAGAGGATGCCGCCCTTTACCGGGGGCGTCGCGCGGTCGGCCGCCGCAAACGCCTCGAACGAGGGCTCATATTGCGCCCAGCGTTTCGCGGCCTGGTCCGCCGGGTCGGCCGACTTCGCCGGCGGCGTGGCGGCGAAGGCCAGCGTCGCGCTGAGCGTGAGAAGCAGGAGCAGGCGGGGGAGAATCATAAGTGATTTCATCGGGCAAAAAGGTGAATGAAGAACTGGCAGAACAGCGCGCCGACCACGGTCATCGCGAAGCCCCAGATCAGCAGGCGGCGGAAAAGAAGCTTGGGATCTTCGGTCACTGGCAGCGCCGCGATGCACAATGCGCCGATGGTGGAAAGCGGCGACACGTCGACGATGGCCGCGCCCACGTTGATGCTCAGCGCGATTTCGAGCGGGTTGCCGCCGCCAAGTTTCTGCACCAGCCCGGGCACGGCGGGCAGAAACGCCGGATAAACCACCCCGGAGGTCGAACTGTAGGTGGAGATGATGCCGGTGACGAATGCCATCATGCCGTTGGCGGTGGCGGGGGTTGTGATCCTGGCCAGCAGGGTCGTGAAGAGGTCCATGCCACCCGTCTTCTCGAGCACGCCGATGAGAACGCTGACCCCGCAGACCATGACAATGACGGACCAAGGGATCGAGCCGAGCGCCGCGCCGTCGTCCACCGCGCCGGCGATGATGAGCACGCTGGCCGCGGCAAACGCGGACAGGCCGATGTTCATCCTGAAGACCACGACCCCGAGGATCCAAAGCCCGAGGATCGCGATCGTCAGCCAGTGCCGGCCGGTGAACGGCGCCTCCACCGTCGTCGGCAGCGCGGCCCTTGGCGCTCGGACCAGCGCGAGCCCACCAAACAAAACAAAGGCCGCGCCGGCGACGAAGGTATGGGCGACAAAATTCGCGGAAAACACCTGCCAGTCATAATGCAGCAATCCGGCCTTGTGCATCTGCGTCTGCACGATGACCCCGATCGCGCTGAAGGGGGAGAGGTTCCCCGCGTTGGCCCCATTGGCGACCATCAGGGCCATCAGGAAAGCGGGGATGCGCGCCGTGGCGCCGACGGACATCGCCAGCGGCGCGACCAGGGCGGTGGCGGCGATGGCCGCCGGACCAAGCGCCGAGGCCAGGCAGGCCAGCACGAAGAACATGGGCGGCAGCAGCGCCGTCACTCCGGCGCACCGGTGCACCGCCCGGCGGGCGAGGGCGCCCAGCGTGCCGTTTTTTTGCGCGATCCCAAAGAGCAGGGTCACGCCGAGCAGGGTGAGAAACATCGACGACGGAAACACGGCCATCAACGCGTCGGCCTTCCACTGCGCCAGGAAAACGCCGATGGGCCAGGCCAGGGCGACGGCGAGAACGCCGACGTTGATGCGCGAGGTAAGGCTGAAGCCGATGACCACCACGAGCGCCAGCAGCGACGCGACCGCCGGACTCAGGAAGGTTTCCATGCGGGCAGCAGGTGCTTTTGAATCTTGCCCAGGGCGGTGCGTGGAATGGCGTCGATCCGGATGAAAGCGCGGGGCAGCTTGAAGGAGGCAAGCTGGCTCGCGAGCCGGGCCCGCAACGCCGCCTCGTCGAATTCGGGACCGGTGACCAGGAAGGCGATCAGCACCTCGCCGCGGACCGCGTCGGGCGCGCCGATCACCGCCGCTTCCCGGACGCCGGGCTGCTCGAGGAGCAGTTCCTCGATTTCGCGCGGGTAGATGTTGAAGCCGCCGGAGATAACCAGATCGCTGCGGCGGCCGTGCAGCGTGATGTAGCCATCCGACGCGCGCGAACCGACATCACCGGTGCGAAACCAGCCGTCGCGCCAGGCCGCGGCGGTGGCGTCGGGGCGGCGCCAGTAACCGGCGCAGACGTTGGCGCCGCGCACCCAGAGTTCTCCCATCGTGCCGTCAGGCACCGGTGCGCCCGCCTCATCGAGGATCCTCAGTTGCACATGAGCGAACGGCAAACCGATCGTGCCGGGACGGCGCTCGCCCTCGTAGGGATTGCCGACGTTCATGAGGGTCTCGCTCATGCCGTAGCGCTCGAGGATGACCGAGCCGTAACGCTCGCGAAACTTTTCGTGCACCTCGGCCGGCAGCGGGGCCGACCCGGAGACGGCCAGGCGCAGCCCGCGGCCGATCGCCTGCGCGCGCTCGAGCGGCACGTCGAGGAGGCGGATGAACATTGCCGGCACGCCGAAGAAAAGCGTGGGCCGGTAATCCTCGAACCAGGCCGCGGCCTTCGCGTGCTCGAAGCGCTCGGTGAGCCGCAGGTGGCAGCCGCTGACCAGCCACGCGTGCACGCCGTTGCCCAGGCCGTGCACGTGGAACAGCGGCAGCGTGCACAGAAAACGATCGGCACTGGTGATGTGCCAGGCGTTGACGATGGCGGTGGCGTTGGCCGCGAAATTGCCATGCGTCAGCACCGCGCCCTTCGACGCGCCGGTGGTGCCCGAGGTGTAGACCAGCGCGACGGGAGTGTCGGCGACGCAGGCGTTGACGAACCGGTCGGCGAGCTGGCCCGCTGCGTCCGCGGCGAGCTGATCCACATCCCAAACGGCGACGCCCGCCGGGATGAAGGCCGCGAGTTCGGCCGAGGTGATGACCGCGGCCGGCGCGGCGTCGGTCAAGATATGGCGCAGCTCGCGCTCGCGGTAGAGGACGTTGATCGGGACGATGATCAGGCCGAGTTTCACCCCGGCGAGCCAGAGGTCGATGATCTCGACGCGATTGCCGAGGAAGAACGCGAGCCGATCGCCGCGCCCGAGACCGCGCGCGCGCAACACGTGGGCGAGACGGTTGCTGCGGGCCTCGAGATCTCCGAAGGTGCAGGCGTGGCGTGGGGCGTCGGTGCGGTCGAATTCCAGCGCCGGGGTGTCGGCGCGACCGAGCAGCGAGGGGTCGAAAAGTTGGAGGAGCGACATGCGCGGCGCGCACTGCGCCGGATTGGTTAGAGTGCGGGGATGGCGTCGTTATCCGGCGTGGTCCGCTGCGGTGCAAGGCGAACTTCAGCGCGTTCGGCGATCACCAGCGGAAAATCGAAGAGTGGGAGCCCGGCAAAGACCGTCGCGCCATCCTCCCGGCGCGGCGGCGGCAGCGCGTGCACGGAGCCATCGAGCAGGTTGACCAGCACGGGATCCTTGAATTCCAGATCGGTGGCGCGGAGCGTGATGCGGGCTGGTTTCGGCGTGTATTCCTGCGGCTGCCACGGCAGCCAGTAGGCGAGCAGCGCGGCGCCGCTCGCGGCCCGAAACGCGGCGACGAGGGGGACAGACGGATACGCATCGTCGTGCTCGCCCACCCCGGCGAACTGCCCCGCCGATGTCACCTGCACCGCGGAACGGCCGTCGAAATCGACGGGCCGGTAGCGGCCGTCAAGGAGCGCGGTGAGATTGCGGTAGGCATGGAAAGCGGGCTTGGGCGTGAGGTCGGGATTCGCGAGCAGGCACTTTTCGTTCACCCCCTTGCCGCGGACACGGCGGCCGGTCGCCTCCGCGGGAAAGCCGAGCAGGCGATCCACCGGCTTGAGCTCGGGGCGCTCCTGCTTCTCGGCGCGGTTGCCGCCGTCAAAGAGTTTGAAGTAAACGCTCAGCGAGGCGCGCATGAAATACGTGTCTACGAACGCCTGGCGGAGCAGCCACTTCGACTGGACGTTGGGTCCCCATGGGCTGGTGCCGCGAAAATCCTTCGTGCTGCCCGCCGACGGATAACCGCACTCGCCCTGCCAGAGCTGGAGCTTCGGATGGTGGGCGCGGAGGGCGGTCCAGGTGTCGTCGGCGAAATAGATGCGCGCCTCCGGCAGCGCGGCGTAGTTGTGGAAGGAGACGATGTCCACCGCCCGCGCGGTGTCCTCGACGAGGAAGTCCGCCACGAACTTAGGATCGAGGCCGGCCAGCGCGCCGGCGATGATGACCGCACCGGGCTGCGCGGCCTTGATCCGCGCGGCGGTGAGGCGGACAAGCCGGCCGTAGGCGGTGGCGTCGGGCGGGCCGCCCCAGTAACCGTAGTGGTTGGGCTCGTTCCAGATCTCCCAGTGGGTGACCCGGTCTTTCGCATGGGCGATGACCGCATCGACCCAGCGCAGCCACGCGGCGGTGGCGGCCTCGTCGAGGATCGGCGGCGCCGGTTTGACCCCGTAGATCAGGCGCCAGTTCGGATCCGGATGCGGGATGGGCTCGGAGTAGAGCTTGTGGCCGTTGCTGAGGCAGACGAAGGGCGTGATGCCGTTCGCCCGCGCCGCGTTCACGGGCTCGTCGACGGATGAAAAATCGTAACGACCCTTTTCCTTTTCAATCACCGGCCAGACGGCGAGAAAGCGCGTCCACTTCACCCCCAGCTCGCCGGCGCGATCGAAGAGCGTGACGCGCTCGTTGTCGCCGGACTGGATGCCCCACGGGGAGGAGGCGATGTCGGCCGATTTGCGCGGCGCGAGGTAGCCGAGCGGGGCCGCAGTGGCGGCGGGCGCGGCCGCCCACGCGCCGAAAAGGAGACCGCAGAGAAGACGCAGGTGATTTTTCATGGCGGAAAGAGTTGAAACGGTTCGTCGCCTGGCGGGTGAGAGCGCTGGCAGCGGCATCCTGCCGCTCCCGCGGCGGGCGACCACGGAGACGTGCGCGGCCGGCGACCCCGTTTCGGCGGAGAAGCTTAGAATTTCCCGCTCAGGCCGATCCGGTAGTTGCGGACGTCGCCCTTGCTCTGGGCGCCCTCGATGTAATGTTTGTCGGCGGCGTTGCGGACCCGCACCGTCAGATCGCAGGCGTGCCCCATGAGGGCAAACCGGTAGCCGAGCCCGAGATCGATGCGGGTGTATCCGGGAATGTAGAGCGACACCTTGCCCGTGGCGCTGTCGTAGGCGTCGGGCCGCGTGCCGTCGATCCAGACCAGGCCGTTGCTGAGGGAGAGATCCTTGAGCGGGCCGGAGCCAAACGTGAATTTCTGGAAAAGATTGCCGGATTCCCTGCCGCGACCGGCGATCGGGCCGCCGATGCGGAGGACATTTTCGGTCTTGGTCACGATGGCGTCGACGTTGGTGTAGTTGGCGGAAATCTGGTAACCCTTGAGCGGCCGGAAGAGCAGCTGAATTTCCCACCCCTTGGCCTGTTCGCCGGCATCCTGCACGTAGCGCGCCGTCCCGCCGGCGGGCAGACCGGCGGCGATCAGTTCGGAGTCGGTGAGTTGCCGGCGGACGTTGGTGCGGTCGAGTTTGTAGACGGCAGCCTCGAGACCGAGCTTGCCGCCGAGGAAGGAGGACTTGATGCCGCCCTCGAGGCTCTTGCCCGCTTCCGGCTTGGTGAGGACCTTCAGATTCTGGTCAAAGCCGGAGGGAACCCCCGCGAAAGAATTGCTCTCGGAAACATAGAACGAGATCGCCGGCCAGGGGCGGTAGAGGACGCCCAGCGTATGGGAGGTCGCGTTTTCCTTGGGCAGCAGCGCGGGCGTGGCGGTGGCGGTGGTGGCGCCGTTCAGGGCTGAGTTGTCGCCGTAGTCCTTGCGCAGACCGGCGAGGGCGTGCCACAAGCCGTTGTTCGAACTGAACACGTTCGCGAACGACACCGCATTGCGGATGATCGTCTGGTCGAGGTAAACATTCGGGGTCGTGTAGCGCGCGAGATCGGTGAGCTGCGTCCAGGCCGGCTGGCTGGAGCCTTCCGGGAGCGCACCGGAAGCGGAGGTGGGGAATTTGTAGCGCGTGAGGGCGTTGGGATTGGTAGAGGGCGCGGTCGTGGTGGCGTTGGGCGTATCCACGCGGTCCCGCCAGTTGCGCGACTCAATCCGCTCATATCCGAGGAGAGCCTCGTGCTTCAGGCCCGCATATTCAAAGACCCCCCGGAGGTCGGTCTGGTAGGTCCAGATATCCCAGTCTTCGTCGTCGCGGGTGGCGCTCCACCGAATCTCGTCCGGCACGACATTGCCCGCCACGTTGCCCAAGGCGGGGTTGAGATAGCGCGTGTAGATGGTGGTGGCGTTCGACGACGGGCGGAGATCCCGCCGATCGCTCTTCGACCAAAGGATGGCCGAACGCAGCGAAAAGATGAGATTGAATTTGTGCTGGAGGTCGGCGCTGACCCGGTAGGTCTGATGGTCCCGCAGGCTGTTTGGCCCAAAGGGATTGAAGTCCCAGGGCAGGATCGATTCGGGCACGAAACCAGAGACGTTGCTGTTCGCCCCGGGCAGGCGGATGGCGTAGTTGCCGTTGATCCCCATCACCCCGAGATAGTCGATCGATTCGGCGCGGGCATTGACGATGGTGTTGGGGGTGAACTTGTAGACGCCGGCGAGGTAACCGACCGTGCGTTTGCTGCCTTCCCACGGGCGCCAGCTGTCCGTGTCCTGCCAGGCGGCCACGGCGCGGAGCCCGAACTGTTCGGTCACCGGCAGCGACAAGTCGGCCTCGGTGCGGAAAAAACTCCACGAGCCCGTCGTGACTTCCAGCGCGGCCTGCCGCTTGGTCCGCGGACGCTTGGTGAGCTGGTTGAGCATGCCGCCGGGTTCGGAAACACCGGCCAAAAGCGAACTCGGACCCCGCAGGGATTCGATGCGATCGATGGACGCGCTGTCATTGATCATGCCGGGAAACGATTCGCGCACGCCATCCCGGTAGTGGCGGTTTTGGCGCATGCCGCGAATCACCACGGTGTTGTTGTCAAACACCGCGTCCTGTTTCCCCTGGGTGACAACGCCGGTCATGAACTCGACCGCATCGGACATCGTCTTCGCGCTGATATCGCTGAGGAATTCGCTCGTCAGCACCTGCACCGAGCGCGGCAGATCCTGAATCGCGATGTTGGTGCGCGTGCCCGACATGGAACTGGCGGCGGTCCAGCCATCGTCGGCGGCGCCACCGACGCGAAATTCGGGCAGCGCGATCACGTCATCACCGGCGGCGGTGACCGCGGCTTTCGAAGCGGTTTGAACCTGCGCCAGGCCGGGAGCGGCGATAACGACGCTGAGCAGGACCGCGCAGAGAGGGATTCGGGTGGAGGGTTTCATCGGAGTGGATTCGGTGGTGGTGTCGCAACGGTGACCGGGCCGGCCCGTGGATAACGGTTCCGGCCGGCAGATGCGCCATCGCACGGTTACAGCCAAGAATCCGCCCGCCCCTCCACGCAATGTCGCCGTCGTGCACATCCTTGCACGTCACCGGCGCTCACGAGTTCGTCGCCGTTACTTGCCGCTCGTGCCCGTCCCGGCACAAGAAACTTCCCTTTCGGACTGCACCACCCGCGCCTGCAGCGCTTCGCAGAGCCGCGCCTGCGCCAACGCGACATGAGCGTCGTCGCTTTCGATCCCGATGCATTTGCGTCCGAGCAACGCCGCGGCAATCGCCGTCGTCCCGCTGCCAAGAAAGGGATCCATGACCAGATCTCCCGGCTGGCTGGCCGCGAGGATGATCCGTTCAACGAGAATCATCGGCTTTTGCGTCGGATGCTTGCCGAGCCTTTTCTCGCCAGGTTTTGGCGCCGTGAAATTCCAGACATCCTTCATCTGCTTCCCTCCGTTCGCCCGTTTCATGTCGGCATAATTGAATACGTGCCGGCTGTGTTCGTTTTTCGCCGCCCACAGCACCGTCTCGGTGGAATGGGTGAAGCAGCGGCAGGCCAGGTTCGGCGGCGGGTTGGGTTTCTGCCACGTGATCTGGTTGAGCAGCTTCAGGCCGAGTTCCTGCAGGGCGAACCCGACCGAAAAGATCACATGGTGAGTGCCGCTGACAAAAAGGGTGCCGTTGGGCTTCAGCAAAGCCTGGCAGCGGCGCAGCCATTCGCGGTTGAAATTGTGATTCTCCTCGGCTCCCCGCGACTTGTCCCAGGCGCCCTTGTCGACCTTCACCATCCGCCCGCCGTGGCAGGTGATGCCGCCGTTCGAAAGGAAATAGGGCGGATCGGCAAAGATCAGATCGACGCAGCCGTCCGGGTGCCTTGCCGCCATCGCATCCATGACCTCGAGACAATCGCCGTGGTAAACGTAGAGCCCACGTCCGACATCGGAGTGAACAATCTGGCTGGGTTGCACGACATCCGGAGCCGCGGCGACCAGGCCGTCACCAGGTTGGAAGTCGTCCGCGCCTTTCGGATCGAGAGGGGCACGCGGGGCCCTGGGCGGGCGAACGTTCTTTGGCACGGGGGGATCCGATCGACTGCCAAGCAGCTCAGCAAACTAATTGTGCGCAGCCGGTCGCCTCGGGGCGCATCTCAGTCTTCTGCAACTGCTATCCTTGGTGGGCGGGCACGTCGCGGTGCCCGCATTCGCAACGCGATCGAGCGGGCCAGCCATGCGGGCACAGGGACGTGCCCGCCCACCGACGCAGATTCGTATATTTCCATGGGACATCGCGGCACAAATGACCGCATGGCTGAAACCGCCGGCATTTCCGTCCGGGGCCAAAATCCGCATCGCCCTTTGCGCCCGGGCTTACCACTTTTCCACCATGAATCGACCGCCTCTTCGCTGCGATCGCCGTCAGTTTATTCGTGCCGGCACGGCCGCGCTCATGGGCGCGGCTCTGCGGCCGGCACTTTCCGCCGAAAGCGCCGGCCGGCGCGCGAACGCCCGCGTCGCGATTGTGTCCTGCCCCGGTTACGGACCGGAGGTAAAGGCGGCGTTGGACCGGAGTTTCGATCTCCTCGGTGGCATCGGCAGTCTGGTGCGGGACAAGACCGTCACGGTGAAGATCAACCTGACCGGCTCCAAATTCCACGCCGTCTACGACCGGCCCGTGGGCGAAAGCTACATGACCCACCCGGCAACCGTGATGGCCTTGACCGCCGCGCTTTTTCGCGCCGGGGCCCGGCGCGTGCGCTTTGTCGAATCGACCAACCTGCGG
>JBIJCX010000347.1:0-9119 GCA_044344465.1 Opitutaceae bacterium
CACGCTGATTTGAGAGTGAGCCGACGGGCACCAAAAGGTGGGCCGTGCACTCCGTGCGCGGCCACTCCGCGCGCGGCCATAAGCGCGTCCGCCGGCCGGCCGCGCGCGGAGCGCCCGGCCCACCTCTTCGCCTGCATGGATTTCGCTTAGCGCTCCGCGCGGTGCCGCAGGCCTACGCCGGGTTTCGCCCCGGTGTGAACACTATCCCGGATGACCGGCACGCCGTTCACCAACACGTGGGAAAGGCCGACGGCGTAATGATGCGGGTCGTTGTACTTGGACGGGTCGCTTACCTTCTCCGGATCGAAGACGACGACGTCCGCCCAGTTGCCCTCCCGCAACACGCCACGCCCACTGAGGCGAAACGTGGCGGCCGGGAGGCTCGACATCTTGCGAATCGCGTCCTCGAGCCGCAGCACCTTCAGCTCGCGAACATAACGGCCGAGCACGCGGGCATTGTTGCCGTAGCCGCGCGGATGCGGGACATCCTTGCCGAACTCGCGCAGTCCGCTGTCCGACGCGATCATCGTGTTGGGATGCCGCATGAACGTCTGCAAATCCACTTCGTTGATGCCGTGAAAAACTCCCGTGGCGCCTCCGTTCCTCGCGATCTCGAAAATCGTTTCGATCTGGTCGACCAGGGAATCCGACCCGCGCAGCTTCCGGGCGGCCTCGACCACATTCAGTCCGTTCAGGGAGGGATCGTGGCGGTACGAAGCGACCACGGCATAGGCATAGTCCTCCCGACCGCGTCGCCGAATCTTGTCCTGCATCTGGGCCACGAGCCGCGCCTTCGCCGCCGGGTTCGCGATGAGTTCCCGGAACTTCTCCCGGCTCAGGGCCGCCGCCTCGTCGGTCAGCAACTGCTGCATCGAGGTACTCGAGGCGGTGTACGCATATTGGTCGTGCGTGAGGTCGAGCCCCGACGCCCTCGCCCGCTCGATGTGGGCCAGCACCTTTTCGGCCTGACCCCACGACCTCTCGCCCGACAGTTTCAGATGCGAAATTTCAGCTCGCAAACCCGCCTCCCGGGCGATCTGAAACAGTTCGTCCAGCGCGGTGAAAATCCGCGTGTCCTCATGCCGCATGTGGCTGGCATAAATCCCGTCGTAAGGCGTGACCGCCCGGGCCAGGGCCACAATCTCATCGGTCTGGGCAAACTCGCCGGGCAGGTAGATCAAGCCGGTGGACAAGCCCACCGCGCCCGCCTGCATCGCCCGATCCACGAGCGCCTTCATGCGGGCCGCTTCCTCGGTCGTCGGGGGACGATCGAAGTTGCCGCCCATCGCGTGGCGCCGGACCGTGTTGTGGCCGATGAGCGTGGCCACGTTGATCGAAACTCCGTTGCGCTCGATGGCGGCAAAGAATTTACCGACGTCCAGCGCCGAC
Organism: Opitutaceae bacterium; assembly: GCA_044344465.1. Lineage (GTDB taxonomy): Bacteria > Verrucomicrobiota > Verrucomicrobiia > Opitutales > Opitutaceae > ER46. Next base: position 1,390 of record JBIJCX010000347.1, read on the forward strand.
CCGCCGCAGTTGCCCGCCACAACGGTGGTAACGCCCATGCGCAGGAAGTTTTCGGCCCGGGGCATTTCCGCGACCTCATCCGCATGGGTGTGAACATCGATGAAGCCCGGTGCGACAATCAGGCCCTTGGCGTCGATCTCATTTTGGGCGCGACCGTCGACCCGCCCGATCCGGGCAATGCGTCCGGCCTTCACCGCCACGTCGGCAAAGAACGCGGGGTTGCCCGACCCGTCCACCACCCGGCCATGCCGGATGACAAGGTCGAAATCATCGGCGCGGGCGCCCGGGCAGAGGGCGAACAAGAAGGCGGCCACCAGAACAGGAGGAGAGGAATGCATGGTGTCAGGGCGAGTGCTTCAGCGGCGGAAAGTGGCGTTCATACCAGGCGATCGAACGGTCAATGCAATCGACCGTGTGCCTGGGCTCGCGGAGGCCGTGTCCTTCGCGCGGATACCGGACCATCACGGTCTCCACCCCGACGTCCTTCAGTGCAATGTACCACTGCTCGGCCTCGGCGATGGGCACATCGTTGTCGTTTTCGCCGTGAATGATGAGCGTTGGCGTCTTCACCTGGGCAACATAGCGCAGCGGCGAACGCTTCCAGAGTTCGTCCATCAGGTTGGCCTGATGCGGCCGCAACCCGAATTCCATCTCCTCGTACTGGTTGTAGTACGTCATGTAATTGTAGCTGACCAGATTGATGATCGCCCGGCTGGGAATCGCGGCCTTGAAAATGTGTGTCTGGGTGCTGAGCCACGCCGTGAGCTGTCCGCCATAGCTGCCGCCCTCGATGCCGAGCCGGCCGCGATCGATCCATGGATTGCGCCGGATGGCCGCATTGACGCCGTAGAGCACGTCCTGCGCCTCATCGCCGTTCTGGTCGCGAAAAACCGCGTCGGTGAACGCCTGGCCGTAGCCCGTGGAGCCACGATAATTCACCATGAGCGTGGCCCAGCCCCGGGCCGCGTAAATCTGGCTGTGGAAATTGAAGGCCGGCCCCTGCTGGCCGTGCGGCCCGCCGTGAATCATCACGATCAGCGGGTGCTTCGAATCCGCCGTCTGGCCGACGGGCCGGGTGAGGAAGGCCTCGACGTTGAAACGATTGTCGTTGCTCACAAACGTGAGCGGCTCGACCTCGGCGAAGGTCTTGCCGGCAAAGACGGCCGCATTGAGGTTGGTCAGCGGTTTTTTTTCGCCACCCGACAGCAGGTAGAGCTGCGCCAGATCGCGCGTACTCGTGAACAGATAGGCCAGCCGATCGGCGGGTCCGACATCGAACTGACCCACGATCCCGCGGTCGGCCACGACGGCCTGGCCGGCCCCGCCCTCGGCCGGCAATCGGTACAGCCGGACAAGGCCCCGCTCCTGCACGGTGAAATAAAGCGCGCGACCATCGGCTGACCACGCCGGCGGCCCCTGGCGGTTGTCGATGCCGGAGCCGATCTCGCGTCGGTTGCCGCCCTCCGCGTCCATCACCCAGACGTGCGTGTCCTCCATCGTGGTCTCAAGATCGGTCAGCCCGCGCTTGGTGCCCTCATACGCGATGCGGCGGCCGTCGGGCGACCACACGGGCCAATACTCCGCGTTCTCCGTGGTGGTGAGGCGGCGGATCGCGCCGGTGCCAGCGCGAACACTGAAGAGGTCATTGTTGAAAAATTGGTCGGCGTCCGGCTCCCGATTGGAGACGAACATGATCTCGTCGCTGACCGGCGACCAGTCGATGGAGTGTTCGTCGTGCACGCCGTCGGTGAGTTGCCGGGTGCGGCCCGAAGCCACGTCGAGAAGAAAGATATGCAGCCGGCGGTTGTCGCTGAAACGCGTGTTGCCCTCGGAATGCGTCGGCTTGTAGAGAAAGCGGGTGATGACCATCGGGTCTCCCGTTGCCGCCGCGGTTTCAGGGCCCGGCATGGCGCTGACATACGCCAGCGTTTTCGAATCGGGCGACCACGACAAGGTGTGCGCCGTGTTGGTCAGGGCGCTGCTGTTCGTGCTGCGAACCTCGGTGATCCAGGTGGGAGCGGAGCCGTCGGCCCGGCAGAGGATCAGGCCGGATTTTCCCGCGGCGGTGCCGTGGTAGGCCAGTGACCGGCCATCGGGCGCCCAGCGCGGTTGTGAACCGCGACTCTTCTCGTCGCCCACGCGTACCGACATGCCCGTGGCGACATCGAGCAACCACAATTGGGCGTACGGTTTGCCCGACCCGTCGTGATGAGTGATCGTGTGGGCGATCCGCGTGCCGTCCGGCGACCACGCCACCGCGCCAACCGAGCGCAACTTGAAATAGTCGCTGCTCTGCAACCCACTCTGGGCCGGTGCCAACGCGGCCGAAGCCAGCAGCAGGAGCACGCCGAGGGGCCGGCCAAATCGGCGCAACCTCGGCGCCGCGTGGGCGCGCGCGTGACTCCAATCACTCGATGGTTCCGGAGTGCTGGCCTGGCCGGAGGCCAGCCTCAACCGGTCATCGGTCGGTTCGACAACGAAACAACGATTCAAAGCCACCGGGAGATTGGCATGACACATGTGATGTTGAGTTTCACTCAAGGAACGCGGACTTGGACGGACCTTCAACTTCCGTTTGCGCCCGACTTCCGGGCCGCGATCCAAGCACCCACGTTTTCCTGCAGGATGCCCAGTTGCCGGGCGCCGTCTCCGCGCACCAGATCGTGGAACCCGCGCCGATCCAATTTCGTGGATCCGCCTGATCCAATTCCGGCGGTCGCTGGACTGATTAGCCGGTCACTGCCGTGCTCAGTCCAGCCGCACCCGCGCATATCGGATCGTGTTGCCGCCGCCCGCGCCCGGCCCGAGGAGCTCGAGTGTCCTCGACCGCGGCGAACCCGCCCGCTCCGTCGTCGTGAAGAAACTGGTGAACGGCCTCGCCAACGGCAGCCGCACCGGGGCCGTCACCGATCCGTCCGGCAAAATCTCCATGATGCGATTCTCCGCCACGCGCGCCCCTCCCGGCTCCCGCCCGGAGGCGTAACACACCACGATTAGCCGGCGATCCGGCAACACGTGAAACCGGCCCGCCGACGCGACGATGCCGGGTCGATCCTCGGTCGATTCGATCAGCGTGCGCCTCCGGACGATCTTGCCGGCCCGAACAACCGCGTAGTTCAGCACGTGGCTCTGCCTCGCCTCGGGAAAGAATTTTGCCCGCAGCCGTTCGTTGATCGCCCGTTCCGTCCACAGCAGATGCACCTCGTCGTCCGGCCCGAGCCAGAGGTCGCAGGGGTAAAGCCACCCGGCGGTCCGGTCACGACTCGCGATTTCCACCCAGTCCGCAAACGGCTCTTTGGTGATGTCCCGCGTCGAGGTGTAGAAGAGGCGGCGAAAATCGTAGTCCCATTCCTGTCCGGTCAGTTCGCGCTTGAAAGCCCGCCAGGCCTGGTACGGTTCGACAATGTCGCTTACGCCGAAGAAATGCACCGCTCGATCGCGCAGCGCCACGGTGGGATAACACACGCGAATGGGTCCGGGCTTGTCGTATTCGGCGCCCCAAGGCCACGTGAGCTGGCCTTGTGCACTCCACGCCCCGGCGCGATCGCGAAACGTCCATTCGACATGCCCGTAGCCGATGTTTTGGAAGAGAACCAGCTCCCCGGCCGCGCCGTCCGCGGCGAAGCTGCGATAGCTGTGCTCGGTAAATGCCGGCGCGCCCTTCCAGATCGGCGTGGTCGCGACGGGCGGCGCCGCCGGATCGCCGGCCGCGAATTGCCACACGTCCGGCCGCGCCGGGCCCGACTTGAGCTGCGGGTGCACGAGGAGCGTGGGATTTGCGGACAGAAAAACCCGGCCATCGTGAAACGCGGCCAGCGGAGCCGGCTCGCGCGTGCGTCCCTCGTCCACCCGCACGCGCTGCCAACCGCCCGGCTCACGGGAAAACAGAACCCAGCGGCAGTTGTTCAACGGAGGAACATCGGCGATCGTTTCCAGCCCGCTGGCGAACACGCGGCCGCCCGCGCGCACGAGTGTGGTGGATCCGGCGCACCACATCGGGCCGGCGCCATTGTTCGCGTTGGTGAACGAGTATACCTCCTCCTCCAGCTCGACCACCGGCGCGAGACCGGCCCCGCGGGCCATCCACGACGCGCCGAAGATGAGGGCGGCCAGCAAGATTCTCACGGTTTAGCCGCCCTCCTCGAAGCCCAGATTTCTCGGCTGTTTGCTCTTCGCCGGCGTGAAGAGCGGGGCGCGCTTGACCGCCGCGTCCTGGTCGTCGGACTTGCCGGGCTTTGCCAACTCTCCACTCGGATCCGTGACGGGCACTCCCTGGCCCACAATCTCGAATTTCACATCGTCACACCAGAGCTGGCCCGTGCCGCGCAGCAGCGCTCCGATCGTGATGTTAATTGCGGCCAACGGCACCTCGAGCACGAGTTCACACTTCACCCAATCGCCGGTGCCGGTGATGGGCCGCTTCGCCATGGTGTCAGAGGCGAGCGTTTGATCGGCGCCATCCAACCGCATCCACAACTGTGCGGAGGTCGCCGCTGCGGTCTTGAGGTAGCCGGTCATGCGTACGCGTCGGCCGCGATAGAGGCCAACGGCAAACGTCTGCAGCAGCGTCCCCTCCCCCTCCGGCTCGGCGACAACGCTCTTGATCGAGCCGCTTCCCTTGCCGCTCCGGCTGACCTGGCGATCGAGAAATGCCGCGAAATCCTTGCTGGCCGACGACACCTCCCAACCTAACGGCACAACGTCAGCCGCAGGCGCCGCGGCGACGCCGAGCCCGACCAGCAGAACCAGCGCTGCCGCCATGAGTGATTGCGGAACACGTCGGGCTGCGCCCGGCCGCCCCCACCTGTAAGGCGTGGCGGGACGGAGGCGACAAAGCGGCGCCCGGAAACGCGGCACCCAAAAATGCTCCGCGGTCCGTAAGAAGCGAATCGCCCGTTTGAGATCCATTGCACCGCTGAGATTGGAGGACTTTCGGTCGCACCGGAAACATGAAATCGCGAGGGAAACCCGGCGGCCTTCCCCGCGGCCCGCTCCAGCTATTCCCCATTCTCGCGCCGGTTCGGACTACGGTTCGACCGGCGGCCGTCCAACCCACCAAATACGCCACCACGCCCCGCAGTTCGCGCGGCTGCCGGATGCCGGACATGGGGGGCCAGGATGGAGACGGGCGGCGTCTGGTTCAAGATGTCGACGCGGGCCGCAGCATACGTCGGGCTCTGGCCGCCGCCGGCATCGAGCGCAGCATGATCCGCGCAGGGACGCGTGGGCTCCGATCAAAATCCCTTGACGCGGAAAAGGCTGGTCACGCTTTCGTTGCTGTTGATGCGTTGAATCGCCTGTCCAAGCAGGGAAGCAATGCTAAGCACGGTGACGGGAATGCCGTGGGTATTCACCGGAGTCGAGTTCGTGGTGATCAGTTCATCGATCAGCCCAGTCTTCAGGCGATCGATCGCCACCTCGTTTAGGATGCAGTGACTGACCGCGGCGCGAATGCTGCGCGCTCCATGCTCGCGCAGAATCTTTGCCGCCGCCGTCAAAGTTCCGGCAGTCTCGGTGATGTCGTCGACGAGCAGCACGTCGCAACCCGCGACCTCGCCCACTACGTTGATGGCCTCGACCCTCGTCGCGCTCTTACGCTTCTTGGCGACGAGGGCAAGCCCCGCCCCAAGCACATCCGCATAGGCGGCAGCCATTTTCATCCCACCAACGTCCGGCGAGCAAACAATCAGGTTCTCCCGTTTCGTCTTTGCAAAATGCTCGAAAAATACCGGCGAAGCAAAGAGATGGTCGACCGGGATGTCGAAAAATCCCTGAATTTGCTGACTGTGCAAATCCATCGTTAGGATACGAGTCGCGCCAGCGGCCACAAGCAGGTTAGCCACCAGCTTGGCGGTTATCGGTACCCGGGGCTGATCCTTGCGATCCTGACGGGCGTAACCGTAGAACGGCAGCACCGCCGTTATCCGCTGCGCCGAGGCGCGACGGGCGGCATCGATCATGATAAGCAACTCAACCAAGTGATGGTTCGTCGGCGGGCACGTGGACTGGATAATGAAGACATCGTGCCCACGAACGTTCTCGTTGATTTTGACGAAGGATTCGCCGTCCGGAAAGCTCGTGACGGTGGCTTCGCCCAGCGGCTCACCGATTGAGCGACACATTTCCTCAGCAAGAGGACGATTGGAGTTGCCCGTGAAAATCTTAAGCCGCGATTCGCTCATGAATCGTCCATCTTGCAATGCCAGTCGTCAGGAGGAAGTCTTTTCTGTGTCACGAAGCTGAGCTTCAAGCAGATCGACCCGCTTGAAGAGGTCGGGCAACCGCTGCTGCAGCACTACAATCCGGCGCTCCAGCAAGTAGGGAATTGCCGGCGTGCCGTTGACAAAGCCACCGGCGGCTACATCGGTGGTGATCCCTGCCCTGCCGCCCGCTTTTGCTCCCCGGCCAATCGTGAGGTGGCCCGCCGTCCCCGCCTGGCCGCCCAACACGACGTAGTCCTCCAAGGTGGTGCTGCCCGAGATGCCGACCTGCGAGCATAGCAGGCAATGCCGGCCAATGACAACATTGTGCGCCACCTGGACCAGATTGTCGATTTTCGTGCCCTCTCCAATGCTCGTTCGACTGAACCGCGCCCGATCGATGGTGGTGTTGGCACCAATCTCAACGTCGTCGCCGATGACAACATTGCCGACCTGCGGAACCTTCTCGTGGCGGCCGGAAACGAACTCATACCCAAAGCCATCCGAGCCGATGACGACACCCGGCTGGATTCGTACCCGTTGCCCAATTTCGCACTCGGCGGCAAGGACTACGCCAGGCATCAACCAACAGTCATCGCCAATCACCGCGGATCGGCCGACAAAAACCTGCGCCTGCAAGTGGGAGCGCTCACCGATGACGGCACCGGACTCGACCACGCAGAGCGGCCCGACGGTAGCGGTAGGCGCAACCCTGGCGCCGGCGGAAATCGAAGCGGTAGCATGAATTCCAGGCGCCGGTCTAGGCCACAGCTCTTGCTCGATGCGGGCACAAACTCGTGCGAGCGCCACCGACGGATTCTCAACGAGCAGAAAAAGTTGATTGCTGCTGGGGTCACCAGCGAACTCGGTCGGCAGGAGCACCACGGAAGCCCGGGTCTCTGCCACCTGGCGCTTGTACCTGGCGCTGCCAAGAAACGACAGATCGCCCGGTGCAGCGGCGGAGAGAGCCGCCAAACCCCGGATGGTCTCGGTCGTCGTGCCCCGAACTGCTTTGGGCGCGGTAATGGCGATGATATCGGCGGCGGTGAACGAAACCTGCATGAATACAATCGTGACGATTTACCTCTGCCATGCAATTCAGCAAACATCACCTCAGCGCTGGAATCCGTATCTCCTGAGCGAGAGATTGGATTGATCGCACCCTCGATCCGAAAACCAAAAGCGCCCCGTTCGCAAGCGAACAGGGCGCTAGAAAAAACCAGGAAGCTGAACTGCGACTACTTTTTCGGTGCGACTCCCGGGACGGTAATCGTCGGGGATCCTGCGCCGGAGGGTGCCGCGGCCGGGCCTGAGGCCGCAGGTGCGACCGTCGACGTAGCAGGCCGATCCTTGTTAACCTCTTTCATCACCTCGTCGGTGATGTCAAAACCCGGATCAACGTAAACGAGATTTGATATGCCGATCAGCGAAGGCCCGGCCTTGTCAATCAGGACGGTCGCGCCTTTCCGTTTGGCCACGTCTGCCGCGACTTTTCCAATTTCCTCGAGCATTAAGCTACGAAAAGTCTGC
>JBIJCX010000004.1:0-78112 GCA_044344465.1 Opitutaceae bacterium
CCCGGCGCCGGCATCGGTGCGGAATGCGGGCACCGGGGCGTGCCCGCCCACCCCGGGATTCAGCGCGGCTTGGAGTTGGACGTTGAGATTGGCGACGCCGGCCGTGCCCTTGTGCATCGGCGCGAGGATTTGCACGTCGTTGACGGGATGGAACCATTTCCAGTGTCGCGGCACGAACTCCGTGCAGAGCTCGATGACCTTGCGGAGGCAATCCTCGGCGTCGATCGCCGCGACAAAGGTGAGATCGCTCCACGGCTGCGCGCTGCCGACCTCCGGCACGGTGGGCGGCAGCGACGGGTCGCCGGAATTGATCGCGTGGGCGGTTGTGACGATGCCGCTCTGCTCCTTCTGGCGGTAGATGACGGAGAGGCGGGTCACCGGCACGAGTTCGGTCGCAATGAGATCCTTGAGCACATTGCCGGCGCCGACGCTGGGCAACTGGTCGATGTCGCCGACGACCAGCAGATGGGCGCGCGACGGCACGGCCTGCATCAGCGCGGCGGCGAGGCGGGCGTCGAGCATCGAGGCTTCGTCGACGACGAGGAAGTCGGTCGCGAGCGGGGAGTTTTCGTTGGCGGTGAAACCGCCGCGCGCCGCGTCGTATTTGAGCAACCGGTGAATGGTCGAGGCGAAGCCGCCGGTGGTCTCGGCCAGCCGTTGCGCCGCGCGGCCGGTGGGGGCGGCGAGGTGTACGCGGACTTTTTTCGCCTTAAGGATTTCGACGAGCGCGCGCAAAATTGTCGTCTTGCCCGTGCCGGGTCCACCGGTGAGGACGGTGAGTTTGTGGTTCAGCGCATTCCGCAGGCCGGCGCGTTGCAGTTCGTGAAACGCGAAGCCCGCCTTCGCCTCGGCCCATTGCACCGCGGCGTCGACCTTGATGGGAGGCAGCCCGCTGGCCACGCGCGTCAGCCGGGCGACCACGCCGGCGATTTTCTGTTCGGCGCGGTCGTTGTGCGGCAACTGGATCAACGCGCTCTGCGCGTTGAGTTGAGAGCTGAGAGCTGAGAGCTGAGAGCTGAGGGCTGAGGGCTGAGAGCTGGCGGCAGAAGCCTTCAACTTGTGGCTTTCAACTTTAACGGTCGCCGGCGCCACCGCGCCGGCGACGTGGCGCACGAGTGCCTTCGAGTCGACGAGAGCGGCGATGCGGGCCTCGACCAGCTTGGAGTCGGTCTCGAGCAGGTTGGCGGTGTGGTCGCGCAGGTCGGCCTCGCCGAACGCGGTGTGGCCTTCCTCCTGCAGCGTCTCGAGCGCGTAGATGATGCCGGCGTCGAGCCGCGGCGGGGCGTCGTTGGCGAAGCCGAGGTTGATCGCGATGCGATCGGCGGTCTTGAACCCGATGCCCTCGATCTCGCGGGCGACCTTGTAGGGCTCGGTGGTGAGGACGCGTTTCGCGTCACCGCCGAAATGCTTCACGAGCTTCACGCACTGGCCGGGCGTGACGCCGTAGGTCTGGAGGAAGATGTAGAGCTCGCGCTCGGTGCGCTTCTCCTCCCACGCCTGCTTGATGGCGGTCGCGCGCTTCTTGCCGATGCCGGCGACGTCGCGCAACCGCCCCGATTCCTCGCTCAGGACCCGGAACGTGTCGGTGCCGAACGCGTCGACGATCTTGTTCGCGTAGACTTTGCCGATGCCGGACACGAGACCGCTGCCGAGGTATTTGCGGATGCCATACACGCTCGAGGGCAGCTCGCTCTTGAAGGCGAGGATCTTGAATTGCGCGCCGTGTTGCGCGTGGCGCGTCCATTCGCCGTTGAGATGGAGGGTCTCACCGCACTCCACGCCGGGCAACGCTCCGACAATGGTCACGAGTTCGGGGCGGGCGGGCGCTTTGCCGGCCGGCGTCTTGGCCGAGGCTGGAGTGTCGCCCGGGCTCGGGGTGTCGGGCCGAAACTCGGCGATCGTGTAGTGATTCTCCTCGTTGAGAAAAATGATCCGCTCGATCACGCCGGTGAGCGTGGCGGGTGGTGGGCTGCCTGGAGATGAGTGGGCCACGGGTGGACCCTGATACAGACGAATTGACCGGGGAAAAGCTCAACCCCGAAAGGGGACCGTTTTCCAGAAGGGAAGAAACGTCGACTTTCGTAGCCCTGCGCGTGAGCGCAGGGACCGTCAGAGATCCCGCCGCTCACGCGGCGGGCTACAACGAAGCTGTTTCCCAGGAGTCGAATCGCTTTCCACCCGCGCCCGGTTGGAGTTGCGGTGGTTCCGGCGCTGCAACTCCGAACCAAAGAGAATCTCGGACCGATCTAGGGCCGGCCTCCAACTTCGCCGTCGATCACACCTTGCGCGCCCCCGGACCCTTGCCCTTTTTCGGGGCCGGCGGGGCCTCGTTCGGGGCCTTCAAGCCGTCCTTGGGCTGTTGCCACAGGCGATAGGGATCGTCGTGCCGGCGCATCTCTTCGAGGAGCACCGCTTCCATCTCCCTCAGTTTCGCCGCGTAACGCGGATCGCCGGCGAGGTTGCGCTGGTTTTTCGCCGGCGTGTTGCCCGTGAGCGCGATGACTCTGGGATCGTGATGTTGCTCGAGGAGCTCGTAGGGATTTTCCACCAGATTGAAGAGCTGGGTTTCGCGGACGGCGCCTTCGAGCACATCGAATTTCACGAGCTTCCAATCCCCTTTCTTGACCGCCCGCATGCCCGGTTTCGCGCCGCCGCAAAAGACGCCGTAGACCACGTCCCGCACGGTGTCGCGTTTCCCCTCGAGCACGGGCCGGAAGCTGATGCCCTCGTTTGTGGCCGGAGCCGGGATGCCGGCCAGATCGCACAGCGTGCCCAGCACGTCGAGCAGGTAGATGTTTCCCTTGGCGCGGGAACCCGGTTTGATGCCGGGGCCCTTCACGATGAACGGTTCCCGCCAGCTGTGCTCGTAGAGGTTTTGTTTGCCCTGCAGGCCGTGGCGCCCGATCGCGATGCCGTTGTCGGCGGTGAAGAACACGTACGTGTTGTCCAGCTCGCCCATCGCGTCGAGCCGGGCGAGGACGCGTCCGATCTGGGTATCGATGTTTTCGATGCAGGCGTAGTAGCGGCCGATCTCGTTGCGGATCGTGATCTCGTCGCGCCGCGCCCAGACCCCGCTGACCAGCGTCTCGTCGCGCCCCCCGGGCTGACCGTGGTTGAACGGATGGGCGGGCAGGTAATTGATCGGCAGCGGGGGCGACTTGGGGTTGGCCGGCGGGAGGGTGCCGGGGTCGGCGTGATTCACGGCGCCGTATTTCGCCAGCAGTTCCGGTTTGCCATCGCGGGTGTCGTGCGGATGCGAGAACCCGAAATAGATCAGAAACGGCGCGGCGTCCCGGCGGGATTCCCGTTGTTGGAGATAATCCAGCACCTGCTCCGCGTGCCACGCACTGCCCGTCTCGTCGGTGGCGCCGCGTTTGTCCGCGTCGCGGCGGACGGTGAACAAGCGGTTGGCCGCCTCGTAACTGTTGCCGGGCTTGCAGGTGCGCATCGTGGCATAGCCCGCGCGGTTGAATACCGCGGGAATGGTATTCTGTTCGATCCCCGGCGGGCAGCGGCCGGCCGGGTAATCGGTGTAGGTGCGGGAGGTGAGGTTCTCCGGCAGGTGCCAGAGGGTGCGGCCGGTCATGATCATGTGGCGCGACGGGGTGCAGACCGCGGAGACAAACGCTCCCATACCATGGAGGGCGTCGAAGGTCATGCCTTCCGCCGCCAGACGATCGATCGTCGGCGTCTGCAGCGGCGAGCTGGGCTCGTAGGCCTTCAGGCCGAAGGGCGACTGATCGTCGGTGAGGATGAAGAGAAAATTGGGCCGCTTGGCCGGTGGCGCACCGTGGAGCGCCGCAGACAATGGCAGGCACAGCAGGCAGGTGACGATAACGGCACGGAGGGAGGGAAGAATCGTTTTCACGCGGTGAACAGGGATTCAGCTACCGGCAGGGTGAGGCCATGGATCATTACAGCGCGCCGCACGTCGCGTCCATCCTTTCGCCGGCGCAGCTGGCCGCCACGCCGCTCGTTCCCGTCAGTTCGTCGCGAGCAACCAGGCCACGGCCGCATCGCGCATCTTTGCCGCGTCACCGTCGTAACGGGCCAGGCGCGAATCCACCTTGGCGGCCCGATACTGGGTTTTGACCAGGGCGAGGCCCTGGTCGGTCTCGCCCGCAATCCAGGTGCGGCCCGGTGCACCCAGGGCCAGCATGCCCGGGAGATCGCCGTACTTGGCGCCACCGGGGACGAAATTGGGATCCTGCAGATCCAGGACCTGGCCGAAGCGGAAGCCGCCGGTGTCGATCACCGCGCGATCGATCATTTCGCCGACCTGCGCCCGCGCCGCCGCCACCCAGGGGCCGGCGCCGTCGAGTCCGACGACATCCACGCGGCCGCCGGCGAACGCCGCGCTCCGCGCAAACGTGACGGCGGTCAACACGTCGTGAACCCGCTGGACAAAGACGGCATCGTTATAGCCAAACGTATAGGCGGCGTACTCGCGCGGATTCTTGACCCGCGGCGTCCGCGTCAACGGCTGACCGTCGGCCAGGAATTCGCCCTGGTATAACAAATCCACGCCCAACACGGAGGCGCCGGCGTCGACGAGTTTTTTCACCTCGGGTGCGAGCGAACCGTCGGAGGCATAGAGCGCCGACTTGCCGGCGCGTCCAAGCCAGACAATGACCTGGCCGGTCGATTTCTGCGGGGTAATGAAAACGGCGGGCAGCACTTCCTGATGGGTTTTGTTCCGCAGCAGGCCGGCGGTCTCGGTCCACGAGCCGCGGGCATTTTTCTGCGCGACCTGCCAAACGACCTCGCCGGGATTGGGCCGACCATTGAGAACGATATCGAGCCCGCCCCCGAAGATTTTACGGAATTGCGCGGGGTCAGCCGCGGCGGCCGCGAGCTGCGTCTGGGCATCAGAGGTCAGCCACCGCAGGAGCGTGCGCTCGAACTCGTCGCCGTCGGCCTTGGGCGCCGGGTGCTTGGCATCCCACACCGTGAGATCAGCGGCCTGGAGGCGCACGTAGTCGCGTTCGACGACCGGGGCTTTCAGTCCCAGCTTGAAGTGCTGGTTCAACCAGGTGAAGAAAGCGGAGCGGGTGACGGCATTGTAATTGTGCGGAAAATGTTCGCCCCGGTGCAGCATGACGTGGTTGGGCGCACCGACCAGGGTGTAGAGCTGCTTGAGTTCGGGAAATCCCTTCGTCGACATTTCCTTGGTCCAGTCGTTCGCGGTGTTCATGCCTTGCGGCCGGGGGGCGACGAGGGCGGCGAACTCGACGTTGCCGGTGCCCACGCGCAGCAAGCTGGCGTTTTCGCACGTGCAGCCGCCCTGCATCGCGGTGCTGACCATCACGGCGGGGAACGAGAGATCGATCCGTGAATCGACGGCCGCGAGCAGCATGGTCTGCGTGCCGCCGCCGCTCGCTCCGGTGACGGCAATGCGATCCGGATCCACCTGCAAGTCTTTCAGGCTGAGAACGAAGTCCACGCCGCGGATCGAGTTCAGGGTTTGGATTCCCATGATGCTTTGCAGATTGGCCTCGGCTTGCGGGCTGTAGAAGCCCCAGTTCGCGGTCTGGTTCATCTCGGAGCGTTGTTTGGCGAAGCGATGGACGAGCTCGCGCGAGAGCTGCTTCGAATCGGAGTCGCTCATGGCATCGTACTGCCAAACCACGCAGCCCATGCGGGCCAGTTGTACGCACATGGCCTGGAACCGGCTTCGGCCGCCCACCTCGAAACGCTCCTGGCCGGTGGCGATCTCGCTCAGGAACTTCGATTCCGTCTCCTCCGACAACCGGGCGTCCTGCCAGTGGCCATGCGCAAACAGTACGGCGGGAACCTTGCCGGTCCTGCCCTTGGGCTTGTACAGATTTCCGGTCACGAAGAGGCCGGGCGCGCTTTCGAAATAGGCTTTCTCGATCGTGTAGTCGGGCTGGTCGATCTTGCCGTGGATGACGGCATTGAGGGAATTCCGGGTCGGCATCGGCCAGAGACCCTGCGACACGAGAATCCGCCGGCGCACCTGTTCGGCGCGGATTTCCCACTCGGCCTTGAACATGGGCGGCTGGAAAGGGAAGTAGCCGTTGAGATCTTTCAACGGCTGCAAGCGGATGTCGTCCGGCAGACTTTCAGCCGGCAAGACACGAGGGGCGGCGCTCCCGGCGGCGGGCAGAGCAGCCAGCAGGAGGCAGAGGGACAGCGTATGGGGGATTTTCATAAGCGAGCCGCGAGGGTGCGAATCGAGCAACCACGGGTCAATCGTTTCCCGGGCTCGCAGGCGGGTTTTCAGAGCACGAGCAAGCTGGCGGCTGACGGCTCTACACAGCATCATTGAATGTCGCGCATCTAACGGAGGGCCGAGCTCCGCCGAGGCCGAAAGACCGCCGGACATCAAGCGGCCTCGACGAAGCTCGGCCCTCCGTGATCTGTAAAGAATCATGGCGTCGTGCATATTCACCTTCTTGGATTCACGTGCTTATCACCCATCGACTTCATCTCACTCTCATGCGGTCCCGTAAACTCCTCCTCGCCACGCTCGCCCTCAGCCTTGGTGTTGTCTCGCTCCCGGGTCGCGCCGCGGAGCCCGTCACGGCCACCTCGCCCGCCCTCAAGGTGAGGCTGTGGCCGGACCAAGCGCCGGTGGGCGACGGCCGCACCGAGACCTGGACCGCCGACCTCCGCGTCTATCTGCCTCCCGCCGATCGGGCCAACGGCGCCGCGGTGGTGATTTGTCCGGGTGGCGGCTACATCCGGCACGTGGTGGATCGCGAAGGTTATCCCATCGCCGAGTGGCTCAACGCCCAGGGCATTGCCGCCATCTTGCTGGAGTATCGTTTGCCCGAAGGCCGTTCCATGGTGCCGCTGCTCGATGCCCAACGCACGCTCCGGACCGTGCGGGCGAATGCGTCGGCCTGGCGGATCGACGCGCGCCGCATCGGCATCCTGGGCTTCTCCGCGGGTGGTCATGTCGCCTCGACCGCCGGCACCCATTTCGATGCCGGACACGCCGGCGCGACCGATCCGATCGAGCGCCTGAGCTGCCGGCCCGATTTCATGCTGCTCGTCTATCCCGTTGTCACCATGGGCGACCAGACGCACACCGGTTCCAGGGACAGGCTGCTCGGAGCCAATCCGAAGCCCGAGTGGGTGAGATTCTTCTCCAACGAAACGCAGGTGACGCGCGCGACGCCGCCCGCGTTCATCGCCCATGCCGTCGATGACAAGCCGGTGCCGCCGGACAACAGCCGCAACCTCGTGGCCGCGCTGAAGGGCAACGGCGTGCCCGTCGAGTATCTCGAACTACCGTCGGGTGGTCACGGGCTCAATGGCTGCAAAGGTCCGTTGTGGGAGCAATGGAAAGCGGAGGCGCTCGTCTGGCTCGCCGCCCGCAGGGTGATTCCCCTGAGCCCACATTCAGTTGGCTCGAGGTAGCAACGCGCCCGCCTCAGTCGTAACGATGCAATAGAAATAGAGTGTAGGGCCGCCGCTCGCGGCGCGCCGATTTTCGACGGCCACCTGCGGCATGGCGCAAACGCCAAATGCATGATCGGCTCAGGTGAGCAGACCCCGGCAAAAGCGCGGCGTTCGAATCGTCTTGAACGCGAAGTGAAAGATGACCTCGCCTACAACGCCGCCTGCAACTCGAACAGATTGCCAAACACGGCGTCGGCCTGCGCGGCGCGGAGCTGCGCGGCGTCGTGCGTGCCGGTCGTCACGCCCCAGCACGGGAAACCGCCGTTGTGCGCCGCCATCACGTCGAACGGCGAGTCGCCGATCAGCAGCGTGGTTTTCGCGTTGGCCCCGATCTCGCCGAGCACATGGGCCGCAAATTCCGGCTGCGGCTTCAGCCACGGGGTGTCCTTGGCCCCGAAGACGCCGCGCAGGAATGGCGTCACCCCGAGGTGGGCGCAAATTCGCCGGGAGTGGTCGCCGCGTTTGTTCGTAAACGCGGCCAGCGCCACGCCCGCGGCGAATTGGGCCCGCAGCAGTTCCAGCGCGCCCGGATTCAGGGTCACATCCTCAAGGAGAATGGCATCCGTGTGCGCCAGGTGCATCTTGACCGCCTCGGCAATCAGAGGCTCCGGCAGAAAGTGGCTCATCGCGTTTTCCAAGCCGCCGCCCACGGCCCGCCGGACCTGCTCGGGCGTTGGCGCGGGCCGGCCAAAGTGCGGCAGCGTGTGCGTGTAACTGCGGTGGATGGTGGTGAACGCATCGACCAGCGTGCCGTCCAGATCCAGGAGAATGGTTTCAAAACGCGGCATAGGCGGTGAGAGTGCGCGGAGCCCGGCGCTGATTCGCAAGCCCGGACCGGCGCGATTTGATTTGGCGGCGGGCCGGCCCGTGAGTGGAGTGGCGGCCATGTCGGCCCACTCGGAAACCCCCTCTGCCCGCGCCACCGCCTCCACGGTGGGTGATGTGTTCGAGGTGGCGCTGGCCGGCACCTGGCAGATCACGGAGCCGCGGCCGTCCTGGGACATGTTGCTCGGTGCCCGGACCCCCGCGCGCATCCGGCTGCGGACCGACGCGGTGGACAAATGGGACACCTCGCTGCTCCTCTTCCTCTTCGAAACGCAGCAGTGGTGCCGCGCGAGCGGTGCCTACTGCGACGTGGATGGCGTGCCCGAAAACATCACGAAGCTGCTGGCCCAGCTCTCGGCGTCGCATGAAACGAGCGTGCCGTTCGACCGGTCGGAAAATTTCGTCACCAGTGTGGGGCTGGCGACCCAGGACACGTTGGTGAAGGCACGGGAAATCTCCCATTTCGTGGGCGAATGCGTGTTGAGCGCGGTGCGGCTGGTGCGCAGCCCGCGCCGGTTCCGCTGGGGCGACTGCCTCGATGAGATGCAGCAGTGCGGCGCGATGGCGCTGCCGATCGTGAGTCTCGTGAGCCTGCTCGTCGGGGTGACGCTCGCCTACACGGGGGCGATCGTGCTCCGGTTGTATGGCGGTGACATCTACCTGGCGGACCTCATCGGCCTCTCGATGGTCCGCGAAATGGGCGCGGTGATGACGGGCGTGGTGCTGGCGGGGCGCACGGGCGCCGCGTTTGCCGCGACGATCGGGAACATGAAGGCCAACGAGGAAATCGACGCGCTCGAGACCCTGGGCATCCCGGCGGTGCAGTTTCTCGTGCTCCCGCGATTGCTGGCGCTCGCCCTGATGATGCCGCTGCTCGCCCTGTATGCGAACGCCCTCGGCATCGTGGGCGGGTTGATCGTGGCCTACGGGCTCCTCTCCATTGCCCCCACGGCGTTCTGGGTGGAGATGCTCACGATCGTGGATTTGTCGGACGTCGCCACCGGCGTGATCAAAGCGGTGGCGTTTGGGTTGATCATCGGGCTGGCGGGCTGCCTGCGCGGCTTGCAGGCGGAACGCAGCGCGGCCGGCGTGGGCCGCGCCGCGACGTCGGCGGTGGTGACATCCCTCCTGCTCATGATCATCGCCGACGCGGTGTTCGCGGTGTTGTTCAATGTCCTGGGGCTCTGAGCCATGAGCGAAGCCCTCCAGTCCAACGGCGCCCCGGCCATCGAGGTGGAGAACCTCGAGTGCGGCTACGACGGCAAGGTCCTGTTGACCAAGGTTTCGTTCACCGTCCCGCGCGGGGAGATTTTTTTCATCATCGGCGGATCCGGGTGCGGCAAGAGCACGCTGCTCCGGCACCTCGTGGGCCTGCACACGCCGACGGCGGGCACGGTGAAGTTCTTCGGCCAGTCGTTTACCGATGCGGGGACGGCGGCGCGGCGCGGGTTGCTGAAGACCTTTGGGATGCTCTTCCAGGGCGGCGCCCTCTGGACGTCGCTGACCCTCCGGCAGAACGTGGCCCTGCCACTCGAGGAATACACCACGCTGTCGGGCCGCGAAATCTCCGAGATCGCCACCTTGAAACTCGCCCAGGTCGGGCTCGCCGGCTTCGAGGATTATTTTCCGGCCGAGATCAGCGGCGGCATGCGGAAACGCGCCGGCCTGGCGCGCGCCCTCGCCCTGGATCCGGCGATCGTGTTTTTCGACGAACCTTCGGCGGGGCTCGATCCCGTGACGTCGCGCAAGCTGGACGAGCTCATCCGCCAGATCCGGGACACGTTTGGAACGACGATTGTCGTCGTCTCGCACGAGCTGGCGTCGATTTTCGAGCTCGCCGACCGCGTGGTCATGCTCGACCGCGCCCACCGGGGTTTCATCGCCGAGGGCCGGCCGCGCGACCTGGCGGCGGGCAGCCGCGACCCGCGCGTGCTGGAGTTTCTCCGGCGGGGCGATCTGCCGCCCCAGTAAGTTCTTCCCCCCGCCGGCCCGAACCGCTTAGCTCCGCGCTCATCCGTGAAAACCAAGGTCAGCCCAGCCATCGTCGGCATGTTTGTGATCGGCGCGTTCGCGCTCGCCGTCATCTCGCTCCTGACGTTCGGCGGGTGGAATATCTTCACGAAATCGCAGCGGTTCGTGGTGTATTTCAACGAGTCGATTCACGGCCTCGATCTCGGCCAGCCGGTGAAACTGCGGGGCGTGCGGGTCGGCAAGGTCGTCGCGATCAACCTCCGCTACGACGACAGCACCAACCGTTCGGTGATCGCGGTGGTGTGCGAGTTCAGCAAGAACATGGTCACCGACACCAAGGGGCAGCGCATCGACGTCTCGAGCCGGGCGGAATTGCAGACCATGGTGGACCGCGGGCTGCGCGCCCAGCTCGGCGTGATCGGGCTCGCCACCGGGCTGTTATTCGTGGAGCTGGATTTCTTCGATCCAAAGGCGTTCCCGCCGGATCCCAGCCCCGGTCCGAGCGACCTGAAATTCGTCGCTGTGCCCGCCGTGACGTCGACCATCTCGGCGTTTCAGGCGAGCGCGAGCGAGATTCTGGCCAATCTCAAGAAGGTGGACTTCGCCGGCTTGTCGCGGGAACTGACCGGGCTGCTCACCGACGCCAGGAAGCGGCTCGACGGCGTGGATCTCCGGGGCCTGGTTGAGCAATGGAAGAAAACCGGGGCGCAAGCGGAGGCGCTCGCGACGGCGACCGGGCCCGAGATCAAGCAGACCCTGGCCAACGTCGACGCCACCCTCAAGGATTTGCGCTCGGTGCTGGGCAAACTCGACACGCAGGTGACCGCCAACGGCACGCAGCTCCAGGCCACGCTCACGCAGGCAAAGGAGACGCTGACGACGTTCAACGCGGCCGCCGATGGCGCGCATAAGTTCATCGCCGCGCAAAGCGGGTTGGGCAACGAGGCCGCGCAGGCGCTGGCGCAACTGGCCGCGGCCGCCGAGGCCGTGCAGCGGCTGGCCGACTTCCTCGAGCGCAACCCGCAAGCGCTGCTCATGGGCAAGAAACCACCGAAGTGATCCCGGCCCCGCGAAAACCAAGAAAAAGAATCCGATAATGCCGCGCCCACCTGCCGTCCTCTGCCTGCTGTCCTCTGGCCTCTGTCTGCTGGCCCTGGCCGGTTGCAGTCTCCTTCCACCGGTGCAGGCCGATGCGACCCGGTTCTACGTCCTCGGTGGTCCCGCGCCCGGTGGTCCCGGCCCGCAGCCGATCGGCGGAGCGCTGCGGCTCGGGCTGAAGGCGGTGGAGGTCGCTCCGTATCTGAAGAAGGGCTCGCTCGTCGTGCGCACGGGGGAGAATGAGGTGGCCTTTCCCGCCGAGGCCCGCTGGGCCGAGCCGCTCGATCAGGAAATCGCGCGTACGCTGCGGCTGCGGTTGCTGGCGGCGCCGGCGGTGGGGCGCGTGTTCGTGGCGCCCTTTCCGTTGGACGAGAAACGCGACTTCGATGTGAGCGTGCAGGTGCTCCGTTGCGAGGGAGCGCGGGAGGGGGGCGGCGGGGCCGTGGCGCGGTTCGCCGCGCTGCTGGAAATCACGACCGCGGGTGCGAACGGGCGGGTCGTGGCGCGAAGAAATTTCGTGGCCCCCGATGCGGGTTGGGACGGAAGAGATTTCGCGCGCCTGGCCTCGCTGCTGAGCGATGCCGTCGGCGCGCTGGCCCAAGAGGTAGCCGCGACGCTGCCGGAAAAGAAACCGGCGGAGTGATCGGAAGCTGGTTGTCATCGCCTGAATCGATTGCGCCGATTCATTTGGGTCGATTCGTGTGCGTCCTTGGTTCAACTGGATTATCCTTCCCGTCCGGCGCAAAAGGGTTTTGCACCGGACGGGAAGAAACGTCGGGCTTGGTAGCCCTGCGCGTGAGCGCAGGGACCTCCCGCACTCCCGCCGCTCACGCGGCGGGCTACAACGAAGCTGTTCCCCAGGAGTTGAGAGCTGAGAGTTCAGAGCTGAGAGATCGATCTCCAGAGCTGAAACCCGCGCCGTCACGCCTGAAAATGAAATTCACCCTTTGGTTTTGCTCTCAGCCCTCAGCTCTCAACTGAATTCTTTCGGCTAAGACCTCCCATGCCCCACGCGACAAATCATCTCGGCCAGCCGGTGGACTTCGCGTTGCCGGACTGGACGCCGCCGCCCCCGCCCGCATCCGCGCCGATGGACGGGCACTACTGCCGCATCGAGCGACTCGACCCGCGGGTCCACGCTGACGCTCTGTATGCGGCCAATGCCCGGGATGCCGAAGGGCGCATGTGGACTTACCTGCCGTATGGCCCGTTCGATGATCGTGAAAGTTACCGGCGTTGGGCGGATGAGGCGGCCCGCGGCCAGGATCCGCTGTTCTACGCCATTGTCGATCGGACGACCGGGTGCGCCGCGGGAGTGGCGAGTTATTCGCGGATCGATTCGCGGCACGGCACGATTGAGGTCGGCCACCTGGCCTACTCGCCCCTGTTGCAGCGCACGCCGGCCGCGACCGAGGCGATGTATCTGATGATGAAGCACGCCTTCGATCTCGGTTACCGGCGTTACGAATGGAAATGCCATGCGCTGAACCGGCCGTCGCGCGTGGCCGCGCAACGCCTCGGTTTTTCGTTTGAGGGCGTGTTTCGCCAGGCGGCGGTGGTCAAGGGCCGCAATCGCGACACCGCGTGGTATGCGGTGCTCAACACCGAGTGGCCGGCCCTCAAAGGCGCGTTTGCGACCTGGCTCGCCCCGGCGAATTTTGACGAGCAGGGCCTGCAGCGGCTGCAGCTTTCCGCCCTGACCGGGCCGTTGCTCCAGCAGCGCGGGTAAGGCCTTTCGGCGCAATCGGAGTGAACCACGAAATACACGAAAAGGGCGGATTGTGCGTGGGACGGATGGGGTGGTTCTCGTTTCTGCGCGCGGGCGTCAAGCCAGCCACCGTTGCATTCCGCGACGGGTGGTTTCGTGTGGTGAGTGTATTTCGCGGTTAATACATCTGGAGCAATCCGGCTGAGGTTGTTCATGTTTGCCCTGTGAATCTCCCCATGAGCTCCGCCATCGAGATTGTTGCGCTGTCGCGCGCACCGTCGGAGGTCAGCCGGTTTCTCGACGTTGCGTACGCGATTTATGGTGACGACCCCAATTGGGTCGCTCCGTTGCTGCTGGATGCGAAAAAGGTCTTGAGCCCGGCCAACCCGCTCTTCGCGCACGCGGAGATGCAGCTCTGGGTGGCGCGCCGCGCCGGGCGCGATGTCGGGCGCATCGCCGGGATCCTCGATCGGAGTCACAACGAGATTCACCGCGAACGCACGGCTTTCTTCGGGTTCTTCGAATCGGTCGACGACGCCGCGATCAGTGCGCGATTGTTCGACGCGGTTGCCGCCTGGGCCCGGGGGAAGGGGATGATCCGCCTCCTCGGTCCGATGAACCCGACCGCCAACGATGAGTGCGGCCTGCTCGTGGCGGGCTTCGACGCCCCACCCGTGTTCATGATGACGTACAACCCGCGCTACTACGTGCCGTTGCTCGAGGCCGCGGGGTGCACCAAGGCGAAGGACTTGCTGGCCTACGCCTTCGACATCGCGCATGGGCCGAAGGATCGGCTCGGGCGGTTCGCAAGGAAATTCCGGCAGCGCGAGCCGGACATCGTCATCTCGCCGATTCGAAAAGGGAATCTCGCGGCGCAATTGGCAAAGATTAAGGCGGTCTACAACCAGGCGTGGGCGGACAACTGGGGCTTCGTGCCGATGACCGAGCCGGAGATCGATTTCATGGCCGAACGGCTCAAGCCGCTCCTGACCGAGGGCCTCGCCTTCGTGGCGGAGACGCCGCAGGGACCGGCTGGATTTCTGCTGGCCATTCCCGATTTCAACGAAGCGCTGCAGCCGCTGCGCGGGCGCTTTTTCTCCCCCGGACTTCTCCGCGCCCTGCCTTACTTCATCGGCGGGAAGACACCCCGGTATCTCCGTTGCGTGACGCTGGGGGTCGTCCGGCGCTTTCGTGGCCGCGGCATTGAGGCCGCGATGCTGACGGAGGCGCTCGACGCGAGCCTGCGGCTGGGCTTCCAGCGCGGCGAGGCATCGTGGATCCTGGAGGACAACACGGCCGTGCAGCGGGTGATCGCTCTTTTCGGCGGCGAAGTGTACAAGACCTACCGGGTTTACGAACGCGGGGTCTGAGTGCCGACGAAGATTCCATCAGCGAATTCGCTCCAGGGCTTCGCGCCCCGACATGCCCACCTCGATTCCGAGTTTTTGTGCCGCAGGGGTCACGGCGGTGCCGTTGGCGGTGCTCGTCGGCTGGGCGGTATCTTGAGTATAGCGCGTCACGATATTCCCGAAAGATTGTTTTACTAAAAATAGGAGGAGCGCGCGGGCTGACAGGGGAATGGGGACAGAGGAATAATATCCAAATCCCCCGGCCTTGATTCCTCTGTCCCCATTCCCCTGTCACCGCCCGTCCGAGGCCGCGACCCCGCCCGCCACGTGTTCATCCCTGAGCCCGATCAAGAACACCTGGATCAACTGACTCATCATTACCCTCCTCTATTCGGCTCTCAGATCAGGCCGGGACGAGGAGCGAGGGGAAAGCCCAGAACACCAGGTTCCGCTGCTCCAGAATCCCGCCCTGGATCAACTACTGCCCTTGGCGGAGGTACTTCACCACCGCTTCGGTGCGACTGCGCACGTGCAGCTTCTGGTAAATGTGATTCACGTGCGTGCGAACCGTTTCCAGGCCGATGCCAAGCTGATCCGCCACTTCCTTGAGGACCAGGCCTTTTACAAGCAGGTCGAGGATTTCGCGTTCGCGCGGAGAAGGCCGTTCGGACTCGTTGGCGGGCAGCTCGCTCCGATGGAAAAACTGTACGACCTGCCGGGCGATGTGGGCCGACATGGGTGCACCGCCGTGTTGGACCTCCTGCAGGGCCTCCAGCAACTTTTCGGCGGCATCGCGTTTCACCAAATAGCCGTTGGCCCCCGCCTTGAGCGCGCGAAAAATGCTGTCGTCGTCCTCGTAAACCGTGAGCATCAGCACGAACAGCCGCGGCAGCTGGAGTTTGAGCCGGGCGACGCATTCGATGCCGTTCATGCGTGGCAGGTTGATGTCCATTACGACGAGGTCCGGGGCGAGCACGGGGATCTCGCGGAGCGCTTCCTCCGCGGAGACGAAGGCCCCGAGCAGGCGCAGGCGTTCGTCGGTACGGAGCAACGCCGCCAGGTTTTCCCGCACCGCCCGATCGTCCTCCACGATGACCACACCCACGCTCATGCTGGCTCCTCCGCTACCGGCCGTGGCACGTCCAGTCGCACGCGCGTACCCCCGCCGGGCTGGGATTCGACCGTGCAGGTCCCTCCTGCCTCCTCCATCCGGCGGGCCAAATGCTCCAGACCGTTGCCGCGTTTCACGGACACAGGATCGAAGCCACGGCCGTTGTCCGCCACTGTCACCAGCAGGCGATTTTCGGCGAGTTCCAGCTGCACGCGCACCTCGGTGGCGGCCGCATGTTTGAGGGCATTGTTCAGCGCCTCTTTAACGGCCATCATCAGGCGATGCCGGGTGCCACTCGAAATGCTGAGGGCAGGCAGCAGCGTGGGAATGTCGAGCCGGCAGCGCAGGCCGGCGTCGCGCAACACTGCGCCCGTATACTGGCTGAGGTAGTTGCTGAACCCTTCGAGTGAGTCGTGCGAGGGATTGGCCGCCCACACGATTTCCTCCAGCGCACTCGCCAGTTCTTTCACCGCGCCGTTGATGTTTCGGATCGGTTCCCGCACCGCCTCGTCGGCCGGAGCCGATTTCAGGGCGCATCCCGCCAGCAGCGAAATCTGGGTGAACCGCGCCCCCATCTCATCGTGGAGATCCCGGGCCATCCGGGTGCGTTCCTCCTCCACCGCCCTGCGTTGCTCAAATTGCTGCAATTTCTGCTGCATTTTTCGCCACGTGAAATACCGCACCCCACCGAGCATGCCCGCGGCGATCAAGACGACGCCGAGCAACCGAAACCAGAGCGCCGCGTAAAACGGCGGCCGCACCTCCACCGGCAGCCGCAGCGTGGGTCCCGTCGGCCGGCCCAGTTCGTCCGTGGCCCAGACCCGAAACACATAGTTTCCCACCGGGAGTGCGCGGAAGGCCACCGCCGCGTCGCTGCCGCGCCCGATGCTGTGCATTTCCTCGCATTCCAGCCGCAGGCGCTGGCCTGGCACGACCGGCGTCGCCGCTTGCGCCAATTGCAGCCAGCCCCCCGTGTTGGTGGGGTCGACATCGACCAGCGCTAGCAGCGGTTCGACCCCTCCGTCTTTTTCCACGTGGGGAAACAAGCGCGGAGTACTGAGGCCGGTGCCGTCGCGCATCCAGCCGTCGGGATTCCCCTGCGGAGACTCGAGGCCCAAACCACGCAGATGTTCGAGTTGATAGATCGGCGACCCGGTCGTCGCTTCCTCCCCCGGCGCCCGAGCCGTGAGGCGCAGGCGACGCACGGCCCAGAAACCGGTCGTGCGCGGCGTGCCGCCGGACACCAGCAAGACCTGCACGCGGCTGGATCGCTCCGGCACGACGGCATCGTCCACCCGGCGGTGCAGCCGGGAATTCTGCGGCAGACCGCCCCAGCCCGGACTCTCACCCCTGCGGATGAACGCCGCACTGCTCACGGCGCGATTGTTCGCGTCGAGGAAGCGCAGCACGAGCCACATTTGGCTCTCATGGTCCTGCCATTCATCCTCCCACCCTTCGAGACGGGTGCGCAGCCGCACGACCGGCGGTGTGCCGGGAGGAGCAGTGGCGATGCCGAAATTCAATGGAAACTCCCCCGGCAACAACGAGAGCCCGCGGTAGTCGGTGTCCCCAATGCTGTCGCCCTTCGAGTCCACGGTCACGGGCACCGCCCGGCCGCCGAGCACAACTTCCGCCAGCACCGGACGGGCCGAATAGCGCACCGGCTCCTCGGCTGCGTCCAATCGAGTCACCATGGCGATGGCCAAGCCGATCGTCGCGAGCCAAACGCGGGAAGGCAGAGGCATGCGCACGGATCTCATCGTCGTGATCCGCTTCCTCATTCCGAGTTCATTCTTGCACGATGCGCCGCACGACATCACTCGGAGCATAGTGGCCCGTCGCCCGCCTGCCCATCCCCCGAACGGGGGATGTTCGCGGGATGGAAAATACCTGATGATGCCTCTTCATCTGTTACGACTTCGCCCCTCGGAACCGCCGTCTCAGGTAAACCTCAGCCAACTGACCACCCATGAAACTACACCACCTGGCTCTGACTCTGTTGCTCTCCGCCAGTGCCGCGCTCGCCCAATCGGTCGCGCCGCCGGCGGCGAAGGAAGTTCCGATCGAGTTGAATCCGTTTGTCGTCACGGCCGACACCGATGACGGCTACGCCTCGAAGGAGACGCTGTCCGGCACCCGCCTGCGCACCGACATCAAGAACGTCGCCTCGTCGATGTCCGTCGTCACCTCCGAGATGCTGCGCGACATGGGTGCGACGAGCTTCTACGACGTCGTGGACTTCCTCCCCAGCACGTTCTCCTACGGCAGCAACGAGGGCGACGCCAACGCGAACGGGCTCCGCACCGGCAGCCCGTTTGTCGTGCGCGGCTACCGGTCGGATTCGCTTTCAACCAATTTCTTCACGGCGCAATTCCCGGTCGATTCCTACAACACCGACCGCATGACCTTCACGCGCGGGCCGAACGCGATCCTCTTCGGCATCGGCAACCCGGGCGGCACGGTCGATGTCACGAACAACAAGGCGGACCTGCGGAAAAATTTCCACAAGCTGGATCTCAAGGTCGATTCCTTTGGCAGCTTTCGCACCGCGTTCGACGCCAACCAGGTGCTGGTGCCGCAGAAACTGAGCCTCCGCCTCGACGTCTTGCGCGACGATCGCCGGAGCAACATCGAGCCGACCTACAACAAGCGGAATTCCATCTTTGGCACCCTCACGTATCAGCTCGCCAAACACTCGGTGCTCTACGTGAACGCCGAATCGAACCACCAGCGTGCGCAGATCGCCCGGCCCTTCATGTTTTACGACTGGTACAATGTCTGGGCGAATGCCGGCAAACCGATCAAGGCGATCGCCAGGAACACGGCCGCCGGCCCCGGCTGGGAATTCGAAACCACCGGCGGCTACCTCGTGAACATTCCCGGCATGGGCGTGATGAACTGGGGTGCGATGGCTTACGGCGCGCGCCCGTCCGTGCGCGGCGCCCGGGTCCGGACGGTCAGCTACGGCATGGGTTCGCCCAACCTGATCGTTCCGCTCGACACCAACATCGTGGGCAACGCCGACCTGATGACTTACGACAACGAGAACTACTCGATCCTCTTCCAGCAGCGCCTCGCGCCCAGCCTTTACCTGGAAATTGCCGGCCGGCACGACCACAACTACCGCGAAAACCGGGAAATGGACGGCAACAACGTTGCCATCAGGGTGGACCCCAACGCCCAGTTGCCCGACGGCCGGCCGAATCCGAACGTCGGCCAGGCCTACGTCGATGTCCGGCCGACCGAGCAACACATCCCGACCGACGTCAATCAGCTGCGGGCCACGCTCAGCTACGAGAAATCCCTGAACGACATCAAGGTGTTCAATCGCGGACTCGGCCGGATTTCGCTGGGCGGCCTTTGGAACAACGAGGCAACCCACCAGTTCCTCGAACAATATGCCGAAACCAATCTGACTCCGCTCAGCACGCAGCGGGATCTCAGCAACGGCGTCAATCTGGTGCAGCGCCGGTGGTATTTTCTCCCGGGCAGGGAGCAGTTCTATGCCGGCGACTTCGCGCCCGTTAGCGGCAACGGCATCAGTACGAGCTGGGAGCGCGCCGCCAGTACTCCGCGCAACAACTTCACCCGCACCAATTCCTACGCCCTCGCCGCCAACGCCCTGCTGCTCGACGAACTGCTGTCGCTCACCGGCGGCCTGCGCCGGGACGAGCTCCTCATCACCTCCGTCAACTACGTCAAGGACGCGCGTGGCATCTGGCCCGATGCGCGCCAGGGCACCGGTCTGCCGGAGCAGCGCGGCGTGGGCCGGCCGTATCTCTTCGGCGCAGTGCTGAACGTGCACAAGAGCGTCGGCTTGTTCTATAACCGGGCCACCAACTACCGGAGCTTCAATCAGTCCACCCGCACCATCAACCAGACCTTGATTCCGACGCAGGCGGGCGAGGGACTCGACACGGGCCTGAAGTTCAAACTCGGCGATATCCTGTCGGGCTCGGTCACCTACTTTGAAACGTCCCAGACGAACATTGTGGACAACACCCTGCGGGGCAAGAAGGCGGCGTGGATCAATTCGATTTGGGAGGTGGTCGATCCCAGCAAGCGGCCGGATCTGTCCATCAACTGGACCGACCTGAAGGACCAGAAGACCCGCGGCACGGAGATCGAGTTGGTCGCCAATCCGACGAAGAATCTGCGCCTGTATGCCACGGCGAGCCGCAATATCAATTTCATGGTGGATCACGGCGCGATCCTGTTCGCCTACCTGGCGGAGAACTACCCCGCCTGGCAGGCCAAGGCTTCCACCCCGCTGCTGACCAGCCTCTCGGACGGCGCGACGGTCGGCGACCTCATCCCGAAAATCCAGGCGGAGGCGAGCGACGACAAGCTCGTCATCGGGCAGAAACAGACCCGGGTGTATGAGTGGCAGACCAACGTGATCACGCGGTATCAATTCGACCGCGCCTCCACGCTGAAGGGGCTCGCGATCGGTACGGCCCTCCGTTGGCGCACCGCGCCGATCATCGGCTACTACCGCACGGTGACCGCCAATACGCCGCTCGGCATTCTCGACCCCTCGCGTCCGATCATGGGCGTGCCCTCGACGAACGGCGATGCCTGGCTCGATTACGGCCGCCCGTTCACCGTGGCGAACCGGAAGGTGCGCTGGTCGGCTCAATTCCGGGTGCAGAATCTCTGGAATGATCGCACCGCGATGCCGTGGTCGGCTGACGTGGACAACGGCGGCTCCGTCTTCTTGCAGCAACGCAAGACCCCCGGCGAGCGCCAGTTCATGCTGAGCTCGACCTTTGAATTCTAGCGATTCGACCGTGAAGGCTGCAGGGTCAGCGGGCGCTGCAGCCGACAGGTTTGTTTCGGGGCCTTGTCGCCCGCCAGAATAGACTGCGATCACGCCGCCGAGGCGCACCGATTTCTTTTCCGGCTCGATGGTGCGCCGTGGCCCGGACCTAACCCGGAAATTTCACACTCCCAATCAGCCGACGATGCAGGCTGTCCGGCGGATCGGCGGCACTCTTGCCGCCGTCTGGGAGCCAACGGCGACAGGAGTGTCGCCGCTCCGTGAAATTTCCCGGCTAACCGGATTGCAGGGCGTCTACTTTGTTTCCAAATCGCGCGAACAGCCAATTGCCGGCCGGCAGCAGCAACCCCGCGGTCACTCCGCCCGCCGCGACGTCCACCGCATAGTGATAGCGGCAATAGACCGTGGCGCAACAGAGCAGGATGGCCACCGCCAGGTGCACCCACCGGATGCCGCGCAGGTAGTGGAAGGAGAAATACACGGTCACCAGCGCGACGGCCACGTGACTGCTCGGAAACGCCGCGCCCGGGGCCTCGAAATTCCGGTAGATCACCGCCATGATTGTGAAAAACGGTCCGGCCTGCACCGCGGCCGGAAACTCCGGCACGATCGCCGGGACGTCGCCGGCAGGCAGGGTGATGCCAGCCAAGTCAGGGTAGTAAATACGCGGGCCCACCACGGGCAGGAAGATGTAGACGAGGTAGCAGACGTAGAAAACGAACGACACCACCGAAATGTAGTGCTGAAACTGCGCCCGCGAGCGGAGGAACAAGGCCAGTCCGACGCCGAAAATCATGATATAATACGAGAAATAGGCGGCATAGAATACTTCGCTCACCACCGCAGACGGGAACGTGGTCATGAAGCGAAAGGCCGGGGCGAAGCCGAAAATCCGTTCATCGATCCGGTGGAACAGCGGGTCGAGAAAGCCGGTGAAGAACATCTGGTTCAACGCCCCGGTTTCGCGATACAGGAGCGGGTAGAGCAGCACGGGGTAAAACTGGCGCAGGAAATCGAGCGCGCGGTTGGCGGGCCGCGTGTCGCTGGCGTTGATGAGCCCGTGAATCAGGACGAGACCAAGGACGTGCGCGCCCAGCCACCAGTACCCGTGTGCGAGCCCCGTGCCGCGCCCGAGCACGAAGATCCCCGCCACGACGGCAATATAGCCCTGCGTGGCGCAGTCGATGAACCGGTAGTGCTTCATGAAGGGCTTTGAAACTGCCTCTGCGGCGGTCCAGCGCCAGCTTCTCTGCGCGGGCAGTCGTCGGGAGGGCAAGATCTGCCGGTTGCACCCGATTTGGGCCGATACGACATCCCGGCGCACGGCGTGGGCTCAGGAGGAACTCAAGGGGCCGCCGTGACGATATGATCGCGGACGGCTGGGCCAGCCCGAAACCGCGGTGAATTTTGGCCGCTCGTCGCAGCGGCTTCGCCTCCAATCCATTGGCCACAAAAAGGCACGAAAAGGCCGGTGGCCGCGGCGGGAATCTCCCGCGCGCCTATAGGCGCGACGCAGGGTTTAGTCGGCGCCCTTGATTTTTTTGCGCCTTTTTGTGGCCATCAATTCCGCCGTGGACCGTGGAGAATCTGCCGCATCGAGATACGCCGGGGGCGATATCAGACTGACGTGTCGGTCATGAGATACTTCTTCACGTATAAAACCGGTGCGCCAAAATTGATGAGCAGGCCTGTTTCAACTCTCGCCGATCGAAGATAACCCAGCAATTGAGCGACATGTTCATCGGCCACCGCCCGCGTCGCCTTTAACTCAACGAGGAGTTGGCTTTCGACGTACAGGTCGGCGAAGAATTCTCCCAAGAGGGTTCCGTCTTCGTCGTAAACATTGAGCGGATGCTGTTGCGCGACCACGAACCCCTGTTTGCGGAGGCGATGGGCACGCGCGTTTTCGTAGATCTTCTCCAAGTGGCCATGCCGATGAAAGCGATGGATGGCGAAACAGGTTTCGCGAACAGTGTCGCAGAGTTGATTGATGTGAGTGAATTTCATGCGCCCTCACGAAAGCGCAAAGACACTGATCCGCCGAATCCCGGTTTACCCCAGTTTTGATGCCATTTTCGCCATGGCCCGGCGGCTTCGCCACCAAGTTCAAGCCACTAATCCATTGGCCACGAAAAGGCACGAAGAGGCCGGTGGCCGCGGCGGAAATCGCCCGCGCGCCTATAGGCGCGACGCACGAGTCAGCCGTTGCCCTTGATTTTTTGCGCCTTTTTGTGGCCATCCGGATTGAGAAAACTCCGACTCCGACTTCACCCGCGGTGAAATCAATTGCCGGGTCATCCGGAACTACGGCGCAGATCGCGGGCCCGCCCAGCTCACTTTAAAGCGGCGGCGATGCGCGCCAACGCGGTCTCGACGTTTTCCCGGGAATTGAACGCGCTGATCCGCACGTGGCCTTCGCCACACTTGCCGAAACCGGCGCCGGGCGTGCAGACGACCTGCGCCTCGTTCAACAGCAGGTCGAAAAACTCCCACGAGTCGCGGCCGGTGTTGATCCAGATGTAGGGCGCGTTGTCCCCGCCGACACAGGAGAAGCCGAGCTTGGCCACCGCCTCGCGAATCAATCTGGCATTGCCGAGATAGAAATCGGTGAGGGCGCGGGTCTGGGCCTTGCCGGCGTCGGTGAAAATCGCGGCGGCGGCCTTTTGGATCGGATAGGCGACGCCGTTGAATTTCGTCGTGTGGCGGCGGTTCCACAGCGCGTGGAGCGGGTGCGCGTTGCCGGCGGCGTCGTACGCGACGACGGACTTCGGCACCACGGTGTAGGCGCAGCGCGTGCCGGTGAAGCCGGCGGTCTTCGAAAAACTGCGGAACTCGAGCGCGACCTCGCGGGCCCCCTCGATTTCGTAGATGGAGTGGGGGATCTGCGGATCGCGGATGTAGGCTTCGTAGGCGGAATCGAAGAGGATCACCGCCCGGTTCTGCTTCGCGTAGGCAACCCAGGCCGCCAGCTGGGCCTTGGTGGCGACGGCGCCGGTCGGGTTGTTGGGGAAGCAGAGGTAGATCAGGTCGGTCGCGACCTCCGGAATCGCCGGGACGTAGCCGTTGGCCGGCGTGCTGTCGAGGTAGGTCACGCCCTGGTAGCGGCCGTCGACGCTCGCGCCGGTGCGGCCGGCCATGACGTTCGTGTCGATGTAGACCGGATACACCGGGTCGGGAATCGCGAGCCGGGTGTCCAGGGCGAAAATCTCCTGGATGTTGCCGCAATCGCACTTCGAACCGTCGGAAACGAAGATCTCGTCGGCCTCAATCTTGCACCCGCGGGCGGCATAATCGTGCTGTGCAATCGCCTCGCGCAGGAAGGCGTACCCCTGCTCGGGGCCGTAGCCCTTGAACGTGGCCCGCTTTGCCATCTCGTCGGTGGCGGCGTGCATCGCCTCGACGCACACCGACGGCAGCGGTTCCGTGACGTCGCCGATTCCGAGCCGGATGACCGGCTGCGATGGGTGGGCGGCGACATAGGCGCTCACGCGCTTCGCGATGTCGCTGAAAAGGTAGGACGCCTTGAGCTTCGTGTAGTTTTCGTTGATGCGGATCATGGGAGGTAAAGACGGCGTGAAGAATTGCGCGTTGGTGGGTGAAAAACTTGAACAAACGGGCGGCGTCGGGTTAGATCAAGCCCGACGTTTTCCCCGTTCCGCTTGAGCATCATGCAAAAAATTGAATCGATTTCCGCGATGCGGTCGCTGGCCGCGCAATCCCACCAGGCCGGCAAGACCGTGGCGCTGGTGCCGACGAGCGGCGCGCTGCACGCCGGGCACGAGGCGCTGATCACGCTCGCCCGGGCGCGGGCCGATGTCGTCGTCGTGGCGGTGTTCCCGAATCCGCTCGCGTTCGGGCCGAGCGAGAACTTCGCCGGCTACCCGCGAACCCCGGGCGCCGATTTGAAGCGGGGCGGGGAACTGGGGGTGGACGTGATGTTCATGCCCGCGGTCGAGGAGATGTTTCCGCGTGGTTATTCGACCCACGTCACGGAGGATGTGCTGAGCCGATCGCTGTGCGGCGTCTCCCGGCCGACCCACTTTCGCGGGGTGACGACCGGAACCGCGAAGCTCCTCAACATCGTGCGTCCCGAGGTGCTCGTCATGGGCCAGCGCGACGCGCAGCAAATCGCGGTGGTGCGCAAGATGATCGGCGATCTCTGTTTTGACACGGAGGTCGTGGTGGCGCCGATGGTGCGGGATGCCGACGGTCTCGTGGTTTCGGTGCGGAACCAGGACCTCTCCACCAGCCAGCGGCAGGAGGCGCTGTCGGTTTACGCCGCGTTGCAGCGGGCGAAGGAGATGGTCGCGCAGGGAGTGCGCAGCCCCGATCGGATTATCGCGGAGGTAACCCACCTGCTGGGCGAGCGCCGCCGGGTGCGCGTCATTTACATCGCGGCGGTCGATCCGAACACGATGGAGCCAATGCGGGAAGTCGCCCCCGGCAATTCGCTCCTGGCCATCGCGGTGTGGGTCGACGAGGTGCGCCTGATCGACAATATCGTGCTGTGAGGTTTTTGCGGCGCAAAAACCTGGGTTAGTTTTCCGCCTGAGGCGGAAAACTCGCGACGACGACTTCCAGGCCCTTGGCGCGGAGCGCCGTGACCAGCGGTTCCGGGGCGGCCGCGTCGGTCACGATGACGTCGACCGCCGAAAAGT
This sequence comes from Opitutaceae bacterium, assembly GCA_044344465.1. GTDB lineage: Bacteria > Verrucomicrobiota > Verrucomicrobiia > Opitutales > Opitutaceae > ER46. The sequence continues at coordinate 24,929 of JBIJCX010000004.1, forward strand.
CGGACAGGAAGAACGTCGAGCGGCGCCCAAACTTCGTGTGGTCAAAACAGAAGATCACCTTGGCCGCACCGGCGATCATCGCGCGCTGGATGTCGACCAGCAGCGCGTGCGAGTTGTAGATGCCATCCTCGGTGATGCCGCTGCCGCTCAGGATCGCCACATCGGCGTGCATCCGCGAAAACGTCTCCACCGCATACGGGCCGACGAGGGTGCCGAGCCGCGGATAGACGACCCCGCCCGACAACACCACTTCGTGACGATGCGAGACCGAGAACAGGTTCGCCACCGGCAGCGAGTTGGTGATAATCTGGGCCACCTTGTCCTCAAGCCGCTTCGCGACGTGAAAGCAGGTCGTGCCGCTGTCGATGATGACGTTTTGGCCCGGCTGGACGAGCCCCGCGCAGGCCTCGCCGATCAGCTCTTTCTCGGCGACTTGATACGTGTCGCGCACATTGAAAACAAACTCGTCCGTCTTCGGTTGGAGCGTGCGAGCCCCGCCATGCGTCCGACGAACCGAGCGGTTCGACTCCAAAGCCGCCAAGTCCCGCCGAACCGTCGAGATCGAGGCGCCCACCGTTTGCGCAAGATCCTCCAGTGAAGAAAATTCCACCTTTTGCAGGTAGGCTTCAATCTTCGCCTGGCGCTCTTCGGGCTGCATGGTCTTGGAATCTTTTGGAAGATTCTGGAAGAATATGCAACCGAAACCTTGACACCTTGGACGATTTCTCGCGTTAATCGGCCTGTTTCAGCCATCGTATTCCATGTCCTTGCCACCGCCATCACCACACAAGGTCGAGATTGAGCATCTCGTTCGGCGGGCGATTTACCAGCGTCTTGGTCGCGCTCTGCCGCGGACCGCGCAGGCGCCAAATCCCCTGCTGGTGAACATCAGCGCGCGCCATTGCCATCTGTCGCCGGAGGCGGTGGAGGCCCTCTTTGGCCCGGGCGCGAAGCTCACCCCGATGAAGTGGCTCTACCAAAAGGCCCAGTTCGCGGCGAAGGAGACCGTGACGCTGATTGGCCCGCGCAGCCGCGTGATTTCGAATCTCCGCATCCTGGGCCCGTGCCGCGATTTCAATCAGATCGAACTCGCGCTGACGGATTCCATCTCGCTCGGCTTCGATGTTCCGATCCGCTCCTCGGGCAACATTGCGGGCACGCCCAATTGCATGCTGATGGGGCCGGCGGGTTTTTTTGAAATGAAGGAAGGGGTCATTCGCGCCGCCCCGCACGTGCACATGCATCCCGACGACGCCGCGTTCTACGGCGTGAAGAATGGCGACTACATGCGCCTCCGCGTGGGCGGACCGTGCGCGATGACGTTCGACCGGCTGCTCGTGCGCATCCATCCCGACTTCAAGCTCGAGGTCCACATCGATACCGACGAGGGCAACGCGTGCGCGCTGCGGCCCGACACCCCGGTCGAACTGCTGCAGTAAGCCCGCCGTATCGCTTCGATTCTCAGCCCTCAGCCATCAGCTCCCAGCTCTCAACCAACCTCCTCACCCAATAAATCATCATGAATGAGTCCATCGGCATGGTAGAAACCCGTGGCTATGTAGGCAGCGTCGAAGCCAGCGACGCCATGGTCAAAGCGGCGAACGTCTCCCTCGTTCGCCAAATCCAAATCGGCGGTGGCTTTGTCACCGTCGTGGTCAAAGGCGACGTCGGCAGCGTGAAAGCCGCGGTCGAGGCCGGCTCGGAGGCCGCCAAGCGCGTGGGCGAGCTCGTCTGCTCGCACGTCATCGCCCGTCCGCATCCGGAGCTGCTCCGCGCGGTCGGTCTCTGATTCGCCCGCTTTTCTCCAATCGCAAGAATTGAATCTCAAATCTCTAACCTGAGCTCTCTGCTCTAACCTATTCTCCCCATGTCACAGGAAGCAGTCGGAATGATTGAAACCAAGGGCCTCTGCGCGCTGCTCGAGGCCGCTGATTCAGCCCTCAAGGCGGCCAGCGTCACGATGACCGGCTACGAAGCGGTCGGCAGCGGCTATGTGTGCGCGTTTTTCCGCGGCGACGTCGCCGCGGTCAAGGCCGCCATCGACGCCGCCGCTGAAGCCGCCTCGAAAGTCGGCGAAGTCGTCGCCGTCCAGGTGATCCCGCGTCCGCACGAGGAACTCAGCGGTCTCGGAAAGTGGCTCAGCCAGCCGTCCGGCTCCTGAGGCGGCAACGGAAACCGACCAGTTTGTCATTCTGCGCAACGCGAAGAATCCATCCGGAGATTTGCATTTCGCACCCGCATCGTGAGTCCTCTTGGATTCTTCGCTGCGCTCAGAATGACAGATCATTGGGGTTTTCACTCGAACTCATTGCTCCGCTTTCTCCCCGCCTTGGTTCGATGAACATCCTCGTCGCCAATCTCGGATCGACGTCGTTCAAGTTCCGTCTGTTTCGCTTCGACGGAGCGGAGGCGCCGGTGCTGCTCGCCAAGGGCGGCTACGAGCGCGTGAACGATTTCGGCCAGGCGATCGACAGCTGTCTGGCCGAGCTCCAGGCTGGCGGCCACGTGCGCTCGGCCGCCGACGTTCACGGTGTCGGTTTCAAAGCCGTGCTCGGCAAGAATCTCTCCGGGTGCGTCCGCGCCGACGCCCGGGTGATCGCCGCGCTGGAAGGGTTCAAGGAGGTCGCGCCCGCGCACAATCCGGCGTATGCCGCCGGCATTCAGCGCTTCGGGGAGAAACTACCGGGGGTTCCGCTGGTCGCGCTTTTCGAGACGGCGTTCTACCAATGGGTGCCGGACGCCGCGACGCGCTACGCGGTGCCCGAGGCTTGGTTCCAGGCGGGAGTGCGCCGCTACGGCTTCCACGGCGCCAGCCACAAATTCGTCGCCGAGCGATCCGCCGAACTCCTCGGTCGCGACGACATCGCGGATCGCGTCCGCCAACTTTACCAGGCCGGTCCCACGCCGCTCGCTCTCGGCCAGCCGCCGCTCCGCGTCATCTCGTGCCATCTCGGTGGCAGCAGCTCGGTCACGGGCATGCGCGACGGCATCGCCATCGGCACCAGCATGGGCCTGAGCCCGCAGTCCGGCCTGCCGCAGAACAACCGCGTGGGTGATCTCGATTCCGCGGCCGTGCCTTACGTGATGAAGACTCTCGGCCTTTCGCTCGCCGAGGTCGAACGCCAGATGACGAAGGAGGGCGGGCTGCTCGGTCTCTCCGGCGTCGGCAATGACATGCGTGACATCCGCGCCGCCGCCGCCCAGGGCAACGCGCGCGCCCGCGTGGCACTCGATGTTTTCGTCCACTCGACGCGCCACTGGATGGGGGCGTTCCTGCTCGAGCTCAATGGCGGCGATGCCCTCGTGTTCACGGGCGGGATCGGCGAAAACAACCCTGATTTGCGCGCCGCGATTTGCGCCAACCTCGATCAGTTCGGCATCCAAATCGATCCGGCCCGGAACGCTGCGCTCCGCGGCACCGAGGGTGAAATCTCCGCGGCGGGCTCGCGCGTGAAATTGTTCGTCATCCCCGCCAACGAGGAGCTCGTTGTCGCCCGGGAAACCGTGCGCTGCATCGCGGCGCAAACGTGATCATGCGTTCAATTCCGATCCTTTCATCTCTCGTCCACTGTAGGAGCGGCTTTACGCCGCGATGCAGGACTTTCCGATTTGCCTCGGTCGCGGCATAAAGCCGCTCCTACACCGACCGTGCTACCGATTTTTCAACCGCAACCTCCAACTCAAACAATTATGCCCTCCAAAGCCATCGGCCTCCTCGAAACCCGCGGCCTCATTGCCCTCGTCACCGGGACTGACGCCATGCTCAAGTCCGCCAACGTCACGCTCGCCGGCCCCATGAAACAGGTCGGTAACGCGCTGGTCACCGCCGTCGTGATCGGCGACGTCGCCGCCGTCAAGGCCGCCACCGACGCCGGCGCCCAGGCCGCCCGCGCCGTCGGCGAAGTGGTCAGCGTGCAGGTCATTCCGCGCCCGCATGACGACGTCGCCGTCGTGCTGCCGAAGCTGCCCGCCGCCACGCCCGCGAAGAAATAAGCGGATTGTCCCTGCGCTTGCGCGCAGGGCTACGTAGCCCGCCGCGTGAGCGGCGGGACTGGAAACGCACCTCGTCCGTTCGCCCTCGACCCAATCCACCATGTTCCTCGCACGCGTCATCGGCTCCGTCGTCTCGACCAAGAAAGACGAGGCGATGAAGGGTCGCAAACTCGTCGTCCTCCGGCCACTGCTCGTGGACGAATCCAATCCGGCCCAGTTCCGCTCCGGCGCCAACACGATCGTCGCGGTTGATTCGCTCGGCGCCGGCCTGGATGAATTGGTCCTCTTCTGCCAGGGCAGCTCGGCGCGCCAGGCCACCGGCATGAAAACGCTGCCCGTTGATGCCGTCATCGTCGGCATTGTCGATGCCGTCGATGTGCTGAATCAGAAAATCTATCCGGCGAAGCAATAACAGGCTGAGAAAGCAACCCTTCACCATGAGCACCTCTCTCCAACTCGATGAGCAGGCCCTGCGCGCCATCGTCGAGGACGTAATGCGCAGCCTCAGTCGCTCGCCGGTCATCTCGCCCGCGCCGGCGCCGTCAGCCTCGCCAGCGTCCGCCAGTTCCGGCGGCGCCCCCCGGATTGCGTCGAAGGGCCCGCGCTACGGCGTCTTCGATGATGTCAAGGAAGCCTGCGCCGCCGCCCAAGACGCGTTCGAGCAGCTCAAGGAAAAGGGCATGGCCGGCCGCGCGAAGGTGGTCGAAATCGTCAAGGAGCTCTGCACCGCGAAGGCCGCGGAGTGGGGCAAGTTCGAATTTGAGGAAACCAAGATTGGCCGCCTCGAGCACAAGATCGAGAAGCTGCAGATCGTGAAACTCGTGCCGGGCGTCGAGTGGCTCCAGCCCCGCGGCATGAGCGGCGACCATGGCATCACGATGGAGGAGCACACGCCCTTCGGCGTCATCGGGGCGATTCTGCCGGTCACCCACTCGATCCCGACCCTGAGCGGCAACGTCATCAACATTATCGCCGCGGGCAATGCGGTCGTTTTCAACCCGCATCCCGGCGGAGCGCGCTCGGCCGCGCTCGCGGTGCGGACCTACAACCAGGCGATTCAGGCCGCGCTCGGGATCGAGAATCTCGTCTGCACGATCGAGAAGCCATCGATCGAGTCGTTCGACGCGTTGACGAAAAACGAATTCATCCGCCTGCTCTGCATCACGGGCGGCCCGGCCGTGGTGAACGCCGCGATGAAATCCGGCAAGCGCGCGATCTGCGCCGGTCCCGGCAATCCGCCCGTGATTGTCGATGGCACCGGCTGCATGAAGAAGGCGGCGCGCGATGTGCTGCAAGGTGGTGGCTTCGACAACAATCTCCTCTGCATCGGGGAAAAGCAGGTGTTCGTCCTCGAGCAATTTGCCGACAAGTTCATCGAGGGTCTCAAGGCGGGGGGTGCCGTGCAGATCAACGCCGCGCAACTCGACAAGCTCACCGGCGTCGCGTTCACGCTGTCGAAGGACGCCGGCGGTTGTTCGCACGCCGTGCTCAATCGCAAGCTCGTCGGCGCCGACGCCTCCGTTCTCGCCCAGCATGCCGGCACCAGTGTGCCGGCGAACACCCCGATGCTCTTTGCCGAGACCGACGTCGATCACGCCTTCGTGATGGAAGAGCAGATGATGCCGATGCTGCCGGTGGTCCGCGTGAAGAGCATCGAGCAGGGCATCGAGTTCGCCCGGAAATCCGAGCACGGCTACAAGCATTCCGCGATCATCCATTCGCTCAATGTCGATCACATGACGCAGATGGCCCGCGCCCTCGACACGACGCTGTTCATCAAGAACGGGCCGAGCGTCGCCGGCCTCGGCCTCGGCGGCGAGGGCTACCTCAGCTACTCCATCGCCACGACGACCGGCGAGGGGATCACGACGCCGGAGACGTTCACCCGCACGCGCCGCTGCGTGATGGTGGACAACCTGCGGATTTACTGAGCCATGATCCTCGCGCGCGTCGACGGTGTCGTCGTTACGACCATCTGCCACCCAAGTCTGGTGGGTTGCCGATCCGTGATCTGCCAGCCCCTCGATGGTCAGGGTCGGGAGGAGGGTCCGCCGATCCTCGCCATCGATTCGCAGGGCGCGGGCCAGCATGAACGCGTGCTCATTTCGACCGATGGCTCCCACACGCGCGAGCACGTCAAGGATCCACGATCGCCGCTGCGCAACATGATCGTCGCGATCGTGGACGAGCCGGAAAAGAAGAGGGCCTCTCTTTCCTAATGCGCCTGGGCCACGTCATCGGTCGCGTCACGCTCTGCAAGCAGGATCCCGCCTATAAGGGCGGCCGCTTCCTGCTCGTGCAGCCGTTCACGAAGGCACAGTTCCAGGGGGCGCCGATGACCCCGCTCGCGAAAGGCAGCAGCCTGGTGGTGTACGACAACCTCGGCGCCGGTCTCGGCCACATCATCGGTTTCACCGAGGGCGCGGAAGCGACCGCGCCCTTCGAGAATCCCACCCCGGTCGACGCGTTCAACGCTGCGATCATCGACCAGATTTTCTACACGCCACCAACTTGAACCCGCTTAAAGCTCAAAGCTTAAAGCCTTAAGCCTTCCACCATGGCCAAAGTCATCACCGCTCGCGAAGCCGAGGAACTCCTGCGCAAAGGCGAGCTGCCGCCTGCCGGCGCCATCCTCACGCCATCCGCCCGCGACGTCTTTAGCGGCCGCGTGAAGCCCCTTTTCAAGGGTTCCACGGGCGCAGGATCGAGTGCCACCGCCGCGAAGAAACCCGTTGAACCCAGTGTGCCCGACTACGAGTTCAAGTGGACGCCGGGTACGGATCCGAAGACCCCCGCGGAGATCGAAAAATATTTCAACTCCCCCGCGCTCAATGTGCTCAAGGAGCGGATGTGCGACATCGGCCGCCGCCTCTGGCAGCGCGACTACACCGACGGCAACGGCGGCAACATCACGATCCGGGTCGGCGACAACCTCGCGCTCTGCACGCCCACGCTGATCTGCAAGGGTTTCATGACGCCCGCGGACATGTGCCTGGTCGATCTCGACGGCAAGCAGCTCGCCGGCGCGCGCAAGCGCACGAGCGAGGCGATGACGCACTTTGGCATCATGAAGCGCCAGCCCGCGGCCAAGTCCTGCGTGCACGCCCATCCGCCGCACGCGACCGCGTTTGCCATCGCCAAAGTCGACATTCCCTCCTGCCTGATCCCCGAGGCCGAGGTGTTTCTTGGCAAGATTGGCGTCGCGAAATACCAGACGCCCGGAACGCCGGCGAATGCCGACGAGGTCGGCGAGGTCGGCAAGATCCACCAGGCCGTCCTGATGCAGAACCACGGTGTCATCGTCTGGGGCAAGGACGTCGAGGACGCGTATTGGAAAATGGAGAACATCGATTCCTACTGCCGCACAGTGTGGATCGCCGCGGGCCTCGGTGGCGGGCTGCATCGCTTCACCGGCGGGCAGGCGAAGGAACTCATTGATCTCCGGCAGAAGCTCGGGATGCCCGATCCGCGCGCCGGCATGAAGGAATGCGAGCTCTGCGACAGCGCCGACTTCCGTCCCGGCGTGGTGTGCGCGGCGCCCGCGCCGGCGCCCGCCGCCGCGGAGGTGCCATCGGATCCGCAGATTGAGGCGATCGTCCGGACGATCACCGAACAGATTTTGAAGCAGCTGGCGAAGTAGGTCGGGTCTCTGACCCGACCCTTGGTCAGCGAGACCCGACCCTTGGGGTCAGGTCGAAGACCTGACCTACATTAGCGTCGCATCCCACACCCACATGAAAGTTTCCATCATCGGCGGCGGCGGCCGCGTCGGTTCCAACGCCGCCTTCGCCCTCCAGTGCGCGGGCATCGTATCCGAGATTCAGATTCTCGATACCAACGCCGACATGGCCGAGGGCGAGGCGCTCGATCTTCTGCACGGCTCGTCGTCGATTGCGGATCAACGGATCTATGCCGGCGACTACGGCCGGGCGAAGGACAGCGATGTTTACGTCATCACCGCCGGCCTGCGCCGCAAGCCCGACGAGTCGCGCCTCGATCTCATCAACCGCAACGTCGCGCTGTTTTCCGGCATTCTGGAAAGCATGAAGACGGCGGGTTTTCGGAAGGACGCGCTGATCTTCGTCGTCTCGAATCCGGTCGACATCCTCACCCAGCTCGCCGCGGCCAAGCTCAAGCTGCCGTGGTCCCAAGTGCTTGGGCTCGGCACGATGCTGGACACGGCGCGGTTCCGCTCGCTCATCGCGCAGGAGCTGAAGCTCGCGCCGACGCAGGTCAAGGCGCTCATCCTCGGCGAGCACGGCGACTCGATGCTCCCGGTGTGGTCGTCGGCCACGTACGCCGGACTGCCGCTTGTGAAGGTGCCCGGCTGCACGCCGACGTTTCAGACCCAGATTTTCGAACGCACGAAGGGCAGCGGGGCCGAGGTGATCCGTCGCAAGGGCGGGGCGGGTTGGGCGGTCGGACTGACGATTGCCGAGGTCATCCACGCGATTGCGCACGACAAGCGCCAGGTGCTGCCCGTTTCCACCGTGCAGCAGGGCGCCTACGGCCTGAAGGGCATCGCGCTCAGCGTCCCGACCGTGGTCGGTCGCGCCGGCGCGCTCGCGCACCTCGAGGTCGAACTCTGGCCCAAGGAGCAGCAGGCCCTGCAAGCCTCGGCCCGGGCCTTGAACGAGACGTTTGCGAAGGTGAAGGCGGGGTGACTTGGCATTGGAACCCGAGCTTGTGCGCTGCCGGTTCAGCTGTAGCTTGAGCGCATGTCAATTACGCGCGTTTCTCTGCTCGACGCCGCTGCATTCGAAATCTGAATCACCTTCATGAAACTCGCTGAATTGCTTCCCGCACTGCACGATCTTCCGCGCGCCGACAAATTTCGCGCGGTCCAGTATCTCACGGGGGAACTTGCGCACGAGGAAAGTGACGGCCTTTTGCCGGGCGCCGAGTATGCCGTTTGGTCACCCTGTGAAGCCCACGACGCAGCTGCCACGCTCACCCGATATCTTCGCGAGCAAACGGTCGTGAAGTGAGCCATGCCCGCTCGTTTTCCGTATCTCCCCGTCGCCTTCGGAGGCGGTGACACGGCGCTGGTCCCCTTGTTGCCGCTTCGTCTGTGGCTGGGCGACGGCCAGCCGGTGGAGGCGCTTGGCCTCGTCGATTCCGGCGCAACTGTAAACGTGCTGCCTCATCGGCTTGGACTTCGTCTGGGGGCAATTTGGGAAGAGCAAACGACGCGGGTGATTCTGACGGGGAATCTCGCCACGCATGAAGCGCGCGCGTTGCTGGTGGCGGCTCGCGTGGTGGATTTCGGGCCGGTACGGCTCGTGTTCGCGTGGAGTCAGGCCGACAACGTGCCGTTGCTCCTCGGGCAGGTGAATTTCTTCGACGAGTTCGATGTTCGGTTTCGCCGCGCGCAGCTCCACTTCGAGATTCAGCCCAGCCGGGAGTGAACTGTGGCGGCCGGATCAAGCTGCTGACCCCATTGCCGTAACGGTGCAGCAGGGCGCGTACGTGTCTGAAGGGCACCGCGCTCAGCGTGCCGACCGTCGTCGGCCGTGCCGGCGCGCTTGCGCCCATCGAGGTCGAACTCTGGCCGAAGGAACAGCAGGCGCTGCAAGCCCCGGCCCGGGTGTTGAACGAGACGTTTGCGAAGGCGAAGGCGGGCTGAACGAAGTCTACTTCAGCGCCTTGACCAGTTCGCGCAGGCTCAGAACTCTTGGGGAGGAAGACGATCGATCCAGCTCGTACCTTTTCGCGACGATTTTTCATGTGGTGCAGCGCCGCACCTTGGTGCGCGCCGGAAACTCAAAACGATGATCGGTGCGGGTTTGGACGCACGGACCAAGGTCCGGCCCTCCACTTCATGTGTTGGGTCGTCGATCAATTGCGGCGCTTTTGGTTGCGGCTGACGCGGCGCGATCTTTCGTGCATCCCGCCGCCCGGTGCGCTACGGGGACGTGCGCTTTTTCGAATGTGTTCTCTGACCCCGGTCAATCCGTGACTCGTGTTTTTGTTTCCCCGCCCCACCCATGAAATCCGCCTGCCTCCTTGCCCTGTGCCTGTCGGCCCTCGTCAGTCCCGCCGCTGAGAACATCACCGTGCTGGCCCCGACGCCGGACGGCGTCACTCCGGGACAACAGCTCGAACGGTGGCTCAAAGGCGAAGTCCACCGCTACAGCGACCAACGCGCCGCGGCATTCGAAAAGATGATCAAGAGCGAGGCGGCGACCCGGGCCTGGCAGGCGGAACGGCGCGCGTTCTTTCTCGAGCAGATCGGCGGATTGCCGGAGCGCACCCCGCTGAATCCCCGCATCGTCGGCACGCTGCAAGGGAAGGGCTATCGCATCGAGAAGATCATCTTCGAAAGCCGGCCGGGATTTCATGTCACGGCGAATCTCTACCTGCCGGACACGCCGCCGCCCTGGCCCGCCGTGCTCATCCCGTGCGGACACAGCCATGACGGCAAGGCGACGGGGCAGTATCAGCGCGCGTCCATTCTGCTGGCGCGTCATGGCATGGCGGCGCTCTGTTACGATCCGGTGGGCCAGGGTGAGCGCTATCAAGTGCTCGATCGCGCGGGCGGACGCACGCGATTCGAAGACTCCGCCCGCACGACCGTTCCCCACCCCAATGTGCGCTTCATGTGCACCACGGAGCACACCCTGATCGGCGTCGGCAGTATTCTCCTCGGCGCGAACATCGCCCAATTCCGGATCTGGGACGGCATGAGGGCCATCGACTATCTGCAAAGCCGCCCGGACATCCGGGCGGACAAGATCGGCTGCGCGGGCAATTCCGGCGGCGGTACGCTCACCTCGTATCTGATGGCATTGGACGATCGGATCGTCGCGGCCGCGCCCGGCAGTTTCCTGATGACCTATCGCCGGTTGATCGACACGAAGGGTCCGCAGGACGGCGAGCAAAACATCCACGCCCAGATTGCCTTCGGGATGGACGAGGCCGACTACGTCATCATGCGCGCCCCCAAGCCGACGCTGATTGCCGGCGCCTACCGTGACGGCTTCGACTTTCGCGGCACCTGGGATCTTTTTCTCGACGCGAAGCGCTTTTACTCGCGCCTCGGTCGCTCCGAGTGCGTTGAGATCACCGCGCCCGATGCGCCGCACGGCTTCCTCGTACACTTGCGCGAAGCCACCGCCCGTTGGATGCATCGCTGGCTGCTCGGCAGCGACAAGCTGATCCGCGAAGTCGAGACGATGCCCGATACGATCACCGACCAGCAACTGTGGGCCATGAGCGCGGGCGACTGGAAACAGGAAGAGCTCTATTGCACGCCCCAGGGCCAGGTCATGCTCATGCCCGGCGAGCAAACGGCGTTCGCGATCAACGCCCGCACGGCCGCCGCCTTGAAGGCAACGCGCGAGTCCGCCTGGAAAAAACTCTCGTCCGGGGATAAGCGCGGCCTGGTGCGCGCGACCATCGGCGCGCCGGCGTCGGACGCAGCCCGCGCCCCCAAGGTTGAAACGGTGGGAACGATTCGCCGGGCCAACAGCACCATTCACAAACTCGTGCTGACCGGCGACACGGGAGTCCGGCTGCCGGCGCTGGCCTTCGTGCCGGCGAATCCCTCCGGGCAGGCGACGCTCTATCTACACGGCAAGAGCATGGCCGAGGATGCCGCGCCGGGCGGTCCGATTGACGCGCTCGTGCAGCAGGGGCAGATCGTGCTCGCCGCCGAACTCCGCGGCATCGGTGAAACCGAAACCAGCAAGGGCAGGCGCGAGTTCGGCCTCGGCCGCTTCGGCCCGGACAATCTGGAGATCCTCACCGCCTATCTCGTCGGCCGCAGCTATGTCGGCCTGCGGACCGAGGACGTGGAGGCCTGGACCCGATTCCTCAAGGAGTTCCGCCCGGCCGGAACCAAGCCCGCGGGTTTGCATCTCGTCGCGATCGGCGAGGCCGCGATTCCCGCGCTGCACGCCGCCGCCCTGCAGGGCGACGACTTCCGGACGGTGAAACTCCGTGGGATGATCAACTCCTGGGAGGACGTTGTCCGGGCGACCGAGAACTACAACCAGATGGTCAACACCGTGCACGGCGCGCTCCGGCACTACGATCTGCCCGACCTGATTCAACTCGTGGGCGCAGAGCGTACCGTGATAACGGATACCGTGTCGCCGTCGGCGATCCAATAATCTCGCGACCGACCTCATTTCGGTCGGCGCGCTTCGGACCGGCGGTTCCAAGTCGCCCCTTGACGGTGCGTGCGCCGGAGATCTGGCTCGATTCGCACTGACCGGGGGGAGAGAATTTCACGCCATGACACGCCGCGACTTGATGAAAACGATGGGACTTTTCGGCAGCGGTTGGGCGCTCGGCGCGAGCGGTACCCGCACTGCGCGCGGCGAGTCTGATTCCGCCGCAGCGACGCCGGCGCGGGCCGGGGCGGCCACGTCGGAAGTCTTCGAGCACTACGAGCGCCGCTTTGCCGAGGCCCGCTTGCGCATGCCGGAGCGCAATCCGATCGTGGCCGGCGATCGCGATGCCATTGCCCGCGTCGCGAAAGGTTGTCTCGGCCTCCGCGACGAATGGGTGCCGAAGATTCGGGCCGAAAAATTGCGCGAGGTAAATTTCGACGGCGGACGGATCGAGATGCTGCGCGCCAGTTCCTGGCCGGGCGTGGTCGCCACGGCGCTCCTTTATGTTCCCGCCGAAACCAATTCCCGACTGATGCCGTTGGTCGTCCTCTGTTGTGGGCACGGCCAGGGCGGCAAGCTGGCCGACGGTTATCAGCGCATGGCCCGCCACCTGACGCGGCGCGGCGCGATGGTCTTGTGTCCCGACAACCTTGGCCAGGGCGAGCGTTCGGCGATGGGTCACGCCGACTGCGTCACGCCGTTTGCGTGCGGCACAAGCGTGCAGGGCTTGATCGTCATGGAAACGCTGGGGTGGATCGCGTGGGCGTTGGAGCAGCCGCGGATCGATCCGCGCCGCATCGCCGCCATCGGTAACTCGGGCGGCGGTACCCTCACGGTCTTTTTGGCGGCGCTTTGTCCAACGCTGGCGGTGCTTTCGTCTTCGGGCTATCCGAACACCTTCGAGTTCGTGGCGCGAAAGGAGAAGAAGCACTGCCACTGCAACGTCCTGCCCGGAGTGGTCGGCCAGTTGGAAATGTGGCAACTGCTGGGCAGCTTCGCGCCGCGACCGCTCTTCATTTGCCAGGGCGACGGGGATCCGCTTTTTCCGCCCGACCTGTTTCTGCACACGGCCCGGAAAGTCCGGCAGGTCTTTCGCGCGCGCGGAGCCGAGCCGGTCTTCGAAGCCCGGATCCTGCCCGGCGGCCATTCGTGGGATGCGCCGCGGAATGTCGCGATCGGCCAGTTCCTTGCCCGGCCCCTCGGCCTCGACCGCGTGCCGGGACGTGAGCGTCAGAATGAACCGCTGCTGGCTGAAAAAGACGGCTGCCTGGAGGCCTGGCCCGCCGACGCACTCAGCACGGATCGCCTGGCGGAGCAACTGACCGGCCGCCGGGTGGACCGCGCGCCGCGACTCTGGGATGTATTTCCGCCGGTGCTGCCACGCGATCTCCGTTTGGCGGACCTGGAGGACATCGAGCCTCGCGGTTCCACGCGCCAGATCCTCGCCCAGTTCGAAGCCTTCCTGCGCCCGCCGGAACCACGGTGAGGCCAGGCGCGAGCGTCTCCGCGGGCCGAAATCAGTGTTAGGGTGTTCAATGGCGAAAGCCGGTGGGCTGGCACGCAGCCCGGGCTTGATAATTATTATATCTTGGTTTGTGCTGCTCCCATGAACCGCTGCTTCCACCCCTTCCGCGCCGCCGTGCTTACGGCTGTTTTCGTTCTGGTTGCGTCGTTGCGGGCCCAGTCTCTGGCGCCCTCCGTCAACCCGGCCGTCAAACCGGTCGATCCTGAACTCGTCGAGTTGTCGCCGTTTGTGGTGCAATCCGAGAAGGACACGGGCTACCAGGCCACGTCCACCCTCGCCGGCACGCGCCTCAACACGCCGGTCAAGGATCTCGCCGCCTCGGTCTCGATCTACACGAAGGACTTCATGGAGGATATCGGTGCGACCAGTTCCTCGGACCTCCTCATCTACGCGACGGGCATGGAGGCCGCCGGCGCGGGCGGCAACTTCAGCGCCGCGACCAACGACATGAGCGAGCCTCGCCCCACCGGCCAGAGTGCCCGCATTGATCCCCAAGGCAGCAGTCGTTCCCGCGGTCTGGGCTCGCCGACCTTCACGCGGGGCTACTTCGGCACCAGCATCGCGTTCGACTCCTACAACACGGGCACCGTGACCGTGAATCGCGGCCCCAATGCCGCCCTGTTCGGCGTCGGCAGCGGCGCGGGTGTCGTCGACACGGCGTTGCTTCAAGCCGAGGTGTCGCGGAACAGGTTCATCGCCAGCATGCGTTACGGGAACAACGACAGCATCCGCGCCAACACCGACTTCAACCTCGTCCTCGTGCCGAAGGTCGCCGCCCTCCGGGTGGCCACCCTGCGGGACCGCGAGAAGTTCAACCAGCGTCCCGCGTTCGAGAACAAGGATCGGGTGTATGCGGCGCTCACCGTCCGCCCCACCAAGACCACCGTGCTCCGCGCCAACGTCGAGTCGGGCCGCACGCACGCCAATCGCCCGATCGGCGTGCTGCCCTTCCAGAGCGCTTTCCAGGGATGGCTCGATGCGGGGCGCCCCGCCTACAACTGGAAGTTCTATGACGATCCCGTGCTGAACCCCTCCACGACCAACCACGGCACCTCCACGGAGGGTTTCTTCTACGGCACGACGATATCGCAGGGCCCGATTTGGACCTACGACCGGACGACCGACACCGTTCCCTCCCGGGGTTTCCTCTACCAGACAAACAGTACGACCGGCACTGCAGCCAATGCCGTCAAGTCCCAGGTCTTAAATGCCACCTTCAACCGCAACCTGCTGACCGATTCGATCCGCTTTCTGCATACGGTGAACATCCTGGAGCTTCCCGCGGGTTACTGGACCGCGGCGAACGTGAAGCCCGGGCAACTCCCCGGCTTCGCTCCGGCCGGGATCAAGATGCAGGGCTACACGGACTACCGCGCCTTCGACTTCCGCAACCACATGATCGACGAGTCCGGCCGCCAGGACAACAGCTTCCGGGCGTTCAATGTGAAGTTGGAACAGACCTTTTGGAACAATCACGGCGGGGTCGAGGCCGCCTACGATTCGCAGCGGTCGGATCGCCACACCAAGAATTCCTTCTTCTCGCGCGACAACGCCAACCACATCTACGTGGACGTGAACGTCACGCTGCCCAACGGCGATCCCAATCCCAATGTGGGACGTCCCTATGCCATCTACGGCCTGTCCAACGTCGAGGATCGGCTGGAGCGGCGCGATGCCTGGCACCTCACCTCCTACCTCAACTACGACTTCAAGGATTTGAAGGCTCCGTGGGCGAAGTGGCTCGGCCGGCACACGCTCACCGGCCTCTACGAGGAAAACCAGGTTGATACGATCAGGGGCCGCATCCGTGGCGTAGTGTCCGGCACGGCCGTCGACACGTTTTCGACCGGAGACATGTCCGTCACCCAGCGGCGTGCGTCCATCATCTCCTACCTCGGACCCTCCGTCATCGGTAACAACAATCCGCTGAGGCTCGAGGCGATCCGCATCCCCGAGATCAAGGCCGGCCAGATGATTCCCGTCAGCTACTTCTCACGCCAGGCCGATGCCACCGATCCGGGCCGAATTGCGCTGGGTGACGCCTATCTCGACGAGATCAACGATGCCGGCTCCGCCCAGCGCGAGTTGATCAAGTCTCAGGCGGCCGTGCTGCAGAGCTATTGGCTGCTCGACCACGTGGCCACGACCGCCAGCTGGCGCCGCGATGAGGACTTCAACATCACCAAGAGTACGACCTACGTGGCCAATCCGGCCGATCGCAATGACCCCGGCATTGCCCGACTCGGCTTCGGCGACGTCGACATCTTCGGGAATTCTCCGCCGCCCTACGTAGCCAAGGAAATCAAGGCGCTCGGGGTGGTGGCTCGGTGGCCGCAGGGCCTGTTCCGCCTGCCGCTCGGCAGTGACTTGCGCGTCTTTGGCAACAAGTCGTCCAACTTCACGCCCGTGGGCGGGCGGGTCACACCCTTTGGCGAGTCGCTGACCTCTCCCGTGGGCGAAACCAAGGAGTACGGTCTCAATTTCTCGACGTGGCACGACAAGATCAGCCTGCGCGTGAACTTCTTCGAGACGACGATGAAGGGAGCCTCGGGCGGCTCCAGCAACATGACCACGTGGACCGTCACGAGCATCAACAACGCCGCCGCCAACTGGGCGAGGGAAGGGAACACCAATCCGCAGATGGTCGCGCAGCGCAACCGGGACATCGAGCTGCTCTATAGCGCGCTGCCCGCCAACTTCCGCGACCTCTATGCGGTCAGGGTCACCGGCACGGCGCCCAATATCTCTGTATCAGGAAATCTGAATACCAGCCTCAGTGGGGCGACCGATACCACGGACTACCGGGCGAAGGGGGTTGAGGCCGACATCGTGTTCAACCCCACTTCCCGCTGGCGGATCCTGGTGAACGTCGCAAAGCAGGAGACCATCCAGAGCAACCAGTTTCCCTTCATGAAGCGTTTCGTGGCCATGATGAAGCCGGTGTGGGACCAACTCAGGAACGTGCCCTACAGCAACTATCCGACCGGCTACGTTCCTGGCACCCCGCTGGCCGCCAATGTGCAGACCTACGGCCAGTGGCTCGATACGAACGTGAATGTGCCTCTCGCCACCGCCCTCGCCACGGAGGGCATGGCCAGCCCTGAACAGCGCAAGTGGCGCGCCAATCTGGTCACGAACTACAAGTTCGCCAGCAGCGGCTTGTTCGGCCGTGCGCTCAAGGGTTGGAGCGTGGGTGGCGCCGCCCGCTGGCAGGACAAATACGCCCTCGGCTACCCCACCACGCGCCTTGCCGACGGTGGTGTCGCCATCGACATCAGGCACCCCTACATGGGCAAGTCCGACGTGAACGTCGACTTGTCCCTCGGCTACGAGCGCGACGTCTTCGAGAAGAAGATCCGTTGGAAGGCCCAGCTCAATCTGAAGAACGCCTTCACGGCCGGCGATCCGATCGCGATGGGTGTGCAGCCGTGGGGCGAGATCGCCCAGGTCCGCCTTCCCCCCGAGCGGCGCTGGTATTTGACGAACACGCTTAGTTTCTGAACGGCAGCCGGCTGACCGAGACCCAACCGCAAACGGGTTTTTGCACCGGACGAGAAGAAACGTCGGGCTTTGTAGCCCTGCGCGTGAGCGCAGGGACCGCCAGCGCTCCCTGCCGCTCACGCGGCGGGCTACAACGATACGGCTGAGGCCTCAACTGGAATCCGCCGGGTCGTGGTTAACCTAAAAGCCGCAGTTCAACCACGGATGGACACAGATGGACACGGATGCCAACCAATTGAGAAACAGGATCGCTTCACCTGCAGGGTGAACCAGTTGGTCTGTTCGTATCCGTGTTTATCCGTGTACATCCGTGGTTGAGAAGCCTTGGTCTATTCGCATCTGCGGAATTTAGGATTAACGCACGCTGTGGATTGCCCGCACTGTCACGATCGACAGCCGACGCGAGGGCAGTTCGATTGCCACCTCGGTGCGTGGGCCGGTCACCTGAAAGGTCTGGCGCCGCGTTGGGGCTTCGAGCGTGCTCCCCGCCGCGGCGACAGTGATTTCGTACGTGCCCGGGCGCAGCAGCAGGAACTCTGCGGCGAGCGGGCGCGGTGCGGGGCCGAAGTGAAACAGCTCGGCGGCAAACGACGCGGACCCTGAATCGGTGACGAGCGCGGCGATGTCGCGCGGCGGGGTGCGCCAGCGCACGGCGTTCAACGGGAAAACCAGCGGCGTGCCGGGATCGCCGGTGGCACAGGCGTAGAGGATCTGCGGCGCCGGGGCGGGCGGCGCGGGCTCCGACAGGTGGCGGAGGAAATTGTTCGTGAAACTCATCACCCGATCGGTCCAGCGCATCTCGCTCGTGTAGCCCTCCCAGTTGGAGCGAAAGGCCTCGGCGTTCTGCTCCAGGCTGCGTCCGAGGGCACGCGTGTCTCCGCCAAGTCGATACTTCACGTACCCCGGCGCATCGGCGGCGAGCAGATCGTCGTGGCGCTTGTCCCCCGTCAGGAAGCGGTACTTGGCGAGCGTGTCGGCGAGGAATCCGTCCATCTGGCGGGCCGCCCACGCGGCCGAGCCCGGTTCCGCCTGGGCGCGCGAGCCGCGGTGTTCCCGCACGAGGGCGGCCATCGAGTGGATCGGCGCGAGGTATCGGTCGTCACGGGTCATGTGCCAGGCGAGCAGCAGCGTCGAGGTCATGAGGCGGGTCGCGCCCGGCCAGTTGTAGAGGGCGTCGTTGTGGTTGAGCGGAAACGGCTCCCACCACGGGGCGCCGGGGGCACCCACGGTGCCGGCCGGCCAGGCGAGGGCGCTCGGGAGGACGCCGGCGGGCTTGCCGTTCTCGGCGCGTCCGGTGGCGTCGATCCAAACCTTGAGCCACTCGCCGAAGAGCGCGGTCAGCTTTGGATCGGCGGTGCGCTGCCAGTAGAGCAGCGTCGGTTGTACGATCGACGGATGGTAGACGGTGTCGAAGGCCCGGCGGGGAGTTTCGTCGACGCGGTCGACGCTGAAGTAGATCGACTTGAATTGGAGGAAGCCGCGCTGGTTGCGGCCGGTCCACTGCGACTGCATCAGCTCCGAAAGCCGCAGTGCGCGCTGCTGCCAGACGGGTTCACCGGGCCGCAGGTGCATCATTGGCAGGATGGTGTCGGTCGTGTCTTCGTTCGAGTGCTCGACATCGGTCAGGCGCGAGGTAAAGCCGGTGCGGAGGTGCGGCCGGGCAAAGATGCCGTTCGAGGTGCGCTCCTGCGCCGCGATAATCACGGGGTCTTCAAACGCGATCAGGACCGGCACCCACCAACGCCACATCTCCACGTCGTCGCCCCAACCGCCACCGAACTGTCCGTCGGGCAACTGGCGTTCGGCGATCCACCAGTGAACGATGTCGGCGAGTTTCTCGAGACCTTCGCGCTGGAGGTTGGCCCAGGTGGGGGCGGCGGCATCGGGGGCATGGCGGGCGGACCACGGGATGGGGTGTCCGAGGTACATGCGGATGACGCGGTTTGCGGGAAAGGCCCGGCCCGCCTCCTCCAGCAGGCGGCGCGCTTCGCCGTAATAGAGCTCGCGGCTCTCCTTCACGCGCAGGAGTGGTCCGCTTTGGATCACCCGCCAGATGAGCATGCGCCCGCGGTAAAGGGCCCAGAGTGGACGCAAGGGCGAGCCCTTGGAGGGCTCGGGCGGATACACGGCCGCCGCGCCGGCCGGTTGCACGCGGCCGGTGATGAAGCGGCAGAGATAACCGTTCTCCGCGGCCCGCGAAGAACCGGCGGCCGGCTCGCGACCATCGGCGCAAGCGGCGGCCCTTCAATCGGTGTAGAGGTGCTTCGAGGGGAACTCGGGGTCGCTCGTCACGATGAGGCCGAGCTTGCGCAGGCCGGCGGCGTCGCCGGGGGTCGGGAGGTGCGTGAGGTGCATGTCGCACCCGCTGAGTTCCTTCAACTTCTCGATCGCGGTGTCCGCCGCCGGATTCATCGCGGCGGAGATGCTCAGGGCAATCAGCGTCTCCTCGACGTCGAGGCTCATCATGTTGCCCTTGAGCACATCCTTCTTGAAGTGCGTGAGCGACGCGGTGACGAGCGGTGGCAGCAGGTGGATGGTGGACGGAATGTTGGCGAGGGCCTTGACGGCGTTGAGCACGAGGCTGGAGGCGGCGTGCATCTGCGGGGAATTCTTGCCGGTGACGATGCGACCGTCGGGCAACTGGAGCGCGGCGCCACAGCAGACGCCGTCGGCGCCCTTGCCCTGGGCCTGGGCCTCGGCGGCGGCGGCGTGGGCGGGCGCCACCACGGCCCGGTCGTGCCCGGCCAGGCCGAGGCTCTTCATGATCAGCTCGGCGCGCTGCACGGTGTCCTTCTCGACCAGCCCCATCGCATATTCGCAGGCGTAGTTATAGTAGCGGCGGATGATCTCCTGGGCGGCGGCGGCGCGGCAGACGGCATCGTCCACAATGCCGAAGCCGGCGCGGTTGACGCCCATGTCGGTGGGCGATTTGTAGAACGACGGCTCGCCGGTGACGCGCTCGATGATCCGGCGGAGCAGGGGAAAAGCTTCGAGGTCGCGGTTGTAGTTGACCGCGGCCTGACCATAGGCCTCGAGGTGGAAATGGTCGATCAGATTGGCGTCCTTCAACTCCGCGGTCGCCGCCTCGTAGGCGACGTTGACCTCGTGTTTGAGCGGGAGATTCCAGATGGGAAACGTCTCGAACTTGGCGAACCGCACCGGCTGGCCGCGCCGGTGTTCGTGATAGAGCTGGCTCAGGCACGTCGCCAGTTTGCCGCTTCCGGGGCCCGGACCGGTGACGACCACGATGGGCCGCTCGGTTTCGATCCAGGGATTGGCGCCGTAGCCCTCCTCGCTGACGATGGTGTCGACGTCGGTCGGATAGCCCTTCGTCGCGCGGTGCGTGTAGACGTGGATCCCGCGGCGTTCGAGGCGGTTCTTGAAGGCGGACGCGGCCGGCTGGTGGTCGAAACGGGTGATGACCACGGCCCGCACGGTGACGCCCCGCTCGCGGAGATCGTCGATGGTCTTGAGCGCGTCGGTGTCGTAGGGAATGCCAAAGTCCGCGCGCATCTTCTTCTTTTCGATGTCGCCGGCGAAAATGCAGAGGATCACCTCGACCTGGTCCTTGAGCCGTTGCAGCAGCTGGATCTTCACGTTGGGGTGAAAGCCGGGCAGCACGCGGGCGGCATGGTAGTCGAAGAGCAGCTTGCCGCCAAACTCGAGGTAGAGTTTGCCGTGGGAGCCCTTGACGCGTTCGAGGATGGCAGCGCTTTGCTGCTCCAGATACTGAGCGTTGTCGAAGCCGATGCGTCCGGTCATGGCGAGATGTTGGAGTGCAGGCAGAAGGCAGGCAAACCCGCCGGCGAAAGCCGGTTCACCTCTCGCGTCACCGCGGCGGTCGGCCCGGCCAGGGGCGATTTCAAGGCGCCAGGCGCGGGCGTTGCCGCATGACCCCGCCCGCGGATCACTTGATTAGCGCCGCCAACTGGGCGCGGGCTGCCGTGTACGCCTGTGGATTCGTTTCCCAGTCGCGAAACGAACGGACCAGCCTGGTCACAATCGCGTCGACCTCGGCCTTTTTGCCGCGTTTTGCCGCCAGGCTCATGTATTCGAAATCCTCGATCGCTTCGCGCACCAGCTTCAGCCGGATGGACGGGACTGGTCCCTTGATCCCGGCCTCGGCGCCCGGATAGAGGAGCATGCCTTCACCCCAGAACATTTCCCGGAAATGCGGTTTGTTCCAAACGTCCTCGTAATTCCAGTGGACACTCGACCAATACAGGAAGCCTTCGATGCCATAGTGCCAACTGATCCAAAACGGTGCGCGGTGATGGACGGGCGCGTAGTCCACCTCCCAGTAAGGCGCCTTGCCCTGCACCAGGGCCGTGTAACTCCACAATTTCTCGCCCAGCGCCTGGCGTTCCCGGGCCGTCTTTTCATCCCAAATGCCCCAGAGCGGGCACCAGATGTCCACCGCCCCGTAAAGGTCGCCCCACTCGGGCTTCGACGGGAGCGTCTGCTCGGTGACCATCCGCCTGATGCCCGGGTCGGCCGCTTTGATCATCGCGCCCTGCTGGCGCACGAGCTCATAGGCGGCGGCATCGTTGGGCTCGTCCTTCATATAGACATAGGCGAGATCCAGCCAGCCGTTGCGGCGCAGATAATCGGCGTGGGCGCGCAGCTGTCGTTTGCACTTTTCCGGATCGTTCGTGTCCGTAAACGGCATGCGCAGCGCGTTGACGTGCTTCTTTTCGATCAAGTTGCGCAGCCGGGGTCCGGTGCGGCTGTCATCCACCGTTCCATCCGGGAGAATCGTGGGCCAGATGTTGCCGAGTGAGCCGGGAACCGCGCGGTGGGCGAGCAGGGTGTCGATATAGAGATCTTCCAGCTCCGCGAGTTCGGCGCTGTTTGGCTCCAGCTTGTGCCGCTTGGCGATGCCCTGGATGTTTCCAAAATTGGATCGCAGCGCGAACTCATCCGGCAACTGGAACGGCCACACGGTGAGGCGGACGGGAATCTCCGCCAGCTTCCCAGACGCGGTCGCGATGGTGATCCGTCCGGTGTAGTCTCCGCGGGCGGTGCCCTTCGGAACGTAAATGTCGATCCAGTAGCCCTGGTTGGTGTTGGCCTCGATCGTGGTGGGAGCGGCCTGGTACTTCGCGCCTTGAGGTTTCGCCCCGGTCACCGGATCGACAAATGGAATGAGGGCGTCGGGATACCATCCGGTCGGCGCGGTGGAGCGCCGGCTCGGGGTGAAGATGTGGAGATAGTGCTCGCGATAGAGGGTAAGATGTCGGGACGGAATCTCTCCCCCCGGCCCGCGCAGCGCCGATGCGGTCACGACTACGCCCGCCAGGGGCGTGTCGCCCGCGCGAACGATCACCCGACAGCTTTCATACTCATTGGCGCCCGCCTGAAGGGCGATGGCTCGGTCGGACCCCGGTTCCGAAGATTTCAACACGTGGTCCCAGGGCGAAGCGACCCAGACCACTTGCGCTGCCACGGGAGCGGCCGCAAACGGAAGCATGGCGAAGAGCAGGGAACCATATTTGTAAGCATTCATGGGATTCGGGCTGGAGTCGCGTGCTGCAGATCGGACGAGAGCTCTCAACCAGCGCCGGCCGCGCGAAACTGTCAACGCTTCGCAGTTGACGATCGGGATCGGCGGACGTTTCTGATGGTCGACTCTTTGTCGACGCCATGATTACACCAGCCGGCCGGCGCCTCAGGCGACCGCATATGAAAGCAAACATTCGGCCCGTGGTCCGCCGCGGTTCGCGGGGATTGAAGGCCCTTGGGGTCGGATTGATTTGTGGCCTGCTTGGCCTGGCGGATGGCCGGGCCCGCGACGCGGCGGCACCCACGGTGCGCGATCTTGCCGTCACGATCATCAATCAAACCAAGCCGCTCGCTTTTCCGCGGGGGCATCGTCTGCCGGTGATCGTCTGGCCGCTCCAGGGCCTCAGGACGGAAACCGACGCCGAACTCGAAGGGCTGCTGCGCCAACTGGATCAGCGCGGCCTCGCCGCTTTGGCGGCGTGGGATTACAGGAACAAGGAGGCGAGCCTGGCGGCCGCGCTGAAGCTGGCGGCGGTGCAGCGGAAGCTGGGGCTCGAGGTCGTCGTCAACTCGACGGGGGTGATGGTGCAGTTCTTCAACGGGGACGAAAGCACGGCGCACGTGGATGCCGACGGGCAGCCCTTTTTTGACGGATCGTTTTCGAAGAAGATCAAGATGGGCTGTCCCTTCACACTGGACCAACGCATTCCGGCCATCCGCGAGCAGGTCGCGTATTTTGTGCGCGGTTACAAGGAGCAGGGGCTGCCCTTGCAACTGGTGATCGGCGATTGGGAGATCGACGGGCCCATCGAATGGAATGACGCGTACAACGCGTCCCGGAAATGCCGGCGCTGCCGGGAAAACATCAAGGCGATCGATCGTTTTGCCGACTTCCAGGCCGCGCTGCGCCGGATTCGCGCCGACCTGCAGAAATCCACCTACGCGGATGTGGTGCGGCAGGCGTTCCCGGGGGTCCTGGTGGGGAATTATGGCGTGTATCCGAACGATGGGTATCGCTACTGGTACGATTACTTCGAGCAGGAAGTGACCGCTCCGCCCTACCAGGCGGATCAGCGGGCGCGCTACCGGCCCTGGTTCCAGGAGTTTCCGCTGACCGGTTACACCTTCGCGATGCCGGTCGTGTATACCTGGTACCCGACCTTCCACTGGTACGATTTCGAGAACACGGATTACCGTTGGTTCTACAACATGCTCCTGGTCGGGACGGGCGCGGCCCGCAGCACGCCGGCGACGATTCCGCTCATCACTTTTGTGCACTGGCAGACAACGGCGCCGCCGCCGAATGCCGATCCGAAGGTGAAGCAGTTCAGCGCGGAGAAATATCAGGAGCTGCTGTGGCACCTGCTGCTGCGCGGGCACGATGCCCTGGCCATGTGGTGCGAGCGTGCCCAGGTCGGCCAGGAAACACGGCTGGTGCAGGAGGTGTATGCCGCCGCCTTGGAGTACCGGGAGTTCCTGGATCGCGGCCGGCCGGCGAGCTTCGCGGTGCCGACGCAGCCCGGTCCGGTGGTCTCGGGTCTCGTGCTGGACCGGCGGGTGCTGGTGCGACGCACGGACTTCGACGCCACCCAGGCGCCCGTAACGCTGACAATCGAGGGTCGCCCGCTCGCGGTGCCGCGACGGGACGGCCGGTGTCAGATTCTCACCCTGGACGATCGACCGTGAGGGTGGGCGGGTCGAAGGGTAGCCCGGCGCGTGAGCGCAGGGACCGAACGGGGGAACCGCGCCGCTTGTCCCGCCGTTCACGCGACGGGCTGCAGTGCCACCACGAGCCGGCTGAACTCTGACGCTGGGAACCGACCCGGCGTCTCACGCCCGCAGGTTGCCGTCGGCGTCGAACGCCAGGTCCGCCGCGCGGCCCACGACCTTGGTGCGGGGGTTGCCCCTTGCTTCGGCGACCAGGTTTTCTGAAATCAACATGCGATCGACCGACAGGGTGTTCTTGATCCGGGCCAGGCGCACCTGGCGCGGATCGCCGATCTGGCAGGTCTTGATTGCGGCCTGGATGGCCTGGCGATCGTTGCGCATGACCATGGGGATCTTGCCCGCCGCAACGGTCGTGGAGGTCAGGAGATTGCAGTAGGTTTCGATCAGGTTGAACTGGCGGAAGACCCGTTCGGTGGTGAAGTCGGCGATGCCGAGGCCGGTGCCGTTGCCGTCGGAGACCGCCGTAATATCCAAGACAGCAATACGGGTGATGCGTGGATCCCGGGGCGTGAGGGCCACATCCGCCGTGGGATAGCGGCCGACGACATTGGGGTCGAAGCCCGTGCCGGAGATGTTCTTGCCCACCTCGTCGATGATGAGGACGTCCAACGGGCTGATTGGCACCCTGGGCATCAGGTTACGGGCCTCGGCCAGCAACGCCGGTTCCCGGGCCATGATTTCCGCGGCCGGCACCACCTCGACGCGACTGGTCTCGTGATAGGCGTTTTCGATGAGGCCCACGCCGAAGAGGATTTTCCCGGTGGCCAGCGTGGTGCGGCCCAGCGCGAGGAGGTTTTGCTCCATCCGACCGTAGCCCAGGTTGTGGCAGGTCTCCGCGCCTTTTTGCTTCCCCACGCCGATGACGATCATCTTGACCAGGCCGCTCTCGATTGTGCCACGGAAGGTCGTGTGCGGCTTGATCCGGTTCACGACGATGATGCCATCGGCCTGGGCCGCAATGGCGTCGACATAGGCGGGCAGACCATCGGGGGTCGAGCCCACCTGCACGACGTCCATCGTCGCCCGGATGGGAACTCCCATCGACTTTTCGGTGAAACCCATGCGCTCCAGCACGGCCCGCTGGCCGGCGGGCGTGGCGCCGCCGTGACTGCCCATCGCGGGAAAGATGAAGGGCTCGGCCCCCGCCTGCTTCAATTCTTCGATGAGCGTGCGGGTGACCAAGGTCAGGTTGGTGATGCCGCGGCTCCCCGCGCCGATGGCCAGTTTCATGCCGGGACGAATGGCGTCGAGGACGCGGGAGGCGCGGAGTTTCGCCCGGAACGACTGGGCGACATCGGCGAGTACGGGTCGTTCGAAGGTTGTTTCGATGGCCACGAGACGGGGCAGGGGAATGCCCTTCAAAATGGCATCGATCGGCGAATTCGCGGGGTTGGCGAAATTCGGGGGCAGCGACGAAGCGGGTGGATTTGCCCCGGTCGCGGTGTGGGTCGCGGCGAAGGCCGGGCCGGCCTTGCCGAGTGCGACCACGACACCGGTTGCGGCGGCGCTCGCAATAAAGGTTCTCCGACTGGACCGGGGTCGAAAGCGCGAAGGCATAGGGGAGGAAATTTGCCGGGCGGGAGATCTTTCCCGTCGGAAGCAATCTGCAACCCAATCGAGCGTCGGTTCAAGCGCGATTCACCGGTGCCGGCCGTGGCGGATGATATCCCAGATCACATAATAACCGAGCAGCGCCGACAGCAGGTAACCAATGATCCCAAGGGCCGGGTAACCGGGGAGATGCGGCTGGATGCCCGTGGTGACGATGAGCGACGAGCCGATGATCAGGGAGCCGATGATCACGCCCAGCGGACCGCATGGTGCAGCCCGTTGAACGCTTTCACGCGTCCGGCTTGTCCTGGGTTTTCGGCTTCAGTTCCGCGCCCTCGAGCGCCGCGACCCGGGCTTCGAGCGCGGCGATGCGCTCGCGGGTTTCGCGATCCTGCCGGGCGAAGAACTCCTTCAATTTCTCGCTAAGTTCCCCGCTCATCGTTTCAAATTCGCGCCGTCCGTCCGTCGCGATTTTTTCCGCCATGACACGCGCTTCGTGGGAGCTCACCTTGCCCTGCTTGACGAAATCCTCGAGCGCGGACTCGACCTTGTCCTTGGTGATGACTGCGGCGCCGACCCCGGCGAGCAGTGTTTTCTTGATGAGATCAATCATAGCGAGAGTGAGTCTGGGTTCGGATGGTCATGGAATCAACGCCTGACGGCATCGGACTTTGACGCCGCCGCAGTCGGCCGACTATTTGTCTGCCTCACCCACGCCCCCCATGCCCGCCTACAACTTCGTTAATTATCTTTGGGATGACGCCCAGGCCGCCGCGCTCGATCCCGTCGGCCGCCTCGTCTACCGCTCCAATCTCCTTGGCCGCGATCAGCGCGTCACCAACACCGGCGGCGGCAACACCTCGTCCAAGATCGTGGAGCGCGATCCGCTCACCGGCCGGCCGGTCGACGTGCTCTGGGTCAAAGGCTCTGGCGGCGATCTGCGCACGAGCACGCGCGAGAATTTCTCGTCCCTTTACCAGGACAAGTTGATTGGCCTCCAGTCGCTCTACGCCGCGCGGCCGGACCAGGGCCTCAAGTCGCCCGCCGAGGACGACATGGTCGGGATGTTCGCGCACACGACCTTCAACCTCAACCCGCGCGCCCCCTCGATCGACACGCCGCTGCATTCGTTCCTGCCCGGCCGGCACGTCGATCACATGCACCCCAACGCGATCATCGCGATCGCCGCGTCGGCCCACTGCGAGAAACTCACGCAGGAGATTTTCGGCGGTGCGATGGCCTACCTCCCGTGGATGCGCCCGGGTTTCGAACTCGGCCTCGCAATGCAGGGCATCGCGGCGAAGAACCCGGCAATCCGCGCCATCATGATGGGCCAGCACGGGTTCATTTCCTGGGACGACGACGACAAGGCCTGCTACACGCGCACCCTCGACTGTATCGAAAAGGCCGCCGCCTACATCGAGCAGAAATATGCCGCGAAAGGCGGCGACGCCACGGCCTTTGGTGGCGCAGAGTATGCGACGCTCCCCGTGGAGCAACGCCACGCGAGCCTCGCCGCCATCCTGCCGTGGCTGCGCGGCCAGGTGTCGCAGCAGAAGCGCCTCATCGGCACGGTGCAGGACGACGAGACGATCATGCGCTTCGTCAACTCGAAGGATGCCGCGCGGCTCGCCGCCCTCGGCACCTCGTGCCCCGATCATTTTCTCCGCACGAAAATCAAGCCGCTCTACGTCGACTGGGATCCTCAGTCCGGGGACGTCGCCACCCTCAAGGTCAAACTTGCCGCCGGGCTCGCCGCGTATCGCGCCGACTACGCCGCTTACTACGCGCAGTGTCGGCGCGCCAACTCGCCCGCGATGCGCGACCCGAATCCGACGGTCGTGCTCATTCCGGGACTTGGCATGATCGCCTGGGGCAAGGACAAGTCCGAATCGCGCGTCACGGCCGAGTTCTACAATTGCGCCGTCGAGGTCATGCGCGGCGCCGAGGCCATTGATCGTTACATCGCGCTGCCGCTGCAGGAGGCGTTCGACATCGAATACTGGCTGCTCGAGGAGGCCAAGTTGAAGCGCATGCCGGCCGAGAAGGAACTCGCGCGGCAGGTGGTCATCGTCATCGGTGCCGGCTCCGGCATCGGCCGCGAAACCGCGCATCGCCTCGTGAAGGAGGGGGCGCACCTGGTCTGCGTCGATCGCAACGAGGCCTCGGCCCGGGCGACGGCTCAGGAAATCACCGCGAAATACGGCGTCGGCATCGGCGTGGCCGGCACCGGGATTTCCAACTGCGGTCCCGCCATCGGGATCGCCGCCGATATCACCGAGCGCGCGAGCATCCGCGCCATGCTCGATCAGGTCGCGCTCGCTTACGGTGGCTTCGACTCGATCTGCGTCACCGCGGGCATCTTCATTTCGACCGACACGACCGGGCACATCCCCGACGACAAGTGGGCGCTCACCTTCGCGATCAACGTCACCGGCAGCTACCTCGTCGGTGACGAGGCCGCCAAGACGTGGCGCGAGCAGGGGCTGCGCGCGACGCTCGTACTCACGACCTCGGCCAATGCGACCGTCGCGAAGAAGGGCTCCATCGCCTACGACGCCTCGAAGGCCGCGGCCAACCACCTCGTGGGCGAACTCGCGATCGAGCTGGCGCCACTCGTGCGCGTCAACGGCGTCGCGCCTGCGACCGTGGTGCAGGGCAGCGCGATGTTTCCGCGCGACCGCGTCATTGGCTCGCTCGCGAAGTATAACATTCCGTACTCCGAGACCGAGGCGACCCAGTCCCTGGTCGACAAGCTCGCCCAATTCTACGCCGACCGCACGCTGACGAAAACGCCCATCACCCCGGCTGATCAGGCCGAGGCGTATTTTCTCCTCGTGAGTGATCGGTTGAGCAAGACCGCCGGCCAGGTCATCGCCGTCGACGGCGGCCTGCACGAGGCGTTTCTGCGGTGAGCCGGGTTCCTTGAGATGGAACCCATTCCCGGAGTGAGCCGAATGAATCCACTTGGCGCAGGGCTCGACCTTGGTCCACGTCCGAGAAGACAGTTCGGTTCTCCATCGGCACTTCCGGCGTCCACCAAGTTCCGGCCCAAAACCTTGGGCTAAGTGTCCTCTACGCCTTCAACTTCGCGTCTCTGGCCGCTCAGCCCGCGGCCGCGCGCAGCAGCAGCGCGAACACCCACAGGATGCCGCCGGAGACGGCGCAGCAGACCACGAATCCGATCGTATCGACGCGATCCCATTTCGTGAACTCCCACGCAGAGCGCCGGAACAGCTTCAGGCGATCGAAGCGGTGCGGATCGCGGCGCGTTTCCGCCATCGCGGTGGCCTCCAGCTCCGGCGTTGCACCCACGGGCGTTTTCATCTTGCCGTAAAACTGATCGACATGCGCCAGCACCGGCGCCCGCGTGCGCAGGCTCACGAGCAGCAGCAACGCAAAGGGAAACAAGCCGTCAAAGAAGAACCGTGCGGCAAAGCGGGCGCTCGACGAACGCTCCGCCATGTCGATGCCCACCCGATCCAGCAAATAGAGCTCGAGGTGGAACCGGCCGCGGCCCTCCAAGGGGCTGGCGAGGTCGTCCGGGCGCGAGCGCACGACCGTCTCGAAATAGACCGGATCGCGCCGGCCGGTGGCGCCGGCGGCCGCGAGTTCGACCAGCGCCGGGTGCTGCCGCAGCGCCGGCACCATCGGCACGACAAACGGGGCGATGATGTTGACCAGCGCCGAAACGATGACCGCCGTCCAGACCGCCCCGGGCGTCAGCCGCCGCCACGTGAAAATCAAAACCACGGCGGCGCCGAAGGGCACGTTCACCGTCACGAGCCGGACCCGCCGGAACCAGAGGTTCATGAACCAATAATACGGATTCATGAACAGCGTCTGCAGCGACAGCCAGACGCCCGAAACACCCTGCTGGTAGACCAGGCTCGCCGTGCTGACGGCGCCGTTCGCGTCGGTCGCGTTGCCGAAGTTGAGGAAGAACTGGTAGAGCTTGCCCAGCTTTCGCCCGGCGAGGAAAAAGTCGTCCTCGTTGCGGTTGCCCTTGGCGGCCCGGTGACCGAGGTAGGTCACGATCACCAGGTAACCGGCGACCACGAGGATATCGATAAGATGGATGCCGCCGATCGTCATGCTCTTAAGGACGGTGGAAACGTTGGGCGGCGCCGCGACGGGGCGCGAGCACTCTGTGGCGTGGACGGTCCGATGCGGCAAATTGCCATTGTCTTCCCCGTCCGGACCCCAAGAGTTCGGACAGTCCGAACCATGGCCGATCCCGCTCCCACCCTGCGTTCCCTCGCCCGCGTCCTCGGCCTCTCGCGCACGACCGTTTCCGATGCGTTGCGCGGCTCACCGCGCGTTGATCCCAAAACCGCCGAGCGCGTGCACGCGGCCGCCCACGCGGCCGGCTATCGCCGCAATCCGCTCGCCGGCGCGCTGATGTCCGAGCTTCGGCGCTCGCGCGGGACGACGTTCCACGGGGTGCTGGCCGCCGTCGATTTCAATGAACCGGACCGTCCGCCCCATGCGGCCCGTTACCATCGGGAGCTGCAGGTGGGCGCCGAAGCCCGCGCCGACGAGCTCGGCTTCAAGGTGGAGAAATTCTTGGTCGGCCACGCCGGCGTGTCGGTTCAGCGGCTCGATGCGATCCTGCAGGCGCGCGGGATCCACGGCGTGATTCTGCTGCCGGCCTGGGACGAACCCGATCTGTCGAATCTCGATTGGACGCGCTACGCGGGGATCTACACCGACTACATCATCGAGCGCCCGGCACTGCATTCGGTCTGTCCCGACCATTATCGCTCGCTGCTCGCGGCGCTGCAGCGGATCGCCGGCCTGGGTTACCGGCGGCCGGGATTGTTTTTGCAGCAACACGCGGATGAACGGCTTCAATATCGCTGGAGCGCGGCCTTCCGGGCATTTCAGGAAAGCCACGTCGCGATCAAGCCGGTGCCGCCCTTGATTGTGGATGCGTTCCGGGAGGAGGATTTTGCGCGGTGGTTCCGCCGCCACAAGCCGGACGTCGTGGTCGGCCACAACACCGCGGCGATCGATTGGATGGAGAGCTGCGGCGCGGTGCTGCCGGCGACGCACGGATTCGTCTGTCTCAACGTGCTGATGAAAACGCGTCCCTGTGCCGGGCTCGACCTCCAGCCGCGAACGCTCGGGGCGCGCGCCACGGAGCTGCTCATCGGCCAGCTCCAGCGCAACGAAACGGGCATCCCGGATTGGCCGTCGACGACCACGATTCCCGCCCACTGGATCGACGGCCCGACGCTGCGGGCCCAAGGAGAACGCTCAACGTTCAACGCTTAACTTTTAACGCTCAATGACCGAACCAAGCCTCAACTCGGAAGGGAGAGCCAACTTGAGCGTTGAGCGTTAAGAGTTGAGCGTTGAGCGTTTAATTGCCTCCGCCGAGTTTACCGTGCCATGACGATGCTGCCCCAGCGAAATTCACTGTTCAGCCAGACGGTGAACATTTTGCGCGAGGAGATTGCGAAAGGCACCTGGACTCACTGGCTCCCGAGCGAACGAACCCTTTGCAACACGCTGCAGGTCAGCCGAAACACGCTGCGCGCCGCCTTGGCCCAACTGAAGCGCGAGGGGGTGGTTCGCCCGATGCACGGTGCCGGCAATCAAATCCTGACCAGGGCGCCGGCGGCCCCCCCACCGCTGAAATCGCAGGATGTGGCCCTGTTGATGCCGGATCCGATCGAGCAACTGCGTCCCAGCCTGACTTTGTGGATCGACGAACTGCGGGCGCTGCTGAGCGAGCGGGGCTGCCGCCTCCGCGTGTTCCACGGACACCAGTTTTTTCGGAAGAATTCCGGACCGGCCCTGCAGAAGCTGGTCAACCGGAATCCCCACGGCTGCTGGATCCTGACGCTTTCGAATGAGAACGTACAGGCATGGTTCACCCGGGCCGGTTTGCCCTGCGTGGTCGCGGGCTCGATCTATCCGGGGGTGGATTTGCCGTGCCGCGATCTCGATCATCGCGCCATGTGCCGCCACGCCGCCGGCATCCTGCTGGGACTCGGGCACCGCCGACTCGCCCTTGTCACCCATAAATCACGGCGGGCGGGCGATGTGGAGAGCGAGATCGGATTTGTCGAAGGTGTGGCGCAGTCGCCGCATGGGAACGCCGAGTCTGTGGTGCTGTATCACGAATCGACGCCCGCCAGCGTCTGCAGCATCGTACGCCGGATGCGGGAACAGCCGCAACCGCCCACCGCCTTGCTCGTGGTGAATCCCTACTTTTATCTGACGGTGACCAGCCGTCTGGCGCAGATGGGCGTGCGGGTGCCGCAGGATGTGTCGGTCATTTCCCGTGACGAAGATCCCTTCCTGTCCTTTCTCGTACCGATGCCGACGCGTTACGTCGTGAGCCCGCACATCATGGCGAAGACCCTGCTGCGGCCGGTGATCGAGTTGCTCGAGGGCCGGGTCGTGACCCAGCGGACAATCCGGATCATGCCCGAGTTCATCCGGGGAGACTCCGTCGCCCGGCCGCCGTCGGCGTCGTGATTGGGGCGGGCGGTGATCCGCCGGTCGCGCAACCGGCAGGTGCGCCACCGTGCCCCCCCGAGTGGTATCGCAACGGCACCACCACAAAATCGTTCCACGAACAAGAACCGGTTTTAGGTTACTGGGGACAATGGTGCTGGCTTAGGCCGGTGTGATCCTTAGCCGCAACCTGTCCACCAGCATCCCGGAACCCCAACGCCAACCCAAAGAATGAAACACTGCACATTCCCTGCCTGGAAATTCGCGACCGCGACCTTGGTCGCTGCTCTGCTCTCCGCCGCTGGCCTCAGGGCCCAGGCGGCCTCAGCCGCATCCGCGGCGTCCAGCAACAACCAGGACGACTTGGTCAACCTGTCGCCCTTCATCGTGAGCGACACGACGGACCGGGGCTACATTGCGACCCGGGCGAGCGGAGCGACGAAGATCAAC
Organism: Opitutaceae bacterium; assembly: GCA_044344465.1. Classification (GTDB taxonomy): domain Bacteria; phylum Verrucomicrobiota; class Verrucomicrobiia; order Opitutales; family Opitutaceae; genus ER46. Next base: position 57,764 of record JBIJCX010000004.1, read on the forward strand.
ACTCCGATGATCGAGCTGCCGCACTCGATCCAGGTCCTGAACAAGGAGTTCATTGCCGACACCGGCTCCGCCAACGTCTTTCAGGCCGCGCGCTACGCCAGCAACGTCGCCGGTGGCAGCCAGCGCGGCGATGATGCGCTGCTCATCCGCGGCTTCGCCGTCACCCGCCTGCGCAACGGCCAGCCGTACTCGCAGCAAAACGCCTTCACCTTCGATGAGATGGCGGCGTTTGAACGGGTCGAGGTCATCAAGGGCGCCTCGGCCGTGCTCTACGGCTCCGCCTCGCCCGGCGGCCTCATCAACCTGGTGGACAAACGGCCGCTGCCGAAACAACAGGGTTCGCTGAGCCTGTTGGCGGGCAGCTATTCCTTCTACAAGGGGGTCCTCGATACCACCGGACCGGTGACCAAACTCGGCGACGTCGAAATCAACTACCGGGCGATCGCCGCCTACGAGGACAGCGAGAGCTGGCGCACCTTTGCGTTCCGCAAACGCACGTACCTGAACGGCGCCCTCGAGTTCCGGCTCAGCAAGGACACGAACGTCGTGACCCGGATCGAATATCAAAAGGACAAGCTGAAGGACAGTTACGGCAAACCCTACATCTGGTTCAGCACGGCCAACGTGGGCACATTGTTGAACATCCCCGATGAGTTCTTCCGCGGCGACCCGGAAATCGACAGGAAACAGGTCGCACGCTTCATCTGGGACACGACCCTGCAGCACCGCTTCAGCGACAACTGGACCGCTCGCGCCTCGCTCGCCTACGGCGATGCGTTCAGCAACCGGACCGAGGTGTTCATCAGCGCGCAAGGGGCCGCCATCAACCTGTTCCCGCGCTTTGCCCAAGTCATTCCGCGTGATGAGCAGCAGTGGGTCGGGGAAGTGGATCTCCTGGGCAAATTCAAACTCGGCCCGACCTCCCACCAACTGCTGGCGGGCGTCAATTTCTATAACCAGGAGATCAACGACAGCAATCTTCGCTACAACGTCAGCCCGAGTCTGTTCGACATCTTCAACCCGGTGTACGGGAGCACCACGATCGGCGCTGAAGTCACCACCACCCGGCGCGTCGCTTACACCGAGAGCGAGTGGCGCAGCCCCTTCATCCAGGATCAGTTCGGCATCTGGGACGACAAGCTGCAGTTCATCGTTGGCGTCCGTCGCGACGACTTGAAGCAGAAGGTCAAGAGCTTCGTGACGGGAGTGACGACCCCGAACAACCAGCACAAGGTGTCGCCGCGCTACGGCGTCCTGTGGCGGGTGAATCCGGATCTTTCGGTCTATGCCTCTTACAACGAGTCGTTCACTCCGGCCACCGGCGCCGGCTCCGTGCAGGGCGTGCCGTTCCCGTCGCCCACCGCCGAGCAGACCGAGGTGGGGGCGAAATTCGAGCTGTTCAACAAGCGGCTCTTCGGCGGCATCGCCGTGTTCGAAAACAGCCGCCGTAACCTCACGACGACCGACGTGCTCAACCCCGGGTTCTCCGTCGCGACCGGCGAGGTCACCTCCAAGGGCAGCGAGCTCGATCTCGGCGTCAGCATCACGAAGGACTGGCAGGTCATCGCCGCGATCGGATTCCAAAAAGCCACCACCACCAAGGACAATGTACCGGCCAACATCGGCCTCGAGCAGCCCAACGTGCCGAACGAATCCGGTTCCCTCTGGACGAAGTACAGCTTCTCGTCCGGCGACGTGAAGGGCCTGAGCATCGGGCTGGGCGTGACCTTTGTCGGCGAGCGGGCGGGCGTGCGTGACAGCGTGCCCCGCTCGTTTGCCCTGCCGGGATACACGATCGCCAATGCGCTGGTTTCCTATGGGATCGGAAAAAACAAGTTCTCGTTGAACGTGGAGAATATCACGGACGAGCGGTACATCATGAACGGCCAGGCGCGTCTCGCCGACCCGGGCGAGCACCGCAATTTCCGGCTCACGTACACGAGGTCGTTCTGAGCCGGATCCATTCAACGGGAGTGCGTCTCGCCTCTGGGTACGAGGCCGCTGAAAGGCGGATCTCACCGCATCTCATTTTCTTGCAGTGCGAGGAATCTCCTCGGGTGGGCGGGCACGTCCCGGGGCCCCCATGTCTGGCCCGCGCGATCAAGCATTGAATGCGGGCACGGGGACGTGCCCGCCCACCTCGAATTGCTGTTGCTACAAACTGAGACGCGCCGGTGGACCGCGTTGACCCCGGATGTTCACTCGTGGCACCGCGCCAAACGGCTGAGGTGCGCCTCGTCAGTCTCTGTCGTCGTAGAACCAGCTGATCGGCACGCGCGCCTGCACCAGGTCGCAGCGTTTCCGGTCAGAGGGGAACACCCGATAATGAACCAGCGCGTGATCGCCGTCGAAGGTCACGCCCGGATACTCGGACCAGTTCTCCGGATTGGTCTCGAGCGCCTTTGGCAGTCCCCAGGTTTTTCCGCCATCCTTGCTGATGGCACAGGCGAGCACGGTGCGAACACCCATGATCCGCGCATCGGGGTTCCAGGTCGGGTTCCAGATCATCAGCAGATCGCCACTCTTTGGGACGCGGGTGATGTAGGTCGGCGCCAGGGAGCTGAAAACGCCGGACGGACGCGGGACCGTCCAGGTTGTGCCGCGATCGGTGGATTCGGAAACGAAGGACTGGCCGTGCCAGTTGCGGATGAATTGGATCAGCGAACCATCGGCGCGCTGCGCGAGGCAGGCCTCCTCGAAGCGCCCGCCCAGGCCCACGATCGGATCGATGAACACCTCGGTGCGCTGCCACGTTTTGCCGTGGTCATCGGAATACGCGAAGTAGGTGCCCATGCACGTCCGCCGATAGTTCGGGCCCGGCTGCGCCTCCCCCGGCGGGAAAATCGTGTGACACTGGACGATCACGCGGCCGTTATCGAGTGTGTAGGCGCGGTCATGGCAGCCGGTGTGATACTCGCGGTTGTCGGGCGTGATGCGGGTGCGTTCGGACCACGTCTTCCCCTCGTCGGCCGAGATGCGCACCATCTTCGCGCAGTTGCCGTAGTTCTCCGCGCCATTGCCGCCGCTGCGCCAGCTGTAGGCGAGAAGCAGCCGGCCGTCCTTCAGGCGCGTCAGGCCCGGCGAAATGCAGTTCACCAGCGCGTCCTTATCGTCCACGACCACCCGGGGTTTGGACCAAGTGCGCCCGCCATCGGCCGATGTTATGCCGCTGATCCGGGCGTAACCGTCGTCGCCCGTCGGGTCGCGGCGCAGCGGAGAAGCGGGCGGACGCTCGGCGGCGGGCATGAGGTCTTCGCGGAGGAATTCGGACCAAAGCAACAGCAGCCGGCCGTCCTTGAGCCGGATGACGGTCTGCTCGCCGTGCTTGGGCGCCGCAGGCGTCGCGAGGACCACGATCTGTTTCTCGATGCCGGGAATTTCGCGCAACTTCGGTGGCGTTTCATTCCAGGCCGCAGGTGCCGACGGCGTCAGGAGCGCGGCCATGAGAATTGTGGGGGCACAGTAATTCATCGGACCCGAGCACAACGGTCGCCGTTCCACCGGCAATCCGGGCCTGCTGGTTCCTTGCCTGCACCTTTGCGTCCAGGCGGAAGGAAACGCGGCCGCCGGAGCCTCTCTTCGCCCCCTCGGAACGGCCTCGCCCGTACCCGCCGAGTTTCAGGGCACCCCAATGGGTTGCTCTACCCCGGAGATTTCCGACGGATACCGGCCCACCCTTGAGCGCGCAGGACTAGGAAACGGATGCAAACTTCATGGTGGTCGGCGAAAGAAGTTGGTGGACCGTGCGCTCCGCGCACGGTTACATCCGTGCCTCCGGTTCCGCCGCGGGCGGAGCGCACGGCCCACCGCCTGGACGGCGTGACTACGGGTCACCGCGACCCGGATACACATCCCTGATGATTCCATGACCACCGCTCCCAGCAGGACATTCGACCTCGTGGTCGGCGGCTCCACCGCTCCGGGCATCGTCGCCGCGGTCCGGGCGGCGCGTGAGGGATTGAACGTCGCGTTGGTGGCCGCTGGCGCGAAGCTGGGCGGAAGTCTGCCCTCCCTCGGGGCCATCGAGACCCACTATCGCGGCAACCGTGCGCCGCTGTTGCAGGAGTTCATCGCCGGCGTGCAGGCCTACTACCGGGATCGTTACGGCGCCGACTCCGGGCAATATCGCGCCTGCACCGGCGGCAAGATGGTGACCTTTGAACCTCACGTGGCCGAAGCCGTGCTCGAGCGCATGGTGGCCGCGGAGAAAAACCTCCGCGTGTGGCGCGGTTTCGCGCCGGCCGCGGTGGAGCGGGAAGGGGGCATGGTGCGCGCCGTGCTCTTTTGCCATGGTCAGACTGGCGAACCGCTGCGCCTGGCCGCCCACGCCTTTATCGAGGCCGGTTACGAAGGCGATCTGATGGCGCTGGCGGGCGCGGCGTTTCGCATCGGGCGCGAGTCGCGGGAGGAATTCGGCGAACCGCGCGCCGGCCGGGTCTTCACCCAATGGCTCGCCGGCGTGCATCCGCGCGCCGCGGCCGAGGGCCGGCTGAATTTGGTCACGGCCGGCGCGACCACGTCGGAACCGCTGCCCGGCAGCACGGGCGCGGGCGACGACAACATCCAGTCCTACAGCTACCGGCTATGTCTGACCGATGATCCGGCCAATCGGCGGCGGCTCGAGGCTCCCCCGCCGGGCTACGACCGGGCGACGTTCGCGCCCATTCTGCTTTCGCCCGCGGAAAAGGAAAAACTCCCGCTGCCCTTTCACCACCGGTTCCTGATTTATGTGCTGCGCGAGATGGTCGAGCGGGATCATATCTTCCACGGTCACGCCCTGCCCAACCGCAAGCGGAGCTGGAATGCCACCAACCTCACCGGCGCAGGCAAGCACTATGCGACCGCCGATGCCGCCGGCCGCCGGGCGATCGAGCGGGCGCACCGCGAGCACGCGCTCGGCTTGATGTGGTTCCTGCAGAACGACCCGGAAATGCCCGCGGACTTGCGCGCCCAGGCCCGCGCCTGGGGCCTGGCGCGCGATGAGTTTGTGGATACCGACAACGTCCCGCCGCAGCTCTATGTCCGCGAGGCCCGGCGGCTGGTCGGCCGCGCCCTCTTCACCGAACTCGACGCCCTGCCGGTCCGTCCGTCAACCCGTCCTCCGGCCGCCGTCACCGGGGCCACCACCGCGGCCCACGCCGCCCCTTGTCATCCATTGGATGACAAGCCGGCTTGTCATTCAATGGATGACAACGGGCGGGCGCCGGTCCACGCCGACTCGATCGGGATCACGGAGTTTTCGCTCGATTCCCTGGCCTGCACGACGGAGCGGTTGCCGGCTGCCGGGGCGTTGTGCGATGGGCAGTTGTTTCAGATGGAGGTATCGCGTCCCGGCCAGGTGCCCTTCGGTGTCCTGTTGCCGCGCGAACTCGACAACCTGCTCGTGGTCACGACGGTGTCGGCGACGCATGTGGGGTGGGGCACGGTCCGCCAGACGCCCACCCTGATGCATCTGGCGGAATCCGCCGCGTGGGCCGTCGTCCTCGCGGCGCAGCAGAAGATCGCCCCGGCCGGGATCAGCGGCGGAGGCCTGCAGCGCACCCTGGTCGCGCGCGGCGTCATGATTACTTTTTTTAACGATTTCGATATGGGGGCACGCGAGCCGTGGGTGCCGGCGGTGCAATATTTTGGCGCCCGCGGATTTTTTCCAGGTTACGATGCCCGGCCGGCCGAGCTGTTGGATCCCACGACCGCCGCGGCGTGGGCGGAGATTGCCAGGGTCGCAACTGGCACTCTGACCGGCCTCACCCGCGGGGCCGCCTGCCAGCGTTGCTACGAAAGGTGTTGAGGCGGCGGCGGTACGGCCCAGTGCCATTCCACATCCAGCCGGCCTCTTCTCCTCCCGGGCAAAATCGCTGCGACGCCGGGAACGGGATCCCAGCCGCTCAGAACGGCTGGGATCCCGGGCGTAGTTGGATATCACATACCTGCACCCCGGGTGGCGCGGACAGGATATAGCGGACCGCCGCGACCAGATCCGACGCCGCCAGCGGCGGGTACGGATACGCACCGCTTTTCGCCAGGAGGCCATCAGGTTTGGCATGCCAGGGCGTGTCCACGAGCCCGGGCGAAAGCAACGCCACCTTCACTCGCTGCCCCTCCTGCACCAACTCGGAGCGCAGGCCATCGGTCAGGATGCGCAGGGCATGCTTCGTGGCGGCGTAAATCGCCGGCGTGCCGGGCACCACGCGGTGGCCGGTCATCGAGGAGACATTGATGATCGCTGCCTCGGTCTTGCCCCGCATCGCCGCTGCGGCTTCCCGCATGCAGACAAGCGCCGCCCGGACGTTGAGGTCGAGGGCGGACTGGATCTCGTCCCATTCCGCGTGCAAGAGCGAACGGCCGCCCAACGTGCCGGCATTGTTGATGAGCACGTCCACCGGACCCCAGTGGGCGGCGAGATCGGCGAAGAACCGCCGGTTTACCGCCACCTCGCGCTGGTCGCCCACGAGCACCAGCGACTCCCCGCCGGCGGCACGCACCAGGGCCGCCGTCTCAGCGAGGGCCGCCTCGCGCCGGCCGGTCACCGTCACCTTGAGGCCGAGTCGGCCCAAGTCCTCGGCGATCGCCCGGCCGATTCCGGAGGAGGCTCCGGTCACCAGGGCAATCTTTCCGCGCCAGCGATCGAGTTCAGTGTTCATCCGCGCAACATGGCGGGTCCGCCCGGCCGGCCGCAATCCGGCAGTGTGGTTCCATCCGCAGACCACAGGTTTTCGCTGCGCGAAAACCCTAATTCAGATTTTGATCGGTCGAGAATCTGATCTGGTCGCTTCACGGGATGCGTTGCGGATCTCCTACCTGCCTTGCTCCCATTACCAGGAACCCTGCCTTTCTTTTCCATGAAGAATCCCTCCCGACCGCTCTCCGACGGCGAAATCCACGAGCTCAAGCGCTGGAACACCCCGACCATCTACAATGGCTGGGAGCAGATCACGCGGCACGACCCGGGCCGCGACGGCGTCAATCTCGAGCCCGTGCGCGACTATATGCCGCAAATGGGGCCGATGGCCGGATATGCCGTCACGGTGGTTTGCCAGCCGGGCAACCCGAAGCACAAACTGAAGCATCCCCGCGCCTGGAGCGAATACCGCCGCTATCTCGCGTCGCTGCCGGGGCCGAAAGTCGTCGTGGTTCAGGACCTCGACAAACCCAACCTCTACGGCGCGTTCTGGGGCGAGGTGACGAGCAACTTCCACCGGGCTCTCGGCTGCGTGGGCACGATCATCGACGGCGGCATCCGCGATACCGACGAGATGACCGCCGCGGGCTTCAAGGCGCTCGCCCGCGGCACGGCCGTGGGCCATGCGCATTCGTGTCCGGTGCGCTGGGGCGTGACCGTCGAGGTCTTCGGCCGGAAGGTCGAACCCGGCCAGTTGATCCATGCCGACAAGCACGGCTTCCTCGCCGTGCCTTTCGGCGAGGAGGCCGGACTGCTCGAGGCGGCAAAGTTCATGGATGCCGGGGAATGCCGCACGATCATCGAGGCCGCCCGCGACATTGGCGGCCGTTCGCCGCTGGAAATCTGCGCCGCGCTCGACCGCGCCGGCGCCGCCTTCCAGGCGGCCGCGAAGAAGAAATTTGCCGGCCAGGGCGAATGGTAACCACGGCGCAAAGTTTCATCGGCGGGCACAAGCGCTGGCTGATTGTGATCATGCTGGCCGGGTTCGGCGTCGTTAACTATCTCGACCGCCAGGCGCTCTCCGTGCTGGCGCCGACCCTGCGCAAGGAGCTGAGCCTCACGACCGAGCAGTATTCCTACATCGTCAGCACGTTTCTCACGGCCTACGGTATCGGTTATGCTATTACGGGCCGGATGCTCGACCGCATCGGCGTGAAGCTCGGGCTGGCGCTGGCTCTCGCCTTCTGGTCGCTCATCGGCATGGGTCACGCCGCCGTGATCGGCTGGCTCTCGCTGGCGGCGGCCCGCTTCCTCCTCGGGCTCGGGCAGGCCGCCAACTCCCCCGGTGGGATGAAAGCGATCGCGGAATGGATCCCGCCGCGGGAACGCGGGCTCTGCTCGGCGATTTTTTCCAACTCGAACAGCCTCGGCGCCGTGTTGGCTCCGCCGATCATCGCCGGACTGGCACTCTGGCTGGGCTGGCGCTGGGCCTTTCTCATCGCGGGGGCCAGCGGCTTTGGGCTGCTGCTGCTGTGGTGGCGGTTTTACGATTCGCCGGAAAAGCACCGCGGGATCACCGAGGCGGAGCGCGCCCACATCCTAAAACACCGGGGGGCCGCGCCCGCGGCCAAGCCCGACGTGCCCGTTTCCTACGCGACCATCCTGCGGGACCGTTCCTGCCTTGGCCTCTGCCTGGTCCGCTTTTTCACCGATCCTTTCGCCTATTTCATCTCGTTCTGGCTGATCGACTATTTTCAGACGGTGCGCGGATTCTCGCTCCAAACCGTGGCGCTGCTCGGCTGGATTCCGTACCTGGCCTCGCCCCTCTTCGGCGGTCCCGTCGGCGGGGCGTTGGGCGATTGGATGGTGCGACGCGGGGTCGAGCCACGCGTGGCGCGCCTGCGAATGATGTTCGCGGCCGCCTGTCTCACGCCGCTGGCGCTGCTCGCGGTACGCACCGAACTCACCTGGCTGGCAGTGGCGCTCTGCTTCGTGATGGTCGCGGCCAATTCCTGCTGGAGCGTCAACAAGCTCACCCTCGCCACGGAGCTCGTGCCGCGGAGCCAGGTGGCGAGTCTGGTGTCGCTCGGCGGGATCGCCGGCAGCCTCGGTGGCGTCGGATCCACGCTGCTCGCGGGCAAGGCCATTGCGACCGTCGGCTACGGGCCCGTCTTCACCGTGGTCGGATTCTTGCACCTCACGGCGTTCAGCATCTTGTACACGATGCAACGGCGGCCCACGACCGCCGCGGCGTGAACCGGGCATGGTGTCCTGGATCACACGACTTTGAATTTTTTCGATGATTAGAACCCTTCGCATCATGACGTTGCTTTCGAGTGCGACGCTCGGGGCGCTGTGCCCGGCGCGCGAGGAGTCGAAGTTTGCTCTGCCGGCGGCGCCAGTGGAACTTGTGACCGAAGAGGCGAAGTTCCGCCCTTTCGCGGAAAACGTTCGGACCGAGGTCGAACGCCTCTTTACCGTGCCCGCCGCCGTGGACGACCGGGCGACGCTCAGCGTCCTGCTCTCCACCCGCGTGCATCTGGCGCACCACTTCGGCGACAACGAACGGGCGGTGTCCACCGCCGCCTGGATCCGCAGCCTGCAGCCCGATCCCGCCCTCCGTGCGTTCGCCGGGCTGACCACGCTCGCGGCCGTCGAGGCGCGGCGGCGGCATCCCGGCACCGCCCCGGGCGACGCGAACTACCGCGCGACGTTTCGGCGTGAGTTTACGGGGCAGCTGGCGCAACTGCCGCGCACACCGGAGATCGCGACGATGTTGCGGGGCCAGCGGGAGAAAATTGCCGGACTCACCGAGGCCGCGCTGCTGGCCGAGACCCGCGATGTGATCATCCCCGCCCTCGCGCGCCGGGGACATTGCGGGCTGGCGGAGGCCGATCAGCTCGTGCGCGTCCGGCACCGGATGGTGAGCATCCTGCCCCTCAAAGCTGAAACCGTTCAAGCGCTCGACGCTGCCATCGCCGCACGCTCCTCTCCATGAAAAACGTCCACACCGCCCCGTTGGAGGTGCTATCGGTGAAGCCGAACGGCGCCTTCGCCACCGAACCGTACGAAGCCGGCTGGGCCGACGAAGCGATCGCGATGATTTATGTACGCGAAGCCGCCGGACCTTCCCCGACGCTGGAACTGCGGGTCCAGATCTCCGCGGATGGCGCACGCTGGTTCGACCATCCCAACCCGCCGCTCCGGCTCCAAAAAGCAGGTGGCTACAGCCTGCCGCTCACCCAATTCGGCAACTGGCTCCGGCTCGCCGGCGAGGTCAGCGGCGGCCCGGCCGACGGCACGCCTGCGTTCGTGCTCGATCTCTACTGGGTGTTGAAGGGATGAAAATAGGAGCGAGTAGTGAGTAGCGAGTAGCGAGCATGGATGCACTTCCGTTTAGAAATGTAGCTTTCCCGGCCCATCTCTCCGGCCTACTCACTCCTCGCTGCCCGCTACTCGCTACTCGAAACATTCCATGAACGAGACATCTGAAATTTTCCGTCGCGCACTCCTTCAAGCTGATCCCCGTCTCAGCCGCTTCAATCCGCTCGAGCGCATCCTGCATTGCGACGATTTCAACCAGGGGCAGCACGGCTGGCAGGGGTACTTCCCAGACTACGATGGCTGGGACGATTATCCCGGCCGGTACCAGCCGGTGGACGCCGTCACGCAGTCGCTCGAGAAGGCGCGCCGCAATCCGCAGCTCCGGATCGACCGCAAGCTGCCCATCGGTCCGCGCGGCGTGCCCATGTTGAGCTCGCTCACCTCGTGGGACGTCGGCACGGCCGGCTCGCTCAGCGGCACCTATGCGCTGAAGGTGCCGACCCTGCCGCTGGCTGGGAGCAAGGTGTTCGCGCAAAAGCGACTGGGGTCGCCCTGGCGCGGGAAGTTCCGTGTCGAAACCTGGTTTTGCTTCAAGACAGACCCCGCGGATTTCCAACTCGGCGAGACGGACATTCGTGCGCTCTACCTGACCTTCGACGTGATGGACCTGCATCATGTGCGCGACCAGGGCCAGGAGCCCCGCCGCTGGTGGCCGGCCCTGCGGTACCACAATGCCGAGAACGGGCAGCTCGTGCGCCGCTGGCAGGCAAACATCGGGTCCGAAGGGGTGAAGGATGGCGCATGGGAATATCTGGCCGACGGGCAACAGGATCTCGGATACAACCGGGCGGCCACAAAATACCAGTGGAACTACCTGCGCTTCACCTTCGACCTCGCCCGCCGCGAATACGTCGATTTCCACTGCCACGGCAAGGAGTTCAACGTGCAGGGCCGGCGCCACGAGCCGGAGCCTCCGCTCGAAGGCTGGCGCGCCAGCACAGACAAATGTCCCGGGCTCGTGGGCACCGGCTTCGGCATCGAGGCCGCGACCGACAAGCGCTGTTTTCTGTATCTCGATGCCGTCGTCGTCTCGGCCTCGGAGGAATAAGCCATGCCCGCACCTTTCTGCGGACGGATTGCCCGTCTCCTTTGCGCGACCGTGGCTGGACTCATCGCCTCTTTGTCGGCGGGCGCCAGGCCCAACGTCCTCCTAATCATTGCCGACGACTTGCGGCCTGATCTTGGCTGTTACGGCAACGCTGAGGCGCGAACGCCAAACCTCGACCGGCTGGCGCGGGAAGGCGTGGTTTTCGAGCGAGCCTTCTGCCCGCAGGCCCTGTGCGCGCCGTCGCGGGCGGCGTTGTTCACCGGTGCGCGGCCGGACACCACGCGCGTGTGGGACGTGTGGACCCATTTTCGCGCCGCGATGCCGGACGTTGTGACCCTGCCGCAACTGCTCAAGCAGCGCGGCTGGTTCACGCAGGCGCTCGGCAAGGTGTATCACACCAATCTCGACGATGCTCCATCGTGGTCGGTGCCGCATGTCATGCCCGCCGATCCGCTCTATGGCTCGCCCGAAACGAAGGCCCTGCTGGCGGAAAAGCGGCGGCGGGCCGAGGCGGCCGGCCTCACCGGGGTCCCGCTCGCGCGCGCGATCCGGAGCGGTCCGCCGGCGGAGGCGCCGGACGTGTCGGACGACGCTCTGGTCGATGCGCAGATTGCGGATCTCGCGGTGGATGCACTGCGCAAGCTGAAGCCGCGGCCGCAGCCGTTCTTCCTCGCGGTGGGTTTCACGAAGCCACATCTGCCTCTTGTCGCGCCGAAAAAATACTGGGACCTTCATGACCGCGCGAAAATTTCACTGGCGCCGCATCCGACCCATCCGGTGGATGCGCCGCCGTTTGCCCTCGGCGATAGTGGCGAACTCTACGGTTACGATTCCGTGCCGCGCAACGAGGCGATGTCGGACGACTACCGCCGCTGGTTGCGGCACGGTTATCTGGCGGCGACGAGCTTCATGGATGCGCAAGTCGGCCGGGTGCTCGACGAACTCGAACGTCTCGGGCTGCGCGACAACACCATCGTGGTTTTCTGGGGCGACAACGGCTTCAAGCTCGGTGACCACGCGGCGTGGTCGAAGACGACCAACGTCCGGCTGGACACGCGCATTCCACTCATCATCCGGGCGCCGGGCCTCGCGCCGCTGGGAGGCTGGGCGGGCGGCATGGTGGAGGTCGTCGACCTCTATCCGACCCTGATGGAACTGCTGAATTATCCGGTGCCCGCATCTGTTGAAGGCGCAACCTTCCTGCCGCTGCTGAAACGTCCGCAGGCCCGCTGGAAGCAGGCGGTCTTCACGCAAAGTCCGCAAACCGCCGGCGGTCGGGCGGTGATGGGCTACAGCATTGTGACGGAAACTCACCGCCTGACGCGCTGGGTGGACCGGGCCGAGCCCGGGCGGGAAGTCGAGATCGAGCTTTACGACCTCAAGCGCGATCCCGGAGAGACCAGAAATGTCGCGGCGGATCCGGCTTACTCCGGAATACGGGAGAAATTGATCGCCGATCTGGCCAGCGGCTGGCGCAACCAAACCACGCCGCAACCCGGCAAGTAGCCCGGACACTCCAACCGCCGCCTATCCAAGCGGAAGAAGGACGAGGCTGATGTGAGTTGTCTCGCTGAAGAGCATCCGAAAGTCCGTGCCCTGCTGCCCGAGGCGCTGCGCCGCCGGTTATGAGCCGGCGTCGGCATACAGCCATTTTATCGGCACGCGCGTGAGCATCAACTCGCGTCCGCGGGTGATCACGGGGCTGCGGAAATAGTGTAAAAGGGCGTGGTCGCCATGGAAGACGACGCCCGGGTACGCCCACTCGTAGTTGATGTCATTCTCCAGGACCTTCGGAAGGCCCCACGTGCGGCCTCCATCCTTGCTCACCGCGCAAAGCAACGGGCAGCGCGACGTGGCATGGCCACCGAGCGGCACGTCGACCGCCGGCCGGCCGGCCACCGCCGGCACGCGTAGCGTGTGTTTCGGCAGGTTGAAGTTGCAGTTCCAAATCATCAGCAGATCGGAGGTGCCGGGAATGCGAATGAGATAGGTGGGTGCATCGGGTGCGATCACTCCGGATGGACGCGGTTCGGACCATGTGGCGCCTTGGTCGGTGGATTCGCTGGCGAAGGCGTTGCCCCGCCACGAACGCAGCACCATATACAACGAACCGTCGGCGCGCCGGGCGACACAGCTCTCGTTCAAGCCGACCGCGACGTTTTCGATCAGCCGATTGGAGTGTTTCCACGTGGCGCCGCCGTCATCCGAATAGGCGATATATACACTCTTGTGATAGTACTGATCGCCTTCGCCCTTGAAACGCGGCGTGTTCGTGTGGCATTGCACGAGGAGGCGGCCGGAGGGGAGCGCCCAGGCGCGGTCGTGACAGCCGGTATGATACGTGCCGTCGTCGGGAGTGATGCGCACCGGGTTGGACCACGTGGCACCCTCGTCGCGCGAAAAACGGACGCGGCGGGCACAGGGGCCGTAGTTGTCCTTGTGATTGCCGCCGCTCCGCCAGCTATACGCCAGCATCAGGCGCCCGTCCGGGAGCCGGACGATGGCGGGTGACATCGTGTTCACGCGCGCATCGACATCGTCGGCATAGACGCGCGGGGCGGACCAGGTCCGGCCGCCGTCCTTCGAAACGATGCCGCTGATCCGCGCGTAGCCGTCATCGCTCCATGGCGACCGCCGGAGCGGCGATGCGGGCGGACGGTCCTTTGCAGGCATCAGATCCACGTCCAGGAATTCCGTCCAGAGCAGGAGGACGGAGCCATCCTTGAGCACCACGCCCGAACCCTCGGTGTTTTTCGGATTGAGCGGCGAGAGCGGGCGGAGCACCTGACGTTCGAGTCCGTCGGCGCGATTCAACGCCTCGCTGGTGCTCTGACCGGTGTTGGGCACGGTGGTGGGATTTTGCGCGGCAAGCCGGGAAACTGCGGCCAGGGCGGATCCAGCGGCAAGCGAACGGACAAAAGAGCGGCGGTCGAGGGGTTTCATGGTGGAGAGGCAATATGCCTTTGGCGCGGGATTGAATCCCGGAATTGCTGGCACCTCCGGGGCACCACCTCCGTTTTGGTCGCAACGATTTGACGCCTCGCCGTCCGTCGGTCTTGCGACCGGCAAGCACGCAGGACGGCGGCAAACTCAGACCTATTTTCCAGCCTGAGGACGCCGACGTGGGGTCAGATCCGCGCGCGGCCTTAAAGGGAAACGAATAATCCACGGCAAGAAAGGCCGCGCGCGGAGCGTCCGGCCCACCGGGGTTTGGAACTTGTCATCTAATGGATGACAAGCACGCCGGAGAAATCGGCACGCTTTATGTGGCCAACCGGCCCGTGAGCCAGGCCAGCGGCACGCGCATCAGGCCGGTCGACATGCGGCCTTTGATGACCTCGGGGTGGTCGGACTGCCGCAACGCGATCCATGCCTCGCCCTGGCGAAAAAGCACCGCCGGGTAGTCGGTATTGCGCGAGGGATCGTCGACGAGGACTTTCCGCCGCGCGTGCGGCCACGAGCGTCCGCCGTCGGTGCTGATGCCCGCAAGAAGAGTGTGACGGTGGCCATTCATCGGGGCACGGGCATCGTAATTGGGTGTCCAGACCAGCAGCAATTCGTCCGAGCCAGGCAAGCGGGAGAGATGCGCCGGGGCATTCGGGCTCGGCACTTCGAGGGTGCGCGGTGTGGACCAGGTTTCGCCGCGATCAAACGATTCGCTGCTGAACTGCGTCCCCATGGCGGTGCGCATCGTCATGAGCAGGGAGTGGTCGGCGCGCTCGACCACCCCGGGTTCGTTGCAGCCCGATTCCATGAAGCGGGCATCGGGCCACGAAACCTTGGGGGTCTCGATCGCGTCGCCGGTTTTCCATGACGCTCCAAGATCGTCGGACCACGTGACCCAGACCTTGCGGTAGTGCGAATCGAAGTCATCGCCGCCGTGGCAGGGCGCGATCAGCCGGCCGTCCGCGAGAATCGTGAATCGATCGTGGCAACCGGTTCGATAGCCCCCGGCGACGACGATCACGGATTCGGACCACGATTCGCCCTCATCCGACGACGTCACGAAGCGCCGTGACGCGACGCGTGTGCTCTCGCGGTGGCTGTAGAGCATGCCGAGCCGGCCGTCGGGCAGCCGGCGCAGGGCGGGCGACATCGCGTTGAGGCCGTCGATTGGCGCCGGCACCAGGACGCGCTCCTCGGTGAGACGTCGGCCGCAGGCGTCGAGGCGTACCGCCACGATTTCCCCGAAGTCGTTGTCGCGTTCGATCGCCGAACCGCCGCCGTAGCGGACGACGCGTTCATCCCGCAACCGGGCATAGCCGGGATCGTTCGGACCCGTGTGGCGCCCGTAGGCCAGCAGGACGGAGCCGTCGCGCAACGCCACGAAACTCGCCTCGCTGCGCCGCGAGTGCGCGGCATCGGCGGGCGCCACCGGCTCCAGCGGGAAAGCATAGTTTGGGGTCGCGGGCATCTTGGGATCAGTCGGGCGCCGCTCTACCGTACTTCCATCCGCTCGACCGTGTGATCGTCGATCCAGTCCCAGTCGAGTTCGACGCCAAGGCCGGGGCCGGTCGGAGCGTGCAGCCAGCCCTCCGCATCGATGTCGAGCGGGCGACCCTTGAGCCCGAAGCGGTAAATGGGGTGGATGATTTCAGCGTAGCCGCTGTTCTTCGCGGCGAGATTGCAGTGGAGGTTGGCCACGTCGAGCAGCGGAGTCGCCATGGTGTGCACCTCGAGTTGCATGCCCTGTGCGGCGGAAAAATCGAACGCCTTCATCAGCCCGGTGATCCCGGCCTTGAGGTAAACGTCGCCGCGCGCGATGTCGTAGGCCCGCACGCGCACCTGCTCGGCGAGTTCGTCGAGTGTGACGGTTTCTCCGCCGAGGATCGGCGTTTTCAATTCGTCCGCCAGCCGGCGCAAGTTTCCGGTCTGCCGGTCCGGGATGGGCTCCTCGAACCACGTGAAGTTCAGCTCGTCGAGGACGCGGCCGACCTTGAGCGCGTCGTCGAAATTGTAGAGCGCGTTGAGGTCCTGCATCAGCGGATAATCGGGGCCGACGGCCTCGCGCGTCGCCCGGATGCACGGAATGTCGCGCGACGGATCGTTCCAGAAGTGGCACTTGAAACCTTGGAAACCGCGGGCCTTCATTTCGCGTGCTTCCTCGTAGGCCCGCTCCGGCGTGGGATGAAACGACCAGCCGGTGCAATAGCCCGGAACGCGATCACGAACGCGCCCCAGCAGATCACAAATCGGCGCCTGCCGGACTTTTCCGAGGATGTCCCAAAGTGCGACATCGATCATGCCCGACATCGCGTCGCTGAGGGCGTAGAGATCGCGGTTGGCCCGGCGGAGGCGCAACCAAAGGCGCTCGACCTCGAGGGGATTTTCGCCGCGGATTTTCGGCCAGAACACATCGCGCATGAGGCACGCGATGGCGCGCCCGTCGCCCTGGTTGCCGTAGCCCATGGTGTGGCCGTCGATGCCCTCGTCGGTGTGGAGCGCGACGAGCGGGTAATGCCACGTGGTCGGGCGGCCCGGCGGAATTCCCTCGGCACCGTAGCGCGGTGCGGCGTCGATCGCGATCTGGCGGATGGTGAGGCCGGAGATTTTCATGGTGCCCGGTCAGTATCGGCGGCGGTGGTCCAAGAGATTAACCAGAGCCGGCCGTCGAGGTAACGCTTCAGGTTCTCCACGGGCGACATTGATCAAATACGCATCGGGGCATTTGCCTGCACTGCGTGCCAGATGCCAGCGCAGTCGCGCGAGTTGCGCATCGTTGAACTGGCGCGCGAAAAGAGCGGAAATTTTCGCCTGGGTGTTCACGGCGCGTCGTCCAGGCGGTGTCCATCCATTCGGAGCGTCTTTCTTCTGTCATGCGGAAACCAAAGGGTGGGCCGTGCACTCCGTGCGCGGCCTCGGCCCCGTCCGTCGTCCCGGCCGGGCGCGGAGCGCCCGGCCCACCTTCGGGCGGCATCGTTCCGGCGAAGGCGTGGCAACGCGACCGCCGGGCACGTTTCTCCGGCGGACTCGGGTAGCCCTGGGCGTGAGCGCACGGAAATGCGCCATCCCGCCGCTCATGCGGCGGGCCACAACAGAACTGTTTCCGATGGGCTACGGCCGACTGCATCGTCACGACTTGCCCACTCCACCTCATTCGAACCACGCCAGCGGCACGCGCACCAATCCGGTGCCGGTGAGCCCTTGCAGCACGCCGGCGCCGCTGCTGATGCGCAGTGTGATCCAGACCTCGTTGCCGCGATACATCACGCTGGGATAATCGGTCGATTTCGTCGGATCGTGCAGGATGATCTTCCGCTTCGCATGCGGCCACGTGAGGCCGCCGTCGTCGCTCACGCACGCCATGATCGTGTTGCGTTTGCCCATCATGCCCTTGCCGGACTCGTAATTGGGCGTCCACACCATCAGCAGTTTCGTCGTGCCTGGGATCCGGCTGAGATTCGCGGGCGCGAGCGGACTGACGAGTTCGAGGCTGCGCGGATCCGTCCAGGTTTCGCCACGATCGAATGACTCCGAGAAGAACTGCGTGCCCATCGGCGTGCGCATCGTCATGATCAGGGTGCCATCGGCGCGCTCGGCGATGCCGGGCTCGTGCGGACCGGATTCGAGTCCGATCTTGCGCGTCTTGTTTTCGATGTCCTCGAGCCAGCGGACATAAGGCAGCGCGAGCTTCGTCTTTGTCGTCCGCCAGGTGCGGCCGTTGTCGTCCGACCACGCGGTCTTCACGTGCAGGTGATGTTTCTCCCAATCATCGGAACAATGGAGCGGCGCGAGCAGCCGGCCCGAGCTGTGCACGGTGAGGCGATCGTTACAGCCGGTCATGTAGGTGTCCGAGCCGTCGGACACGAGCACGGGATCCGTCCAGGTCCGGCCTTCGTCGGCCGAGGTGGCGAAGCGCCGTGAAGCCGCCTTGGTGCTCATCCGATAACTGAAGGCCAGGCCGATCTCGCCGTTGGGCAGACGCCGCAACGCGGGCGAGAGCGAATTCAATCCGCCCGGTGGAGTCGGGACGATGATGCGCGGCTCGCCGCGCGGTACGCCCGTGGGCGAAAGCTCGACGGCGGAGATGTAACCCTTCGCGTTGTCGCTTGCGCCGACGAGATCGCACCAGGTGACCAGCACATCGCCGTTCTTCAGATTGACCGCGCTCGCCTCCGAGCGGCGTTGATAATTTGGATTGGCCGGGGCGACCCACGACGGCTGGAACGCGTAGTACGGCTGGGGCGCTTTTGAGTTGTAGATATCGTACTGCGAGGGCGCGGCGGCGGCGGCCATCGCCGCGGAGCCGAACAGCAGGGCAAACACGCTAACCGCGCGGATGGGGGTGAGGATATGATGGTGGAGCATGGGCAAACACTCTAAGCGGACATGATTAGGCTGACCGGACTTCCGAGCTCAGAACGACTTCTATACACAGCGTCATAATAAATTGGCCATCAATTCGGAGGGCTGCGCTCCGTCGCAGCCGTTTTCCAGAGTGGGAGTTGCGGCGCCGACAAAGCGGCACCCTCCGAAGGTGTGCATTCATTGATGACGTCGTGTTTAAGACAGCTCCGTTGTAGCCCGCCGCGTGAGCGGCGGGATTGCTGGAGGTCCCTGCGCTCACGCGCAGGGCTACGAAGACCGACCTTTCTTCCGGCACGAGGCAAAACCCGCCTTGCGGTCGCGACCGCATGGATACGGCCAAGGTCATTTCACGGTCGCCGGCACCCAGGCCGCCGCGACGGATGACGCGGCGTCCTTGTCGCCCGTGGTCGGTGGCTCGTCGAAGGGCAACTGGCCGACCTCGTCGATGATTTGCTGGTTGGGTCCGCCGACGGTGCGCCCGAATTCGGCGCCCTGGGCGGCAAGCGTGTCCTGCAGTTTCGCGATCGGGACCTGCCGGACCGAGGTGCCGGCCTTGACCGCGAGCGCCGCGACGGTGCCGACCGCCTGGCCCTGCCCCTGGCAAATCGGAACCACGCGGGTGGAGGCGATGGCTTCGTGGGTGGCCGAGAGGCACTTGCCCGCCATCAGCAGGCCCTCCACATCGCGGGCGATGAGGCTGCGCAGCGGAATCGTGTAGGTGCGGACGTTTTTCGAATCCACCCACGTGCCGGCCGGACGGTGGATGTCGATGTGGTAGCCGCCCATGCTCACGGCGTCGTCGAAAACGCGGCCGGCAATGAGGTCGTCGCCCGTCAACAGATAGTCGCCCATGATGCGGCGGCTCTCGCGCACGCCGAGCATCGGGGCGATCTCGCGCAGGTGCGACTGGGCGAAGCCGGGCACGTATTTCTGAAAAAACTTCACGAGGATCGGAATCTGCTCGTACACTCGGGCGTAGGCGTCGGTGAGGCTGCGGATGTCGGTCGGATCGAGGCCGAGCACGCGCGTCATGACGACGAGATACTCGTCGGGCCGGTGGAGTTTGACGCCGACGACGCGGGATTGCGGAACCTCGAAGTCGCCGGCAAGGCGGGCCTGCTCGACGAGCTTGGCGTAGCCGCCGCAGATGATGACATTCATCCGATCGATCCGCCGCATCATCTTTTCCCGCAGTTCCGGGTAGGGTGCGATCCATTCGCGGTAATTGATCGCGGGATCCTTGCATCCGGCGATAAAGCCCTCGCGGCTCACGCCGCCGAGCTTGAACACCAGGGTGGGCGCCTGCACGAGGCCATCGCCCGTGCGACCCTTTTCCCATTTCACGCCGCCGCGCGCGGCGACGTCACCGTCGCCGCTGCAATCGATGGTGATGTCCGCCTCGATCCGCTGGCGGCCGGATTTGTTTTCGACGAAGACGCCGCGGATGCGATCGCCCTCGCGGATCGTATCAACCACCTGGGTATGCAGGAGCAGCCGTACGCCGGCCTCCCGCATGAGCTGCATGAGGAGGATTTTCCACCAGTGCGAATCGATGCTGATGGCGGAGGCGCACTTGGGATCGAACTCGTGCGCACTGGCGGCGCCCGCCTGTTGGAGCCGTTGGCAGAACTCGAGCGGGATGCCTTTCACGATCAGCCGGTAGTCGCGATCGTGGAATCCGAGCCAGGGCAGCGTGGCCGAGATGCCGCCGAGGAAACCGGCATTCTCGACGAGGAGGGTATCGGCGCCGTTGCGCGCGGCGGCGAGGGCGGCGGTCTGGCCGGCGGCGCCGGAGCCGACGACGAGGACCTGGGTACGGATGGTCTGAATGGGTGAGGTGGACATGGGAGGAACTTAGCGGTGACAAAA
This sequence comes from Opitutaceae bacterium, assembly GCA_044344465.1. Lineage (GTDB taxonomy): Bacteria > Verrucomicrobiota > Verrucomicrobiia > Opitutales > Opitutaceae > ER46. The sequence goes on from JBIJCX010000004.1 coordinate 77,992, forward strand.
CGGGTGAACAACCAGAACGAAAGCAGGCCGACGGAGATGAGCCCGGGCTGGGCCGAAACGATGCAGCTCCGATGTAGGGGCGGGGGGGGGGGGGGAGCGCCCCGGCACCGCCCCCCCAGGC
>JBIJCX010000476.1:0-5564 GCA_044344465.1 Opitutaceae bacterium
GCCCGCCATACAACGTGGAAACGGGCGTCGGCAAGCGACGCCCCTACACTCCGCAATGAGTTGGATGGGCTATGTGGGAAATCGGGGTCCTGTTGCATCGTTACGGCCCAAGAGGCCAGGCGGGAATCACTTCAGCCGCGAGGCCTCGCCGAAATAGAAGGTGTCGATGTCCTTCAATTCGAGGTTGTGGTGGCTGTAGTAGGAGCGGGCGGTTTCGCGGTGTCCCGCCGGCCAGTCGAGTTCCACGCCCTGGCGGACGAGTTCGGCCTGGAAGTCGGCGAGATGGGCGGGCGTGTTGCGCACCTGGCGGGGCCGCAGGGTGCGTTGCAGGCAGAAGGCGGCCAGCGCGCCCGCGGCCTCGCCGATGTTCCATTCGTTGGGATGCAGGCGGAAGGCGCCGTTGACGACCGAGGTGACGCCGAGGTTCTTGCACGCGGGCAGCAGGTTCTCGACCCGCACCGGGATGAGCGCCCCGAGGGGCATCTGCTGGCACCAGTGCTTGCCGTGATTGCTTTCCGTCATCCCACCGGTGCCTTTCCGGACCGGTTTGTGGATGTCGATCCGATAGCCGCCCACGCCGACGCTGTCGGGAAACTTGACCGGCGCGTGGCGGGTGGGCTCCCGGTCGTTGCGGAACATGGTCTCGACCACCGTGAGTTCAGCGCGGATACGGGCCGATTCGCGGATGTAGGGATATTGGGCCAGCCCGTCAGCCGTGCCGAAGACATCGCCGCGGGGCCGCAGGCCGGGGAAGCCGTTGCGGCCCGTGGCGGGATCGGGCGCCTCCGTCTGCAGCCAGTAGAGCAAGCTCAACGAAAGCTGCCGCGCGCCGTCCATGTGCCGGCGACGCTCCGCGGCAGAAACGCCGCAGAGCACGCCGTCGTGATATTCGTTCTGGCCCCAGATCGGCGTGGTGATGTCGCTCGGGAACGCCCCGGGCTCGAAGTTGGTCCGGCACAGGAACCGGCGGAAATTCCAGGGCGCCGAAACGTAGCGGCCCGGCTGGTTCGGCCGGCCGAAGTAATCGCGCTCGTGGCCGAACAGATCGACCACCGGGAGTTTGGGCCGGCCGCTGTGCGCGCTGGCGGCCTTGCGCCAGAAATCGTAGTCGCGCGGTTTTTCGATGACATGCTCCTCGCCGGGCAGATGATCCAGCGCGAGGCAATGGGTGAACCCCATTTGATCGCGCGGGTCGGCGGGGCCATCGAGGGCGTTGGGCTCGCCGGTTTCGGCTTGGGATTCGGCGCCGATGACATGTTCGATCCGCCCGAGTTCGAGGAGTTCTCCGAGTTCGGTCGCGTCGAGGATGTAGGGCGCCGAGAGGGTGCGCTGCGCCCCGGTCCGGGTGTCGAGCACGGTGACGGCCCTGGCGTAATCGCCCGCCATCGCCACCGCCACCGGCTGGTGCCGCGTCAGGATGACGATCCGCCCTGCCGCCAGGTGCGGCGCCAGCATCTCGTTGAGCACGGCGAGCCCGACGCGTGGTTCGTAGGCGAGCGCGGTGACCCAGGCCGCCCCGGGATTGAGATGACGGTCGGCGCGCGCCGCGGCCGTAAGCGGGTAATGGCGGCGGTAGAAATCGCGCACGCCGTTGCGAAAGGCGGCGTAGGTCCGGGTGCGGCCGAAGTTCTCGATCCACGGATGTTCGTCCGGCGGCACGCCCTGGGTTGTGGCCTGGCCGCCGATCCAGTCGACTTCCTCGGTCACGATGACCTTGCGGCCCATGCGGGCGGCGGCGAGGGCGGCGGCGATTCCCCCGAGGCTGCCGCCGATGATCAGCACGTCGGTCTTGAGTTCGCGGGCCCCCGCCACTTTGCCGGCTCCGGCGGCAGCCCGGGTCAGCCCGGCCGGGACGGTCGCCGCCACCGCAAGGGCCGCGGCGGATTGGAGGAATGAACGGCGGGATGTTTTCATGGATACGGGATATCAGGAAAAACGGGCTCAGGTTCGTCCACGGGACCCTGGCGTCAGGTCGCAACGCCGGGGATCTTTTTCTTCAGCGTAAAGAGAGTGAGGCCGTCGATTTTCTCCGCCGGCAGTCGTCGGCGCCAGAACGCCGGCAGGTAGCCGAAGACCAGCACCGCGACCTCGCCGGGAATCGAAACGAAGAGGAAGCTCATCGGCCGATCGGTGCCGCGGCTCTGGATATAGAAATAGGTCGTCACCAGCGTCACGACGAACGCAACCCCGAAGGCGCGCAGGATGTCCCCGGCCGTCACGCGGCACGAGGTCACGCCGATCAGGAACACCATCGCCAGCAGGCCCTGGAAGGAAATCCAGAACACCTGCGTCTCGATAAACGAGTTGGCCACCTTGTCGGAGGTCATCGCCATGAAAAGCGCGATGCCCATCGCCAGCAGACCGATGACGAGGATGAGCAGCCGGCTCAGCCAGACCTGCCGCTTTTCACCGGCCTGCGGGTTGATGAATACCATGTAGGTGTCCTTGACCAAGACCGTGGCCAGGCTGTGGAAACCGGCGTCGAGGGTGGACATGATCAGACCCAGGCAGGCCGCGATGAAGAGTCCCGGAACGAAGGGTGGCAGTTCGGTCGAGACAAAGCGGAAGAGCGCCGTGTCGCCGGCCAGTTTCACGCCCGGCACAGGATGCTGGCCGTAGAAGGCGAAGATCGCCAGGCCGATGAACCAGAGCACGAAAAGTGTGGGGAGGGTAAGGATCTGGCTGAACCAATAAGAACGTTCGGCGGCCTTGTAGGTGGAGGTACTCAGCAGCCGCTGCACGGCGAGTTGGTCGGAGCTGGCGTAAAACATCCGGTCGCTGATCGTGACGAAAAGCATCAGCCAGAGATTGAGCCGCACGAACGCGTCCAACTTGTAGAACGACGGCTGCTGCAGGGCCTCGAAACCGCGGCCATGTTCCAAAGCATAGCGAACGATGCCGCCCAGGCCGCCCTCCACCCGGATGATGCAGACCCCGACGATGAACAGCAGCCCGCCCACCAACAGGATGAACTGTACAAAATCCGCCCAGACCAGCGCCTTGGCGCCGCCGAGATAGACATAGACGAGGCCAATGACGCCGATGATAAGGATGGATTGCGCGAGCGGCCAGTTGGCCACGCCGCGCAGCACCAGCGCGGAGGAGTAGAGTACGAGGGCAAGGTAGAAGAGCCGGATGACGACGTAGAAAATGCTGCCGAGCGCCCGCACCCGCCGGTCAAAGCGCTCCTCCAGGTACGTGAACGGCGTGAAGACGTGGCTGCGAAAGAAGAACCGGATGAAGAGGTAGAAGATCGCGATGCCGATGAACGGCGCCAGAAAGTAGCGCAGGGCGAGCGCCAGCCCGTGATTGTACGCCTCGCCCGGCACCGCGACCAGCGAGTTCGTGCTCAGCAGCGTCATCACATAAGCGATACCGATCAGCCACCACGACATGCCGCGGTTGCCAAGCAGGTATTCCTCGGTCGTGCCATGGGTCTCGCGCCACTTGAACCAGATGCCGATGCCGAGCATCGCCACCAGATACAGGACGACCACGGAGGCATCCTGCCATTTCAACCCCAGCAACGTCGCCGCGAGAGACGGAGCGGAAATCATGACAGCGTGCAGCAATAATCAAAGAATCCCACCTGCTCCAGCTCCTGGCGCATACTCTGCTCCGCCGCCGCGCCGATCGGCCGGAGCGGCAGCCGCACCGGGCCACAATCGATCCCAATGAACTTCATCGCCATTTTCCCCGCCGCGAGACCGCCGTGACGGTGCAGGATCGCGATGAAGTCGCGGGACCGCGCCTGCTCGCGCCGCGCGGTGTCGAGGTCACCCGCGGCAAACGCCCGCATCAGGCGCAGGTACAGCGGCGCGGCAAAGTTGTACGTGCTGCCCACGGCTCCGGTCGCGCCAAGGCAAAGGCCCGCGAGCAGAATCTCGTCGCGACCGAAGAGCATCGTGTAGCGTCCGCCGGCGACCTCGCCGGCCCGGCTGTAGTCCATCAGATCCTCGTGCGTAAATTTCACGCCGACGAGCGAGGGAATCTTGTCCTCGGCCGCAGTGAGGAAATCCGTGACCGAAAAGCTGACGCCCGTCATCGCCGGCATGTGATAGAAATAGAAGGGCAGCGCCGAAGCCGCCGCCGCCACCTGCTGACACCACGCCACCAGCTCGGCGACTCCCGGCGGCTTGAAAAAACTCGGCGCGACGGTGGCAATGGCGTCGGCGCCGTGCTCCTGGGCATGGCGCGCGAGGGCGCAGCTTTCCACCAGGCTGAGATGCCCGACATGCACGATGAGCTTCAGTCCTGGCGGGAGCGTCTGACGCCACGCTTCGACCACCCGCTGCCGTTCCGCCATCGACAGGCTTTGCCCTTCGCCCGTGGTCCCGCAGACGAATGCCCCGCTGACGCCGTTGCGCACCAGCATGGCGGCCAAGGGCGGGATGACTTCAACCGCCACTTCGCCATCGGGCCGAAACGGCGTGTGGGGAGCGGCGATCAAACCAGAGAGAATCGATTTCATGGATGACGGGTTGTTTGGATGGGTGCGGAAGAATGCTTCCGGCAACGCCGGCGGCACCGCAATCATGGCGGAGTGGTCTCATGAACATACCTTTCCACCGGCGACGCGTCCATGCGGGCTCGGCAGCGTGCGCTTGCTTGGGCTCAGCCGGTGCGGTTCTGAGCCCGGGCATGAAGAATCCCTTCGTTGCGGTCTCGGGCCAAGGGTCGGGCCGGGGCTGGAATCAGCGTTGCGCCACGTGCCGGGTCGGAAACGCTGATGCGACATGAATGAAACGATCGCGGTAGCGGGTGCAGGCACATCCGGTTTGTGGCCGGCGCTGTTGCTGGCGCCTCAAGGAGCAAGCGCGGTGCCGGCCGAGGGCGTGGGTTTGGCGGGCAATGGGCTGGGCGGCCCGCGGGTGGAAGGCGCGGCCGTGCACGAATGGAAATGGCTGCGCAGTTATCGGGTGCGGCGGGCGCTGCCGGTGCGCTGGCCGCTGGAACGGCGGGTCCCGGAGGCGGTGCGACCAGGAGTGTGGGTGGCGGGGGATTGGACGAATTCGGCGTCGATCCAAGGGGCGATGGAAAGTGGAGAGCGCGTCGCCGAATTGATTTTGAGTGAAACGGCCAAGTGAGCCGGAGGGTCGAAACCCAGCCGGCTAGTGTCAGCCTGACCCCATGGCCTGGCGCATCTTATCCCTCGCGTGGAAATTTCTCTTTCACCTTGGCGAGATATTCGGAAGGCACAAACCACTCCGCCAACCCGCACCCTCCACAGATACGAAGATAAAACTTGGGCAGATTGAAGATGCCGCCAATCGGCAACAGATCCGGCCCGTAAGGACCAGTTGCGATTACTTCTTTTGCGAACAGCTCGACACTTCCGCAGTTTCTACAGGACTTCTTTTTTGATTGCATGTCGGTGTAAGGTATTGACGTCAAAGCTCAGCCACGCGGGGAATGCGGGCGAGCCGTTTTTCCGGATGACAAGGGCAGCTCAGCGCGTATTCACGAAGGGAAGGTGCGGGAGATGAGGGCGGAGACGGCGCGGCGATCGTGGTCTTCGGCCATGCGCGAGGTAAAATCGGTCGTGGTCTGATGGGAGCGAGTGC
>JBIJCX010000348.1:0-9093 GCA_044344465.1 Opitutaceae bacterium
CCGTGGCGTCACCCGCGACTACGCGCCGATTCCCGCACTGATCGCGATCGCCGGCCTGCATCATTATCTCATCCGCGAGGGCCTGCGCACCCGCGTGTCGCTCGTGCTCGAGACCGGCGAGGCGCGGGAGGTCCACCACTTCGCGCTGCTCATCGGCTACGGCTGCAGCGTGATCAATCCCTACGTCGCGTTCGAGACGATCGACGACATGATCCGCGAGGGGCTGCTCACGAACATCGATCACAAGACGGCCTGCAAGAACTTCGTCAAGGCCGGGTCCAAGGGTGTGATCAAGGTCATGTCGAAGATGGGCATCTCCGCGATCCAGAGCTACCGCGGCGCGCAGGTGTTCGAGGCGCTCGGCCTGCGGCAGGACGTGATCGATCACTACTTCACCTGGACGCCGTCGCGCGTCGGCGGGATCGGACTCGATGTCATCGCGCAGGAGGTGCTGATGCGCCACCGCGCGGCCTATCCCGAGCGCCCCGTCAACGGGCACATCCTTCCGGTGGGCGGCCTCTACCAATGGCGCGCGAGCGGCGAGAACCATCTCTTCACGCCCGAGTCCATTCACCAATTGCAGAAGGCGGTCCGTACCGGCAGCACGGCCAGCTACCAGGCCTACGCGAAGCTGATCAACGAGCAGGGCAGGAATCTCTGCACGTTGCGCAGCCTCCTCGATTTCAAGGCCGGCCCCCCGGTCCCGATCGACGAGGTCGAGCCGGTCGAGGCGATCGTGAAACGGTTCAAGACCGGCGCGATGTCCTACGGCTCCATCTCGCAGGAAGCCCACGAAACCCTCGCGATCGCGATGAACCGCATTGGCGGCAAGTCCAACACCGGCGAAGGCGGCGAGGATCCCGAGCGTTACAAGCCGATGGCCAACGGCGATTCGAAGAACTCCGCGATCAAGCAGGTCGCGTCCGGCCGCTTTGGCGTCACGAGCGAATACCTGGTCAACGCCAAGGAGCTCCAGATCAAGATGGCGCAGGGCGCCAAGCCCGGCGAGGGCGGCCAGCTGCCCGGCACGAAGGTGTACCCGTGGGTCGCGAAAACCCGCCACTCCACCCCCGGTGTCGGCCTGATCTCGCCGCCGCCCCACCACGACATCTACTCGATCGAGGATCTTGCCGAGCTGATCCACGATCTCAAGAACGGCAACCGCAATGCGCGCGTCAGCGTGAAGCTCGTCGCCGAGGTCGGCGTCGGCACCGTCGCGGCCGGCGTGGCCAAGGCCCATGCCGATGTCGTGCTCATCTCCGGTTACGACGGTGGCACCGGCGCCTCGCCCCAGACTTCGCTGCAGCACGCGGGCCTGCCCTGGGAACTCGGCCTCGCCGAGACCCACCAGACGCTCGTCCTCAACAATCTGCGCTCGCGCATCGCCGTCGAGACCGACGGCCAGCTCAAGACCGGCCGCGACGTCGTCATCGCCGCGCTGCTCGGCGCCGAGGAGTTCGGTTTCGCCACCGCCCCGCTTGTCGCGACCGGCTGCATCATGATGCGCGTCTGCCATCTCAACACGTGTCCCGCCGGTGTTGCCACGCAGGATCCGCAGTTGCGCGCGCGCTACACCGGCAAGCCCGAGCACGTCGTGAACTTCATGCGCTTCATCGCGCAGGACATGCGCGAAATCATGGCCCGGCTCGGCTTCCGCACCATCGAGGAGATGATCGGCCGCACCGACCGGCTTGAAGCCCGGAAGGCCGTCGATCACTGGAAGGCCAAGGGGCTCGATTTCTCGACCATCCTCTACCAGCCCGATGTCGGCCCCGAGGTCGGCCGGTTCTGCCAGATGAAACAGGACCACGGGCTCGACCGCTCCCTCGATGTCACGACGCTCCTCGATCTCTGCTCGCCGGCGATCGAGCGCGGCGAAAAAGTCGTGGCCGAGCTGCCGATCCGCAACGTCCACCGCGTGGTCGGCACAATCACCAGCGGCGAGATCACGAAGAAACACGGGGCCAAAGGCCTGCCGGAGGATACGATACGGATCCACTTCAAGGGCTCCGCCGGCCAGAGCTTCGGCGCGTTCATGACGCGCGGCATGACGTTCTCGCTCGAGGGCGATGCGAATGACTACATCGGCAAGGGCCTCTCCGGCGGGAAGATCATCGTCTATCCGCCCGCCAGCTCGACCTTCGTGCCGCGGGAAAACATGCTGGTCGGCAACGTCGCGCTCTACGGCGCCACGGCCGGCGAGATCTACATTTGCGGCATGGCCGGTGAACGCTTCGCGGTCCGCAACTCCGGCGTCAACGCCGTGGTCGAGGCCATCGGCGACAACGGCTGCGAATACATGACCGGCGGCCGCGTGGTCATCCTCGGCCTGGCCGGCCGCAACTTCGGCGCCGGCATGTCCGGCGGCACCGCCTACGTGCTCGACGAGGCCGGCGACTTCCCCAAGCGCGTCAACCCGCAGATGGTCGCCATCGAGCCGTTCACTGACGCGGCGGAAATCGCCGAGGTCCGCGCGATGATCGAAAAGCATCTCGCCTACACCAGGAGCATCCGGGCGCAGGAGATCCTCGAAGGCTGGGACACGTTCCGGCCGAAGTTCGTCAAGGTGATGCCGAAGGACTACAAGCGCATGCTCGCCTCCATCGAGCGCGCGAAGGCCCAGGGCCTCACCGGCGACGAGGCGATCATGGCCGCCTTCGAGGAAAACGCCCGCGACCTCAGCCGGGTCGGCGGTAATTAACCGCCGACCGCTGTAAGCTATAAGCGCTAAGCTTTAAGCTCCGAACCAATCAAACCTCCTCTCCAACTCCACCGCTAGCCAAGCTTATCGCTTAGAGCTTACAGCTTACAGCTTCTCTCCATGGGCAAACCAACCGGCTTCATCGAGTATCTGCGCGAACTTCCCGTTGATCGCACGCCCGCCGAGCGCGTGCGCGACTGGAAGGAGTTTCACCACCACATGGAGGAGAAGCAACTCCGCCAGCAGGGCGCCCGCTGCATGGATTGCGGCGTGCCGTTCTGCCACACGGGCAAGCTGATCAGCGGCATGGCTTCCGGCTGCCCGATCAACAACCTCATCCCCGAGTGGAACGATCTCGTCTACCGCGGCCTGTGGAAGGAGGCGCTCGATCGCCTGCACAAGACGAACAACTTCCCCGAGTTCACCGGCCGCGTGTGCCCGGCGCCCTGCGAGGGCTCCTGCGTCCTCGGCATCAACGCCCCGCCCGTCACGATCAAGAACATCGAGGCCGCGATCATCGATCGCGGCTGGGAAGAGGGCTGGGTTTATCCCGAGGCGCCCAAGGTTCGCACCGGCAAGAAGATCGCCGTCATCGGCTCCGGCCCGGCCGGACTCTCCGCCGCCGCGCAACTCAACCGCGCCGGCCACACCGTCACGGTCTTCGAACGCGCCGATCGCCCGGGCGGGCTCCTCATGTACGGCATTCCGAACATGAAGCTCGACAAGCAGGAGGTCGTGCTGCGCCGGATCAAGCTGATGGAGCAGGAGGGCATCAAGTTCATCTGCAACGCCAACGTCGGCGATAACGTCGAGCCGCAGATTTTCCTGAAGGAATACGACGCCACCGTGATCTGCACCGGCGCCACCCAGCCGCGCGATCTGCCGATCGAGGGGCGCAACTTGAAGGGCGTGCACTTCGCGATGGAGTACCTCACCGCGAACACGCAGGCCGTCCTGAACGGCGGCGCCAGCCACACGCTGATCAACGCGAAAAAGAAGGACGTCGTCGTGATTGGCGGCGGCGACACCGGCACCGACTGCGTCGGCACCGCGATGCGCCACGGCTGCAAGAGCCTGCTCCAAATCGAGATTCTGCCGAAGCCGCCGCTGGAGCGCGCGGCCGACAACCCGTGGCCCGAATGGCCGAAGACGTACAAGATGGACTACGGCCAGGAGGAGGCCGCGGGGAAGTATGGCGCCGATCCCCGCATCTATCTCACCACCGTGAAAAAATTCATCGGCGACGAGAAGGGCAACGTGAAGGAACTCGTGACCGTCGAGATCCAGTGGGAGAGGAACGAGCACGGCCAGTTCGTGCCGAAGGAAGTCCCCGGCACGGAGCGGACGCGTCCCGCCCAGCTCGTCTTGCTCGCCATGGGTTTCCTCGGGCCCGAGCAGGCGCTGTTGAAGGAGATCGGGGTCGAGACCGACGCCCGCTCCAACATCAGGGCGGAGCACGAAAAATATACGACCAGCCTCAAGGGAGTCTTCGCCGCGGGCGACTGCCGCCGGGGACAGAGCCTGGTGGTGTGGGCGATCAACGAAGGCCGGGGCGCCGCGCGCGAGTGCGACCGCTACCTGATGGGCTACACGGATCTGGCGTAGGCCCGTCGGCACGCGCCGGCGTGAGGTTGCGCCATAGTGGAAGGCCGAGCTCCGTCGAGGCCACTTTGCGATCGCATTCTCCCGGCCTCGGCGGAGCTCGGCCCTCCGGTCAATGCGCCGGCGCGAAAGAGAACGATCGGGCGAGACGAGGCCGGAATCCTCGGCGCGGTCGAGCAGCCGGGGCAGAGTCAAAGTTGATCTCCCGATCTTTCTCTTCCCTCCTTATCTTTCTCTTTCGTCAGGGGTTCGGCACGGTAGAGAAAGATTAAGAGAAAGAGGAAAGAGAAAGATTACGAGGAACGAGAACGACTTCGACACTGCCTTGCCGGAGTATCCGGCCGCCGCAACTCGCACTTGCAGATGGGCCGGCGAGGGAATTACCTTTTATCGCCATCCCCATGAGCACCCTTCGCACCGTCATCATCGAAGACGAGCACATCTTCCGCCAGCTCATCCTGTCGACATTGCGCAAGGTGAAAAACCTGGACGTCATCGGCGAATTCGAGCTCGGCAAACCGGGGCTGAAATTCTGCCTGCAGGAGAAGCCGGACCTCGCCGTGATCGACCTGGTGCTCCCGGACATCAACGGACTGGAAATTGCCACCGAAATCCGCCGCGTCGTGCCCCAGATGCACATCCTGATCCTCACGGCCCATCCCAACGAACGGCTGCCGGCGGAACTGATCGCCCTCGGTGTCGATGGTTATGTCGACAAGACCGCGCCCCTTTCCTACGTCCTGAGCGCCATCGACACGATCCGCCGGGGCGGGATGTTTTTTGCCAGCCATGTTGCGGTCAAGGGTCGGCCGGCGCCGGTCACGGCTGGGCGCAGTCTGGACGAGGTCGGGCTCAGCGACCGGGAAAAGCAAATCGCGCGACTGGTCGCCGCCGGGCAGATCTCGAAGGAAATCGCGGTCAGCCTGAACCTCAGCCTACGTACGGTTGAGAAACACCGGAAGAACCTCATGGCGAAGATTGGGGTGCACGAAGTCGCGAGCCTGACCCGGTGGTGCATCCAGGTGGGCATGGTGGATTCATAAGTCCAGCCGGCAAGAAGCGTGATGATGCGGGGTGGGGTGGGCCGGGCGCTCGGCGCGCGGCTGTCAGCAGATTCAGGCCAATGTCCCAACGGAGTTGGCTTGGACGGAGTTGGCCTGGAAGGAGAACGGACCTCCCGGTCCGTTCCGAGTGTTCGTCGAAAAGGCCGCTCGACGACTATTGAAACGGACCGGGAGGCCCGTTCTCCCGCCGCTTACGGATCGCGCCGTAAAGCCGCTCACCGCGAATTCATGAAGAACGCAAGTGATTGAACCCGAATGGCCGGATCGAGAACGCCGCAGAGGGGCCTCTGAACTTTAGCTACAAAAAGGCACAAAAAATCGGAGGGCGATCGCAGCTCTCGCGGCGCCTATAGGCGCCCGGGGGATTCCCGCCGGCCGGACGGACAATTTTTTGCGCCTTTTTGTGGCCATGCTTCCGGGGGTTGGCCGTCTTCATGAATACGCGGTGAAAGCCGCTCCCGCCGTTCACTGCGCCCTTGCCCAAATTATGCCCTCCATTCCGCTTTCGTACTCCGTCCTTTATTTCAGGCCTTTTCCGGTCATCGATGTCCGTCGTCCAATCGACCGCTTCACCGCGCCCGCCGTCGCTCAGCCCTCCGACGCCAGCACCAGCCAAGCCTCTACCATCAACCATGCCAACCTCCTCACCTCACGCCCTGAATCGCCCGTGGCCGCGTTCGCTCCGCCATCTACTAATCGTTGCCGGGGCATTGGCGGATCCCTTCCTTGCCGCCCAGTCAACCCCCTCCGCTTCCGCCCCGGCGGCGGCGAAGGATGACGCCGTCGTGCTCTCGCCGTTCGTCGTCACCGAAACCGAGGACCGCGGCTACCAGGCCACCTCCACACTCGCCGGCACGCGCCTGCGCACCGACCTGCGCGATGTCGGGGCAGCCATCTCGGTCGTGACCTCGCAGTTCATGATCGACACCGGCTCGACCAACCTGCGCGACATCCTGGTCTACACCACCAACACCGAGGCCGGCGGTTTCGAGGGCAACTTCTCCGGCGTCTCCACGGGCAATGGCTTCGCCAACGCTGAGGGCACGTTGCAAAACCCGAGCAGCTCGACGCGTGTCCGTGGCCTCGCCGGCGCCGATCTCACCCGCGATTTCTTTCTCACCGGCATCCCGATGGACGGTTACAACACCGAGCGGGTCGACATCTCGCGCGGGGCCAACGCCATCCTCTTCGGCCTCGGCAGCCCGGCCGGCATCATCAACAACCAGCTCAAGTCGGCCAGTCTCAGCAAGGACACCTACATTTTTCAGCAAAGCATCGGACGCTTCGACTCGCACCGCGAGGTCCTCGATCTCAACCAGACCATCGTCAAGCACGCGCTCGCCGTACGCCTGATCTCGCTCAACGACCGCAAGGAGTACCAGCAACGGCCCGCCTACGAGCTCGACCGCCGGCTGTTCGGCTCCCTCAAGTGGGAGCCGCGGGTGGTGAAGGACGGGCTCACGCAATTCCAGGTCAGCTACGAAGGCGGCCGGCAAAACTCCAACCGGCCCCGGCCCACGCCGCCGCATGACGGCCTGTCCGTGTGGTACAACGTCCTCAACAAGATCGCCGTCGATCCCACCAATACCACGTCCGTGACGAACAATCCCTTCCTGTTTGCCCACCTCAACTTCCCGGCGCGCTGGATCGGCCAGGTCGGCGCCATCTTCACCGATCCGAATTCCGCCACGCAGGGCGGCAATGGCGTACCCCCGTTCATGATCGCCAGCGGCGGCACTCCCTATACGCAATTGTACGCCGTCGCCGCCTACACGGGGAAGAGCAGCAACCCGAATTTCTTCCTCAACCAACAATTCGCCCCTACCGGTCAGGCGTACACCGGCCTCTGGCGCTATCAGGAGCTGCGCGATCCCTCGGTCTTCGATTTCTACCACACGCTGCTCGACGGCCCCAACAAGCGCGAGGCCGCCGATTTCCGCGCCCTCAACGCCACGTTTCGCCAGACGTTCTGGCGTGACCTGGCCGGCGTCGAGCTGGCCTACGATCGGCAGGTCAACAACCGCGAGAATTTCGGCATGTTCGGCTTCGACGCCTACACGATCATGGTCGACATGAACAGCAAGCTCGTCGACGGCGCGCCCAATCCCAACTTTGGCCGGCCCTTCGTCGCCTCCGACTCCATCGGCAACAACTTCGCCGAGACCAAGCGCGAGGCTTACCGCGCCACCGCCTATGGCACGCTCGACTTCCGCAAGAAGGCAGGCCTGGCCCGCTTCCTCGGCCGCCATGTCTTCACCGGCAATTACACCGACCAGCGGAGCAACAATTTCAACCGCAGCATCAACGGGTATTCCTACGGCCTCGAGCTCAACGCCTACGCGAACAATCAGAACGCGACCACCTATCCGGCCTACGCCGGCGTGCACTATCTCGGGTCCTCGATTGCCAACCTGAGCTCCCCCGCCGGCGCCAACATCTCGGGTATCACGGCCGTCCATACGCCGCAGGCCAGCGGCACCGCCATCGTCTTCGACGCCCGCATCAACCAGATGGTCCGCGTGCCGGTGACGACCCTCAGCGCCGACGAGCGCGACATCAGCAAGCTCTACTCCGGCGCCTCGAAGAACTTCAGCAAGACCAAGAGCGTGTCCGCCGTCTGGCAGGGTTATCTCTTCAGCGACAAACTGGTCGGCCTCGTCGGTTGGCGCGAAGACGACTTCAAGCTCTGGGACGCCGGCTCCCCGCGCCTTGCCGGGCTCACCGGCGAAGTCGATCCGTACAGCCCCGCTTGGGCACTGCCCGCCGCGCCCACCATCAAGCCCGGCAAGGAGTCCACGCTTAGTTGGAGCGGCGTGCTGCACGCGCCGAACTTTGTGCAACGCTGGCTCCCGCGCGGCACGGATTTCAGCCTCTCCTACAACCAGTCGCAGAACTTCCGCCCCTCCTCGACGCTCAAGGACGTTTACGGCCGCCCGTTCAGTCCGCCCTCGGGCAAGACCAAGGACATGGGCGTCACGATTTCGGCGCTCGACCAGAAACTCATCCTGCGCGTGAACCGGTACCGCACCACGCAGGCCAACGACAATGCCACGTTCTACAACACCTTCTGGCCCGGCAACGACGTCACCCGCGCCATGAACGGCATGCGGCAGGCCAACACCAACGAGCACCTGATCAACAAGTGGTTTGGCTTCAGCCCCAGCGATCCGCGCTACCTCCCGCCCCGCGCCAGCCTGACCGCTCCGGCGCAGGCGAACAATCTCAACCCCGCGCTCACGGCCGCCGAGACCACGTTTCGCAATGCCTGGTTCGCGCAGCGCACCCGAGAGGAGTGGCTGCGCCCCGTCGACCCGCTGCTCGCGTCCTCCTGGAACTTCACCCAGGCCGCCAATGGCGGCAATTGGAGCGCTTTCCGCCCGGATCCCGTCGGCAACATCGCCGACACCGTCTCCGAAGGCTGGGAATTCGAAGGCACGCTCAACCCGACGAAGAACTGGCGCATCACCTACAACGCCGCGATGCAGGAGGCGCAAAAGTCCAATGTCGGCGCCGACTTCACGGAATTCATCAAGAAAAACCTCCCACTGTGGACGGACGGCAATGGCCGGCTCGCGACCAACATCCGCGACATGGAGGGTTTCGAGGACATCACCTACTTCGGCTCCTTCGGCACGTCGCAGCTCGGCAATCTCGCGATCAACAACATGTACGTGCCCTACCTCAACGCCCTCGCCGCCAACGGATCCCCCGTGCAGGAACTGCGGC
>JBIJCX010000562.1:0-3960 GCA_044344465.1 Opitutaceae bacterium
TCGAGCGCTTGAGGCCGGCGCCACGACGATTGAAGCGCTGACGGAAGCGGTCCGGCCGATCGTGCAGGGGATGTCCATCGACCTGCAGTACATCCGCAGCAGCGCCGCGCACATGGACGTGCTCCTGACCGGGCTCATGAAGCTGTCGCGCTACGGCCGGTCGGGGCTGACGATTGCTCCGCTCAACATGAACGAACTGGTCGCCAAGGTGGTTGCCACCACCACATTCCAACTCGACCAGAATGCCGTCGAACTGGAGGTCGCCGAACTGCCACCGTGCCAGGGCGACGCGGTTCAGGTGGTCCAGGTGTTCACGAACCTGCTTGGCAACGCGCTGAAGTACCTTGATCCGGGCCGGAGGGGCGTCATCCGGATTCGCGGCGGTATTGAGAGCCAACACGTCGTGTACTGTGTGGAAGATAACGGGGTCGGCATTGCTCCCGCGCATCAGGAAAAGATCTTCGAGATCTTCCATCGGCTGGATCCGTTCAAGAGCCAGGGCGAAGGCTTGGGTCTGACCATCGTTCGCCAGGCCGTGGGCAGACTTGCGGGGGATGCCTGGGTCGAATCGAAACCTGGCGAGGGCAGCCGGTTCTATGTGAGGCTGCCCGCCGCCCAAGGCTGAGACCATATAAGCATGAACAATGAAGTCGTGATTCTCATGGCGGAAGACGATGCCGGGCATGCGGAGTTGATCCGGAGAAACCTGGCGCGCGCCGGCATCGTGAACAACATCCTGCACTTCAACGACGGGCAGGAAATCATGAATTTTCTGCTGCAGACGGGCGATGGCCCCATCCGGCAAGTGGGCGCATCCTACGCTCTGCTGCTCGATATCCGCATGCCGAAACTCGACGGGATGGAAGTGCTGGCCAAGATGAAAGCGGACCCTGAGTTACGCAAGATCCCGGTGACCATGATCACCACGACCAGCGACCCGAGGGACGTGGGACGTTGTCATGCCCTCGGCTGCAGCAACTTTATTGCCAAGCCCGCCGCCTACGAGGGCTTCATCAATGCCATCCGGCACCTGGGCCTCTTTCTGGCAGTCGTGGAAGTACCGAGAATCGACGGAGAAAACTGAACTATGATTCAAAACAACGAGCGTTGCGAGGATACCAGGATCGCCGGGTCAAGGACCGGTCGCGTGCTGGTGGTGGAAGACGACGATGGGCTGAGGAACCTGATTCAGCGAGCGCTGGGCAAGGCCGGTTATGAGGTGGACGGCGTGCCGACTGGCGCCGCTGCCATCGGGCGGATCAAGGCCGATCTCGGCCTGGCGCTGCTGCTCGACCAGAAACTTTCCGACATGACCGGGAGCGAACTCATCAACGCCTTGAACGAGCAAAAAATCCGGGTTCCCTTCGTCGTGATGACAAGCCAGGGGAGCGAGCGGCTGGCTGTGGAGATGATGAAGCTCGGCGCCGTCGACTATTTGGTGAAGACCTTGTACCTGGTCGATCTGCTGCCCGGGGTTTTCCAACGGCTGTTCCGCGAACTGGACACCAAACGACAACTCTGCGCGGCCGAAACGGCGCTGCGGGAGAGCGAGAGACAATTACGGGAATTGTTTGATGATGCCCCCATTGGTTACCATGAGTTGGACGGCGCGGGACGAATCATCCGGGTGAACCGCACCGAACTCGCGCTGCTGGGCTACTCGGCCAGGGAGATGCTGGGCCGCCACGTATGGGAGTTCGTGGAGGAAAGGGAGGTTTCCCGGAGATCCGTGTTGGACAAGCTGGCGGGGACTTTGCCGCCGGGGCCGGAAACGGAGCGGACCTACCGCAAGAAAGACGGCACCGGCACGCCGGTGCTCATCCAGGATCTTATCCTTCGGGACAAAGAGGGCAAGGTCTCCAGGATTCGCACCACCGTACAAAGCATCAGCGAGCGCAAGCGGGCGGAGGAAGACTTGCAGCGATTTTTCAAATTTGTTCCTGACTTGGTGTGCATCGCGTCAATCGACGGGCGTTTCCGGAGGATCAATCCCATTTGGTCAGCGACGCTTGGTTACACCGAGCAGGAAATTCTGGCCACGTCTTTTTTTGATCTCATCCATCCCGATGATCGGGACGCAACGATGAAGGAAGTGGCGCGGCAACTGGCGGGCGAACCAACCGTTCAATTTGCCAACCGCTATCGCTGCAAGGACCTCAGCCATCGATGGCTGGAATGGAGGATGGCGCCGGCCGTCGATCGGTCCCTGTTTTTCGCCTCGGCGCGCGACATCACTGACCGCAAGCGGACGGAGGAGCGGTTGCGCAAGCAGGTCACGCTGCTCGATTCCGCCAACGACGCCATCTACGTTCGCCTGCTGGACCACACGGTGACTTACTGGAACAAGGGCGCCGCCCGGCTCTACGGCTGGTCGGCCGCTGAGACGGTGGGCCGCAAGCTCACCGAGCTGGGGCTGGTCGAACCGGTAGGTTTCGCCACGGCGCACGCGGCACTCCTGGCGCAAGGCGACTGGTCCGGCGAAGTAAACAAGACCGGCAAGGACGGTAAGGAGCGGGTCGTGTTTTGCCGCTGGACTTTGCTACGCGACGAGCAGGGCCACCCCAGAGAGGTTCTGGCCATCAACACGGACATCACCGAAAAGAAGCAATGGCAGTCACAATACCTCCGAGCCCAGCGCATGGAGGGCATCGGCATGCTCGCGGGCGGCATCGCCCACGACCTGAACAACATTCTAACGCCGATCATGATGTCCGTGTCGCTCTTGCACGACGCGGTCCACGATGCTGAGAACCGCCAACTGCTCGATTCCGTGCAGTCCAGCGTCCGGCGCGGCGCGGAGATCATCCGGCAACTGCTCACCTTTGCCCGCGGCCAGCCCGGCGTGCGCGCCCCGGTGCCAGTGCGCCAGCTGCTGCGCGAGATGGGAAAACTCATCCGCGAGACCTATCCGCGCAACCTCCGCCTGGCTGTCACCGTGCCCTCGGAACTTTGGCCGGTGGTGGGTGATGCCACCCAGATTCATCAGGCGCTCATGAACCTGTGCGTCAATGCCCGTGACGCCATGCCGGACGGCGGCACGCTGACGCTCGCGGCCGACAACGTCACCCTCGATGCCGCCTCCTCCGCCCTGATGCCTGACACCAAGCCCGGCCCCCACGTGCTCCTGTGCGTGAGCGATACCGGCGCCGGCATCCCGGCCGCGGAGTTGGGGCACATCTTCGATCCGTTTTTCACCACGAAGGAAATTGGCAAAGGCACCGGGCTCGGGCTGCCCACCGTGCTGGGCATTGTGCGGGGGCACGGGGGTTCTGTGCGGGTAGACAGCCGGATGGGCCAAGGCACGACCTTCGAGCTTTACCTCCCGGCCACGCCCGAGGCGAAGGCGGCCGACACGTCTGAGCGTGAGGTGAGGTTGCCGCGCGGGCACGGCGAATTGATCCTGGTGGTGGAGGACGAAGCCTCGGTGTGCGGCCCGACTCAGCGTGTGCTGGAGAAATACGGTTACCGGGTGCTGGCTGCGGCCGAAGGCGAGGCGGCGCTGGTGCTTTTCGCTCGGCACCGCACCGAGATCAAAGCCGTCCTCACCGACATGATGATGCCCGGCATGGACGGACCGAAGCTGGTCCGGGCGCTGCGGCAACTGGACGCGCGACTGCCCATCCTCGGCATGACCGGGCTGCTCGAGCGAGGGACATTCAAAGGGCTGGAAGAGCTCGATGCGGTGCCGTTGCTGGCCAAGCCCTTCGAGGTGGAGAAACTGCTCGTTGCCCTGCACCAAACCCTGACGACTGGGAACCCGACCACCGGACCATCGACTTGACGCGAGGTCACGCGATGGGCTCCGCTGCGCCTCGCGATGATAGCATACTCTGCGTTGATGCACCGCGAATTCATGAAGAACGCAAGTGATTGAACCCGAATGGCCGGATCGAGAACGCCGCAGAGGGGCCTCTGAACTTTAGCCACAAAAAGGCACAAAAAATCGGAGGGCGATCGCAG
>JBIJCX010000109.1:0-23372 GCA_044344465.1 Opitutaceae bacterium
CGCCTATAGGCGCCCGGGGGATTCCCGCCGGTCGGACGGACAATTTTTTGCGCCTTTTTGTGGCCATGCTTCCGGGGGTTGGCCGTCTTCATGAATACGCGGTGAGCGGAAGGTGCCATGGACATTTCGCCATCGTCGAAGGACGAATTGCGAAAGATGTTCGTCGCCGCACTTCGCGAGAATGGGGTCTATGTGATTGAACGAGCGGGTGGCGTATTTGTCGACACCGAGCCAGTGGCAACTCCAGCAAAGAAGCCGGCAACCAGTCACTACAGCCAACACGCGGGCTGGGCCTGCGACCGAAGTCAAAAACGCCGGACCAGCCGTGCGCGCCGACGCGCGGGACGGGACGGTAACGCGCAGGTGCCGTTTCCGGCCCAGTGGCGCCAGTGGTTCAAAAGGGTTCCGGCCCGCTCGATCGCGGTCACGCGTTTCGCGGGTTGCGCGATCAAGACAAAAGACCCTGACTCTCGCGCCGAACCACACTTTTTCTCCTCGATGCCTCCCTCGCGCCTGATCCTGATCGATGGCCTGCCCGGCTCGGGCAAAACGATAACCACACAGCAGTTGTGGCTGCATCTGGAATCGCTGGGTTTTGGCGCCCGGTGGTGGTTCGAACACGAGTTCGGGCATCCGATCATCGACTGCGACGAGGCGAGCGCCGCGCGTGAATCAGTCTTGGCCGATCCCCACGGAATCTTCGCGCGCGCCTTGGCGGGCTGGGCCGCGCTGGCCGACCGCCTCAACGCGGGCGCCGCCTCAACGTTGCTGGAAAGCACGTTGTTTCAGACCGTGGCCGGGACTCAGTTGCTGATGGATCGGCCGCACGCGGAAATCGAGGCCCAGTTCGATCGCACGATCGAAATTATCGCTCCGCTCGACCCCGTGCTTATCGATCTGCGCCAGACGGACGTCGCCGCCGCACTGCGCGTCACCTGTGCGCGGCGCGAACCCTCGTTCACGGAACTGCTGCTGACCAGCTTCGGCCCCACCGCGCGGGGTCGCCGGATCGGGCGGAACGATTTTGCGGCCGTCCTCGACTATTGCGTCGAGCGCCGGGCACTGACTGACGCACTGTTCGATCGTTTCCCCGGACGGAAGCTGGCTTACGACAATTCCGACCGGGATTGGGCGCGCCAGCGCCGCGCGGTCACGGATTTTCTCGGACTGCCGCCGATGAACCCGCCCGCGCTGCCGGATCGCGCGGGCGACTACGCCGGCCGGTATCGCGCGGCCACCGGAGACGAAGAACTGACTGTCGTTGCCGATGCCGCGGGTTTGCACGTGGTCGGTGACAAGCCGACCGCCCTGTTCCCGCATGGGCGGGATCGTTTTGCACTCGAGGGGTATGGCGTGGAGTTTAATTTTGTGCGTCGGGCCGATGGCGCCGTCGAGGGCATCCGCTGCGCGGAATCACTCCGCGGCATGGCGACGCACTGGATCAAGGTGTGAGCTTGGCAGGCGCACGATTGCCCTGCCTCATTGGCTTTTGATCTCACGATGAGCCAAACACCGTCACCGGATGCCGCGAAGCTAAACCAGCTCCGGCTCCTGCGTGCGCTCGACGAGGCGGCGGCAAAGCTCGAGGCCGCCGAACGCACCCGCCACGAACCGATCGCGGTCATCGGTGTCGCCTGCCGGTTGCCCGGCGGCGCGCGGGATGCTGCGGCGTTTTGGCAGTTGCTGCGTGCGGGCACGGATGCAACGGGCGAAGTGCCGGCGGACCGGTGGGACGTCGACGAGTTCTACGACGCCAATCCGGACGCGTCGGGGAAAATCTGCACCCGCCGCGGCTCGTTTCTTGAGGACGTGGACCGGTTCGACGCCGCGCATTTCGGGTTGTCGCCACGGGAGGCCGTCGCGATGGATCCCCAGCAGCGCCTGTTGCTCGAGGTGGCCCACGAGGCGCTCGACAGTGCGGGCCAGCTTGGTGACCGGCTGGCACAAAACGCCACCGGCGTGTTCGTCGGCATCACCACCAACGATTATGGCCACCTCTTGAAAGCGGCGGCGGACAATCGGCCCCTCGACGCCTACTTCATCACGGGCAATGCCCCGAACGCGGCCGCCGGCCGCATTTCCTATTTGCTCGGCCTGCGGGGCCCGGCGCTCGCGATCGACTCCGCGTGTTCGTCGTCGCTCGTCACGGTGCATCTCGCCTGCCAATCCCTGCGCTCCGGCGAGTGCGCGCTGGCTTTGGCGGGCGGCGTGAACCTGATTCTCGCGCCCGATGTTTCGGCGGCGCTTTCCCGGGCCCGCATGCTCGCGCCTGACGGTCGGTGCAAGACGTTCGACGCCGCCGCGGACGGGTACGGTCGCGGCGAGGGTTGCGGGATGATCGTCCTCAAGCGGCTGAGCGATGCGCAACGCGCGGGCGACACCATCCTCGCGGTCATCCGGAGCAGCGCCGTCAACCAGGACGGGCCAAGCGGCGGCTTCACCGTGCCGAGCGGCGCGGCCCAGCGCGCGTTGCTCCAGGCCGCGCTCACCGGAGCCAAACTGGCGGCCCCGGACATCGATTATATCGAAGCTCACGGCACGGGCACCGCTCTCGGCGATCCGATCGAGGTTGGCGCGCTGGGCGAGGTTTTCGGCGCGGGGCGCGAGGCGGGTCACCCGCTGCTGCTCGGCTCGGTCAAGACCAACCTTGGCCATCTCGAGTCGGCCGCCGGCGTCACCGGGCTGATCAAGGTCGTGCTCTCGCTCTGGCACCGGGAAATCCCGGCGCACCTGCATTTCCGCAATCCTTCGCCCCACATTCCATGGCGGGAATTGCCCGTGGCGGTGGTCACGACGCACCGCGCCTGGCCCGAAACCGGCCGGCCGCGGCGGGCGGGCGTGAGCTCATTTGGGGTGAGCGGCACGAATGCGCATGTCATCATCGAGGAGGCGCCTGCGGGCGGCGCGACGCGCGACTGGCCGCTGCCTCGCCGGCGATTTTTCGGCGAGCGCTTCTGGGGCCCGCCTCGTGCGGCGGAGAAGACGGGGAGTGACTGGCTGCATGCCATCGCGTGGCGCGAGCGTCCCCGCCGCGAACGCGCCGTGACCCCGGTCACGTTTGCCTCGCCGGCCAGCGCGGCGGAGCGGATCCGGTCGGGACTCCCCGCCATCGCGGCGCTGCTGGCGGGCCCCGCTTATCGTGAAGCTCTGCCGGCATTGGAGCGGATCGCCGCCGGCTATGCCCGGCTGGCGGTGGAGGCGGTCGGGCTCACGGCGGCGCGCGACGTCGCACCGGCGCATCGGCGTCTCTTCGGGCGGCTGCAGGAGCTCGCCGCTCAGGCCGGCGCGGAGATCGATCCCGGCGCGGCGATCGCGCGCTTGCAGGCCATCGTGCCGGATGCGAGCGCCGAGACGATCTTGCTCGCGCGTTGCGGCGCGCAGCTGCCCGCGGTGCTCCGCGGCCAGGTCGATGCGCTTTCGTTGCTGTTTCCCGCTGGCGAACGGATCAGCGCGGCGAGCATTTACCGGGATACGCCGACGGCTCGCGCCGCGAACACGCTCGTGCAAAACGCGCTCGCCGCCACTCTGCCGGCGGGCCGCCCGTTGCGGGTCCTGGAGATCGGCGCCGGCACCGGTGCTACGACCGCCGCAGTGCTGCCCGCGCTGCCCGCTGGCGGCGCGGTGTATGTCTTCACGGATGTCTCGCCATTGTTCATCGCAGAGGCGCGCGAGCGCTATCGCGATCGGCGGTGGGTCCGCGCCGAGTTGCTCGACATCGAACGCGATCCGACGGCGCAGGGTTTCGCTCCGGGCGAGTTCGACGTCGTGATCGCGGCCAACGTCCTGCACGCGACCCGTGATGTGCGCGCGTCGCTCCGCCATGTCCGCAGCCTGCTCGCGGGCGGCGGCCTGCTGGTCCTGCTCGAGGCCAACGCGCCGCTCGGGTTTCTCGATCTCGTCTTCGGCCTGACCGAAGGCTGGTGGCGGTTCGCCGATCACGATCTGCGGCCCGCGCATCCGCTGCTCCCGCCGGCCCGCTGGCGCGAGGCGCTGGCTGCGACCGGGTTCACCGACACCGAGGCCTTCACGCTGCCGGCCTCCGGCGGGGAGATTTTCGCCCAGCAGTCCGTGCTGACAGCGCGCGTCGCGGGCGCGGCGCCGATTCAACCCGGGAAAGCGGCCGGGGACTGGCTCGTGCTGGCCGGCGACAACGCGGAGACGATCGAGCCGCTCCTGGCGGCGCTGGCGCAGGCTGGCGGCACGTGTCATTCCGTGCGGCCCGATCAGGATGTGGCGACGTTGCTCGCGTCCCACCCGGCGTGGCGCGGCGTGATTCACGCGGCCGGGCTCGAAGCCACGGATCCGCTCGTCGAAGCGCCGCTGCGCAGCGCGCTCCAACTGGCGCACGCGCTGATCGCGCGGCCGGCACCGCTTTTCATTTTGACCCGCGGCGCCGTGGCCGCGGTCCCGGGGGATGATGGGCCCGGGCTCGGGGCCGCGGCCTTGTGGGGCTTCGCGCGCACGCTCGCGCAGGAGCATCCGGAACTCAGGCCGATCTGCATCGACACGGATCCGGCGACGGATGCGGTCGCGATCGCCGCGGAGTTGCTGCGGCCCGACGGCGAGACCCAGATTGCGCTGCGCGGCGACACGCGCCATGTCGCGCGACTGGTGCACCGCCCGGTCGTGGCCGGGCCGGGAGTGCGACGGGTGACCGACGACGGCACTTATCTCGTGATCGGTGGACTGGGCGGTCTCGGCCTGTCGCTGGCACGCTGGCTGGTCGAGCACGGTGCGCGACATCTGGTGTTGGCCGGCCGCTCCGCGCCGACGGCGGAAACGGCGGCCGCGATTCGGACGCTGGCGGGCAAGGAGGCGGACGTTCGCTTCGTGCCGATGGACGTCGCGGTGGAGGCCGATGTCGCCCGGGTGCTGGCGGACATCGCGGGCACCCGCTGGCCTTTGCGCGGATTCGTGCACGCCGCCGGCGTGCTCGACGACGGCATGGTGAGTCAACTCGGGTGGGATCGTTTTGCCCGTGTGCTCGGTCCGAAGGTTGCCGGGGCCTGGCACCTGCACCGGCTCACGCGCGATCTGCCGCTCGACTGGGGCGTATTTTTTTCCTCCGCGACGGCCCTGATCGGCTCGCCCGGACAGGCGAATCATGCCGCCGCCAACGCGTTTCTCGATGCGCTCGCGCATCACCGTCGCGCGCGCGGGTTGCCGGCCCTGAGCATCAACTGGGGGCCGTGGTCCGACATCGGCGCCGCCGCCCGGCGCGATCTCGGGACGCACCTGAAGACGAGGGGTGTTGGCCTGATCGCGCCGGCAAAAGGCTGGCGCGTCTTCGGCCGCTTGTTGGACGAGATGCCGACCCAGGTCGCGGTGCTGCCCGTAAATTGGGCGGAGGTGCCGGCCTCGACGACCGCGGCCCCTTTTTTTTCCGAGGTGCGAACCGCATCCGCGGTGTCGGCGTCCCGGCCGGCGGCCGGCGCCGAATCGTGGACGACGCTGCCGTTGGCGGTCCGAGCGCAACGGTTGCTCGAGGCCGTGCGCAGCGCAGTGGCGGGCGTGCTCGGGCTCGCCGGGGCGGACAAGGTCGATCCTACGCAGGGTTTTTTCGCGCTCGGCATGGATTCGCTGACGTCGATCGAACTGCGCAACCGCCTGCAGGTGCACGTCGGCCGCCCGTTGGCCGCGACGATCGCGTTCGATTACCCGACGGCGGAAAAGCTCGCGGCCGCGCTGGCGTCCCACGGGGAAACGGCGGCGACGCCCGCGCCGACCCCGGCCGCGGCGGGAACATCAGGGTCCGGGCCGCTGGCGATTGTGGGCCTGGCCCTGCGTTTTCCCGGTGGTGCCGACACGCCGGAGAAACTCTGGACGCTGCTGCGCAACGGCATCGACGCGATCACGGAGGTGCCGCGCGATCGCTGGGACATCGACGCGTATTACGACGCCGACCCCGCCAAGCCCGGGAAAATGTATTCCCGCCACGGCGGTTTCATCGCGGACGTGGATCAGTTCGACGCGGGCTTTTTCGGCATTTCGCCGCGCGAGGCCGAACACATGGATCCGCAGCACCGCCTGTTGCTCGAGACGGCGTGGGAGGCTTTCGAGCATGCGGCGATCGCGCCCGATTCACTCGCGGGCACGCCCACCGGCGTGTTTGTCGGCATCAGCAGCCAGGACTACGCCCAACTGCTCGTCGCGCGGGGGCTCGATTCGATTGAGCCCTATGTGGGTTCCGGCAATGCCCACAGCATCGCGGCCGGGCGCCTCTCCTACACGCTCGGTTTGCAGGGACCTGCGCTCGCGGTGAACACGGCGTGTTCGTCGTCGCTCGTGGCGATTCACCTGGCGGCGCAGAGCTTGCGGGCCGGCGAATGCGACCTGGCGCTCGCTGGCGGCGTCAACCTCCTGCTCGCACCCTTCATCAGTGTGAATCACTCCCGGGCGCGGATGCTCGCCGCCGACGGACGTTGCAAGGCCTTTGCTGCCGCCGCCGATGGCTTCGTCCGTTCCGATGGCTGCGGCCTCGTGGTGCTCAAGCGGCTCGCCGCGGCGCAACGCGATGGCGATCGCATCCTCGCGGTGATTCGCGGCACCGCCGTGAACCAGGACGGCCGGACGAGCGGCATCACGGTGCCCAGCGGCCCGTCGCAGCAGGCGGTGATTCGCGCCGCTCTGCGCGAGGCGGGGGTCGCGCCGGCGGAGATCAGCTACGTCGAGGCCCATGGCACCGGAACATCCGTCGGCGATCCGATCGAGCTCGGCGCGCTCGGGGCGGTGTTCGCCCCCGACCGGCCGCCCCACGCGCCGCTGCGCGTCGGCTCGATCAAGACGAACCTCGGCCACCTGGAATCAGCCGCCGGCGTGGCGGGTTTGATCAAGGTCGTGCTCGCGTTCGAACACGGCGAGATTCCGCCGCACCTGCACTTCAAGACGCCGAATCCGCTGGTGGCGTGGGCTGATCTGCCGTTGGAAATTCCATCCGCCGCAGTGCCATGGCCGGCCGGCGGACCCACGCGCTTCGCCGGGGTGAGTTCGTTCGGTTTCGGTGGGACCAACGCGCATCTGGTCGTGAGCGAGCCCCCGGATGAAGCGGTGGAAGTGCCGCCGCCATCGGCGGGACCATCAGCGGACAAAGCTCATGCCGTGCCGGCATTCGCGGGCCCGCCGACGCTCGTGTTGTCCGCCCGGAGCGCGGCGGCATTGCGGGCTTTGGCAACCCGCTACGTGGAATTTCTGCGCGGCCCGCGCGAGGCCTGGGCCGATATCTGCCACACGGCGGCAATCGGACGCACCGCGTTTCCGCACCGGCTGGCATTGTCGGCCGCAAGCGCCGCGGACGCCGCAACGGAGCTCGCAAAGTTTATCCGCGGGGAGACATCCGCCGGCCTCGTGGTCGTGGTCGCGGGCGATCCTCAGTTTCCAATCGATCCCGCCGCTGCCGCGGCGGCGCGGGCGGCGATTGTCGCGCGGGCCGCAAGGATCGGCGGAACGCGGCGGCGGGTGGCGCTGCCAACCTATCCGTTCGAGCGGCGCCGCTACTGGTTCGAGGAGCGTGCGGCTCCGGCAGCGCCCGCGATCAAATCAGCTCCGGCGTATGAAATCGTCTGGGAGCAGCGGCCGTCGGCCAGCCCCGACGACGTCAGCGGCCGGTCCGGAGCGTGGTGTCTGATCGGTGAAGACGTTGCGCTTGCGGCGGAATTGCAGCGTCGCGGTCACACCGTGGTGATGGATCCGGCGCAAGCGGATCGCGGCGTCGTGTTCCTGGCGCAAGGAGGCAGCGAGGACTTGCCGCGCCTGCTCGCCGTGGTGCGGGGCCTGCACGGGCCGGCGCGGTTGTGGATCGTGACGCGCCGCGCCGTGGCGGTTTCAGCCGGGGACGCGGCGAAGATCGAGCCGAAGGCCGGGATTCCGTGGGGCGCAGCCCAGGTCGTGGGGCTCGAGCGGCCGGAGTTGGGCGCGGCGCGGATCGACGTTGCCCTCGACGTGGGCGCGTCGGCGCTGGCCGACGAATTGGTGGCGCAATCAGGTGCCGCCCAACGGCGCGATCGTTCCCGTGGCGGCGATCAAACGGGCACCCCGGGATGGGAGCCGGGAGAGGACGACGTGGCGTTGCGCGTCGGTAGCCGGTTTGTGGCCCGGTTGCGCTCGCGGGGGTTGCCGGAGGAGAACTTCAACGCGCGGGCGGATGCGACTTATTTGATCACGGGTGGATTGGGCGCCCTGGGCTTGCGCGTGGCGCGATGGCTGGTGGAGCATGGCGCCCGCCACCTGCTGCTGCTCGGGCGCCGCGCGCCGTCGGCCGAGGCCGAGTTCGCGCTGACTCAGCTGCGTGCCCAAGGGGCGACGGTGACCGTGAGTACGGCCGACGTCACTGACCGGGTGGCGCTGGCGGCAGCACTGGCCAAATGCGGCCAGGGGCTGCCACCGTTGCGCGGGGTTTTTCACCTCGCTGGTGTCGCGGGATTTCAAGCGTTGTCGTCGCTCGACGGCGCGGCGTGCGAGGCGGTGATGCGACCGAAGGTGAGGGGAGCGCAGCTGCTCGACGAACTCACGGCCGCGATGTCGCTCGACGCGTTCGTCTTGTTTTCCTCGATTGCGGCGGTGTGGGGTTCGAAGGGTCAGGTCCACTATGCCGCCGCGAATCGTTTTCTCGACGGGCTCGCGCAATGGCGGCGGGCCGTCGGACGGCCGGCGCTGAGTGTGGCGTGGGGTCCATGGGCGGGCGGCGGCATGGCAACGTCCGAGGCGCAGGCATTGCTGCGCGCCTCCGGCGTGCGGGCGATCGCGCCGGATGCGGCGCTCGCCGCCCTCGGCGGCGCGCTGGCCAGTGGTGCGGCGCACGTGGTGGTGGCGGAGGTCGACTGGCCCGTGTTTCGGGAGGTCTATGAATTGCGCGGCCCGCATCCCCTCTTTTCCCTCCTGCCGATGAAGGCGGCGCCGACCGGGGCGGGGGCGTTGGCACCGGCGCTGTCCCGCTTGGCGCGACACGACCGACTGGCGCGACTGCGGGCCGACGTGACGC
This sequence comes from Opitutaceae bacterium, assembly GCA_044344465.1. Taxonomy (GTDB): domain Bacteria; phylum Verrucomicrobiota; class Verrucomicrobiia; order Opitutales; family Opitutaceae; genus ER46. The sequence continues at coordinate 8,978 of JBIJCX010000109.1, forward strand.
GAATCGTGGCGCGGGTGTTGAAGCTGCCCGCGGGCGAATGGCCCGAACTGCGACAGGATTTCGCCGGACTGGGTCTGGACTCCCTGATGGCCCTCGAGGTGAAGAATCAACTGGTGGCGGAGCTCGGCCTCGCCTTGCCAGCCGGCCTGGTTTTCGACCAGCCCACTGTCGAACGACTCGCCGCCGATTTGCTCGCACGACTGGACACCGTCGCCGCGGGACACCCGGCAGGGACCTCCGCTCCCGAACGGAGCGCCGAGATCGCGGCGCTTTCCGAGGTCGAGGTCGAGGCTTTGCTGCTGAAGAAACTCGAGGCGCTGTGACGTGCTGACGCCGATGGATGCCGCGTCGTTTTTCCTGTCCGAGGACGAGGTGCAGGTGTGGAACTTCACGCTCGATCGGCCCCCGGCCGCGGTCGAGCGCGCGGCCGCCGTGCTTTCCACCGAGGAGCGCGCCCGGGCCGATGCGTTTCACTTCCCGCGCGATCGGATCCGTTTCGTGATCGCGCATGCCACGCTCCGCGAACTCCTCGGTGGATATCTCCAGACAACGCCGGCGGCGGTGCGGTTCGTGGCCGGTCCGCGGGGAAAGCCACGGCTAAGTTCCGATCTTGGTCCCGGCGGCGATGTGCGTTTCAACCTCTCGCATTCGCACACCGAGGCGTTGCTGGCGGTGACCCGCGGCCGCGAGGTCGGCGTTGATCTCGAATACATGCGGGCGGAGGTCGATTGTGCCGGAATTGTGGCCGGCCATTTCTCGCCGGCCGAACAGAAGGCATGGTCCGCGTTGCCCGAGAGCATCCGGCGCGTGGCCTTTTTTCACGGCTGGACCCGCAAGGAAGCCTACGTGAAAGCGCTTGGCGAGGGTCTGGCCCACGAACCCCGCTCCTACACCGTCGATTTGGACCCCGATGGTCCCGGTGCGCTGCTTGCCGATGACCTCATAGCGGATGGGGTTCAGGCATGGACAGTGCGCGCCCTGCCCGCGCCGGCAGGTTACGCGGCCGCGTTGGCCCATGCCGGGTCTGCGCTCCGCGTGAGCCGACGCCCGCTGCCAGAGTAAACTCCGGCATGATCCGGGCGCGAACGACGCGTGTGCGGTGACTCTCTGGCGGGTGCGATCGGCAATGGGAGGCTTTGGCCAGGCAACGAAACTCGAAATATTCGTTGCCCGAAAAATGCTTTCCGCGGATCCTTTTCGCTTTCGCCACCACCGCTTGACGAACCACGACCTTTCCAACCGCCCGGCGGCCCTTTCGCCGTTGAAGCGCGCCTTTCTGGCGATCGAGGAATTGCAGGCGAAACTCGCTGCGAGCGAACAGGCGCGCCGGGGCGGCGAGGCCGGTGTGGTGGGGGCCGCGCTGCCACTGCCGGGCCGGGAACTGGCGCTCGCCGGGACGAACGAGCGCCGCTTCGAATTGGTCCTCAAACCATCCTCGCCGGGGGCGCCCGGCGGGCAGTCGGGCATCGGTGCCGGCACGGCGACCGCGGACACATTGCGCGAAGTGGTCCGCGCGACCGGGCGCGCCGTGCTGGGCGGGGGGACGGTGGAATTGCGCGATTTCTCGGTTTTGGCGGCTTGCGAAGGGCCGGAGGAGGCGGCGCAAACGATCCAAACCGTCGCGCGACCGGCGACCGATGGCGAGTGGGAGGTGCGCATTTATGGACGGACGGGCGAAACCTGGACCCTGCACGCCGCGGGCTTTGTGCGCGGCGGGTTCATCCCGATGGCGGCCGTGGACCCCGGCGCCCTGTCCGTCGGAAGGAACGGCGGCGATCGTTGTCCGATGTCCGCGGGGCAGGAGGCGCTGTGGTTCATTCACCAAACAGCGCCGGACAATCCGGCCTACAATACCGCCCTGACGGCCCGCCTGCTGGGCGCCCTCGACCGGACCGCGTTGCGACGCGCGGTGGAGGCGCTGGGGGCTCGCCATCCGTTGTTGCGGGCCACGGTCGAGCTCGAAGACGGGCAACCGTGGCTGCAACTCGGCCTGGAGGCGCGGGTGGAGTGGACGGAGGTCGAGGCGCAGGCGTGGGGCACCGGGACGCTGTCGATTCGGATCGAGGCTGAAGCGGACAAGCCTTTCTTGCTGGAGCGCGGACCGCTGGTTCGGGTGGCGCTGTTTCGAGTTGCCGCCGAGGAGCACGTGCTGCTGCTGGGCCTGCATCATCTCATTACGGACGCCCGGACCAACACCGTGCTGCTGGTCGAATTGCGCCAGTTCTATGTCGCCGCGCACGCTGGTCGTGCGGTCGTGCTGCCCGCGCCGGCCGGCACCTACGCGGGATTTGTCCGCTGGCAGCGGGCTTTGCTGGCGGGTGCAGACGGTGAGGCGCTCTGGAATTTCTGGCGCGACGCGCTGGCCGGAGAACTGCCCGCCCTGGCGTTGCCGACGGACTATGCGCGGCCTGCCGTGCTGGCCCCAGCCGGTGCGGCGGTGCCGATCGTCCTGTCCGTGGCGACGTGGCAGACCGTGCGTGACCTGGCCCGGGCGAATGGGACGACGCCGTTTGCGGTATTGCTGGCCGTGTTTCACGTCTTCCTGCACCGGCATTCCGGCCAGGACGATCTCATTGTCGGTACACCGACGTCGGGTCGCAGCCGGGCGGAGTTCGATGATGTGGCCGGGTATTTCGTCAATCCAATGCCGCTGCGAGCGCAACTGGCGGGCCGGCCGTCGTTCACCGACTTCCTCGACCAGGTGCGTCGCACCGTGCTGGGCGCGCTGGCGCATGCCGACTACCCGTTGGTGCGATTGGTCGAAAGGCTCAACCGGCCGCGCGATCCCGGCCGATCACCGCTGTTCCAGGCGTTTTTCGTTTATCAGCAACGGAGAAAAAATGCGACGCACGAAGCCGGCGATTGGGGCGGGTTGGTGGTGGAGGAATTTCCGCTGGGGCAGATGCAGGGGCAGTTCGAGTTGACGCTTGAACTTTTCGAGGACGGCGGCGGCAGCTTGAAATTTCACACGGCGCTCTTCACGCCGGAAACTGGCGCCAGGCTCGCGCAACGGTTTCGCACGCTGTTGGATGGCATCCTTGCCGACCCGTCCCGGCGCATCGATGAACTGCCGCTGCTCGACGCCGCCGAACGCCGCCTGGTGGTGCGGCAGTGGAACGATACCGGCGCCGCCTTGGCGGCGACTTACTGCCTGCACGAACTCGTCGCGCAGCAGGTGGCGCGCACGCCCGATGCGGTGGCGGTGGTTTACGAGGGCGCTTCGCTTTCGTACCGCGAGCTGGAGGCGCGGGCCAACCAGCTCGCGCACTGGCTGCGCCGCGCCGGCGTGCGACCCGACACGCTCGTCGGTGTGTGCGCGGAGCGTTCGGTCGAACTCGTGGTGGCCTTGCTCGGCATTATGAAGGCGGGCGGGGCCTACGTGCCGCTCGATCCTGACTACCCGCAGGAACGACTGGCGTTCATGCTGGAAGACGCCGGCGTAAAGGTGCTGCTCACGCAGGAGAGGTTTTCCGGCTTCACCCACCCGAAAATCCTGCGGCTCGATGCCGACTGGGCCGAGGTAGCATGCGAGGCGCGTTCAACGCCGGACAGCGGAGTCACGCCGGATCACCTCGCGTATATGATCTATACGTCGGGCTCGACCGGCCGGCCAAAGGGCGCGTCCAACTCGCACCGCGCGATCGTAAACCGGCTGCTCTGGTTGCAGGCCATCAATCCGCTCACCCCGGCGGATGCGGTGGTGCAAAAGACGCCGTTCAGCTTCGACGTCTCGGTCTGGGAGTTTTTCTGGCCGCTGCTCACCGGGGCGCGCCTGGTGGTGGCGCGGCCCGGCGGACACCAGGACGCGGCGTATCTCGCGGACCTCGTCGTCCGGGAGCGCGTGACGACCATGCATTTCGTGCCCTCGATGCTGCAGGTGTTCGTCGCGTCGCCGGGTCTCGCGCGTTGCACGACGCTGCGGCAGGTTCTTTGCAGCGGTGAGGCGCTGTCGTTCGAATTGCAGGAACGTTTTTTTGCGCGCCACTCCGCCGAGTTGCACAACCTCTACGGCCCGACCGAGGCGGCGGTCGAGGTCGCCTACTGGCGGTGCGAACGCGGCAGCGTCCGGCGCGTGGTGCCGATTGGCCGGCCGATCACCGGGGTTCAGCTGTATGTGCTCGATTCCCGGTTCCAGCCGGTCCCGGTCGGCGTGGCGGGGGAACTGCATATCGGCGGCATCGCCCTGGCGCGCGGCTATCATCGCCGGCCGGAGCTCACGGCGGAAAAATTCATCCCCGATCCCTTCGGTGGATCAGGGGCGAGGCTCTACCGGACCGGGGATCGCGCGCGCTGGCTGCCCGATGGCGCGATCGAGTACCTCGGCCGGTTCGATCACCAGGTGAAGATTCGTGGTTTTCGGATCGAGCTGGGAGAAATCGAGTCGACGCTGGCGCGCCAGCCCGGGGTGCTCGAAGCCGTCGCGATCGCGCGCGACGAGGGGGCCGGCGAACAGCGGTTGGTGGCCTACCTCGTGACCGACCTGGGTGTCCCGGTGGTGGTGGCCGAACTGCGCCGCTCGCTGCGCGCGAGCCTGCCGGAGTACATGGTGCCGGCGGATTTCGTGGTGCTGCCGGCGCTGCCGCTTCTGCCCAACGGGAAGATCGACCGGCGCGCGCTGCCGGCGCCGTCGTCGGCCCGGCCGGAAATCGGCGCGCGTTTTGTGGCGCCAGCGACGCCAACCGAGCAGGCACTCGCGGCGCTTTGGCGCGAAGTCCTGGGCCGCGATCACGTTGGCGTGGAGGATAATTTTTTCGACCTCGGCGGCCATTCGCTGCGACTTGGGCAGGTGCACGCGCGCCTGCAGACGCTGTTTCCCCAGCCCCCCGCACTGGTCGAGCTTTTTGAGTATCCGACGGTGCGAACGCTGGCCGCACGGCTCGATGCGGTGGCGGCGGGGAAGGGTGGGGACAGCGGGAGCGATGAGCTGCCGGCGCGTCCGGCGACGGCCGGGCGGATGGGGCGGGGCGACTCGCTCAGCGATCAGCGCGCGATCCGGCGCGCCGCACGGGAGGGGCGGCGAGCATGACCACCAGTGCCGCCACGTACCGGCCGCGGGATCGCGACATCGCCATCATCGGGATGGCCGCGCGCCTGCCCGGGGCCCGCAACGTGGAGGAATTCTGGGCGAACTTGCGCGCCGGCCGCGAAACGATCACCCGTTTCACCGAGGCCGAGCTGCGCGCCGCGGGGGTCGATCCGGCGCTGCTCGCCGCGCGCGACTACGTGCGGGCGAATGCCCTCCTGCCCGAGGCGGAGCGGTTCGATGCGGCATTTTTCGGGTACACTCCGCGGGAGGCGGAGTTGCTGGACGTGCAGCACCGCGTGTTTCTCGAGTGCGCCTGGACCGCGATCGAGCACGCGGGCTACGATCCGCTGGCGAGCCGCGGCGCGTTCGGCGTGTTTGCCGGTGCCGGTCTCAACACCTATTTGCTGCGGCAGGTCATGGCGAATCCCGCCGCGGTGGCGTCGGCCGGCGGGTTCCAGGTGATGCTGGCGAACGACAAGGATTTTCTCGCGACCCGCGTCTCCTACAAGTTGAACCTCCGCGGCCCGAGCCTCGCGGTGCAGACCGCGTGTTCGACTTCGCTCGTGGCCGTGCATCTCGCCTGCCAGAGCCTGCTCGCGGGCGAGTGCGAAACGGCGCTCGCCGGCGGCGTCGCGATCCGCGTGCCGCAGATTGAGGGTTACCTTTATCAGGAGGGCATGATCCTGTCACCGGACGGCCATTGCCGCGCCTTCGATCAGCACGCGGCGGGCACCGTCGGCGGCAACGGCGCTGCTGCCGTCGTGCTCAAACGGGCCGAGGACGCGCTCGCGGACGGTGACACGATTCACGCCATCATCCGCGGGTCCGCGATTAACAACGATGGCTCCGGCAAGGTCGGATACACCGCGCCGGGAATCGAGGGGCAGGAAAGCGTGATCGCGGAGGCGCTCGCCGTCGCCGGGGTGTCGCCGGACGAGATCGGGTACGTCGAGGCGCACGGCACGGGCACCGCCCTGGGCGATCCGGTCGAGGTGGCGGCGCTGACGCGGGCGTTTCGGCGTGGGACGGGGCGGAATCAATTTTGCGCGATCGGTTCGGTGAAATCGAATCTCGGGCACCTCGATGCCGCGGCGGGCGTCACCGGTTTGATCAAGGCCGTACTGGCGTTGCAGCACCGCGAGATTCCGCCGAGCCTGCATTTCACGGCGCCCAATCCGCAGATCGATTTTGCCGCCAGTCCGTTTCGCGTGGCCGCGCAGCTCGAGCCCTGGCCAACTGGCGCCGGCGGGACGCGCTGCGGGGGCGTGAGTTCATTTGGCCTCGGCGGCACGAATGTCCACGTGGTCATCGCGGAGGCGCCGTCAGCGGCGCGGGGCAACGACGCAGCCACCTGGAAACTGCTGCCGGTGTCGGCGCGCACCCGCACCGCGTTGAGCCGCGCGGTGCAGAACCTTGCCGTGCATTTGGAAAGGAATCCGGACGTGAATCTGGCGGATGTCGCCTGGACGCTGGCGGTGGGTCGCCGGTCGTTCGCCGAACGTGGATTCGTGCTGGCGCGGGACGCGCGCGGCGCCGCCGCGGCGCTGCGCGCGTCCGACGGTTCCTTCGACCGCGTGCCCGCCGCGCCGCCGGACGGGCCGGCCCGCGCGCTCTGGACGGCGGGCCGGGCGTGGCGCGAGGGAAAATCGGAGGACTCGGCGGCGATGCTTGACGGAGCGGATCGGCGCCGCGTGCCCTTGCCGACCTATCCCTTCGAGGGCGAGCGCTACTGGATCGAGGCGGCGTCGGCGGTGGACGGTGGCGGCGGACGGGGACTCGCCTCCGTTCAGTCGGAGCTGACGCAGCGAGCCGACCTCGCCGACTGGTTCTATTTGCCCTCCTGGCGACGAGCGCTCGCCCCGGTGGATCTTCCCGCGGTGACGGATGGGGACTGGCTCGTGCTGGCCGACGCCGCCGGCCTCGCGGCGAAAATGGTCGCGCGACTGCGGGCGGCGGGCGCGGTGGTGAGCGAGACGAAGCCGGGCGAAGACGGCAGTGCGGCGTTGCGTGCGCTGGACCGCGCCGGCCGATCGCCGCGGTGGATCGTTTCGCTGGGCAACGTGGCCACCGGGGAGGGCGAGACTGGGTTCAACGCGTTGTTCGCACTGGCCCGGACGCTGGCCGGTGCCCGGCTTCCGGCGGGCGCGCGCCTGACCGTGGTCGTCAACGGCCTGCACGCCTTCGCGCATGAGCAACCGCTCCAGCCAGAGAAGGCGCTGCTGCTTGGGCCCGCGCGCGTGCTGCCGAAGGAGGTGCCCGGTCTGGCGACGCGCGTGATCGATGTGGTGTGGCCGGTGGCGGATGTCGACGCGCTGGTGAGCGCAGTGTTGGTGGAGGCGCGCGGCGGAACGGAAGAGTTTGTGGCGCTGCGGGGGCGCGAGCGTTGGGTCCACACGACCGAGCCGGTGCGCATCAAGGGGGCCGGGAATTCGCCTTTGCGCGAACGCGGCGTCTATCTGATTACGGGTGGGCTGGGTGGAATGGGACTGGTGCTCGCGGAGGATCTGGCCCGGCGCGTGAAGGCACGACTGGTGCTCATCGGCCGCTCGGGCCCGGACGAGGAGGCACAGGCGCGGCTCACGGCGCTGCGCGCGCTGGGGGCCGAGGTGATGATCGCGGCCGTGGACGTGACCGACGAGACGGCGCTGCGGCGGCTGGTTGGCGAGGTGGGATCGCGGTTCGGCAGTCTTAACGGCGTGATTCATGCGGCCGGCGTGGCGGGTGGCGGCGTGCTGGTACGACGGACGGATGCCCAAGTGGCCTCCGTGCTGGCGCCGAAGGTGGCCGGGACGCGCGCCCTCCAGCGGGTGTTGGGAGCGACGCCATTGGATTTCCTCGTGTTGATGTCGGGGCTCACGGCCCAGCTTGCCGAGTTTGGCCAGGCCGACTATGCGGGGGCCAACGCGTTTCTCGACGCGTATGCCACGGAGCAAAATGGCCGGGGTGCTCCGGTCTTGTCGATCGCGTGGGACGCGTGGCGCGAAGCCGGGATGGCGGCGCGCAAAAAGGCCGGCGGGGAATTGGGGCCCGAGGCGATGGAGCGACGGGCGTGGCGAATTTCGAATGCGGAAGGCGTGGAGGTTTTCCACCGGGCCCTGGCCTGCGGCGCACCGCATGTGATCGTTTCGACCCACGATCTCGCAAAACGGCGCGCCGCCCTGTGGCGCACGGATTCCGACCCCGGGCCCGCCCTGGCCGTCGCGATCGCGGCGAAGCGGCATCCGCGTCCGGCACTCGCGGAGGCATTCGTCGCGCCACGCGATCCAGCCGAGGAACAGATCGCGGAGATCTGGCGTGAGCTGCTCGGGCTCGAGGAAATCGGCGTGGCCGACAATTTTTTCGAGCTCGGCGGACATTCGTTGCTGGCGACGCAGGTGCTGGCGCGGTTGCGGGGCGGGCGCGGGTCCGAGTTGACGCTGGCGGGCTTCTTCGAAACGCCAACCGTGGCCGGACTGGCGCAGCGGCTGGCCGCGGGACTGGCCGCGCGGGACGAGCCGAGGCTCAGGCCGGTGCCACGGCACGGCCTGGGGCCGCTGTCCTTTGCCCAGGAGGCGCTGTGGCTCGTCGATCGGATGACGGGGCAGAGTGTGCACTACAACGAATTTGGCGCGTGGCGGATGCGCGGACCGGTCGACGCGCGCGCGCTGGCCGGCGCGTTGACGGCAGTGGTGCGGCGGCATGAGGTGTTGCGCACGCGCTTGGTCGAACGGGCGGGCGAAGCCCGGCAGGAAATCCTGCCGCCGTTCGCCGTGGAGTTGGCGGTTGAGGAGATCGCGGCGGCGGAGTTCCTGCCGCGGGCGACGGAGTTCGTGGCCCAACCCTTCGAACTTTCCGAAGGTCCACCCTGGCGGGCCCGGCTGATGCGGCTGGGCCGGGACGATCACGTGCTGATGTTTGTCGTGCACCACATCGTGTTCGACGGTTGGTCGTCGGGCGTGCTCGTGCGCGAGGTCGTCGCGGCGTATGGTGCGCTGGTGCGGGGCACAGCACCCGACCTGCCGCCGCTGCCGGTGCAATACGCCGACTTTGCCGTCTGGCAGCGCGCGCGCTTGACGGGGTCTCGACGCGACGAGCTGGTGGCTTACTGGCGCCGCCAGCTCGGAGGCCGGTTGCCCGTACTCGAGTTGCCAGCCGACCGGCCGCGTCCGGCGGCGCAGAGTTTTCGGGGCCGCAAACTCGCGGTCGACCTCGGCGCCGATCTCACGGCGCGACTGGAAAAGCTCGGCCGGGATCAGGGTGGATCGCTTTTCATGACGCTGCTGGCGGGTTATGCGGCGTTGCTGGGGCGGACTGCGCCGGCGGACGAGGTCGTGGTCGGCTGCCCGATCGCCGGGCGCGATCAACATGAACTCGAGCCGTTGATCGGTTGCTTCATCAATCCGCTCGCGCTGCGGGTGAACCTCGCGGGCAATCCCACGTTTGCCGGATTCCTGGAGCGAGTGTGCGGGACGGTGCTGGCCGCCTACGCGCATGCCGAGCTGCCGTTCGCGCAGGTCGTGGAAGCCGTGCGTCCGGCCCGCGACCCCGCGCGGTCCGCCCTATTCCAGGCGATGCTGATTTTCCAGAATGCGACGCCGCCCGCGGCCGTGCCGGCGGGTATGACCCTCGAACCCTGGGAGCTGCCGGAAGGACCGGCCCGGTCGGATTTCGATCTCTATCTCTGGGAAAAGCCGGACGGCGTGCGCGGCTATTTGATCTATAACACGGATATTTTTGCCGAGCGGACCGCACAACGCTTCGCCGCGCGCTTCCGCGCTTTGCTCGCGGCGGCGGTCGCGGCGCCGACGACCCGATTGGCGGACTTGCGACTGGAAGCGGAGGCATCGTTGCCCCGACTTGCCAGCCGTTCGACAAACGCTCCAACTTTCTGATTCAAGCTGCATGAAATGCGCCCTCTCCTTTCATCAGGAGCGTCTTTGGTTCCTCGACCGTTTCGAAAACGGCCACGATTTTCCGGTGTCGCCGAACTGTCACCACCTGCTCCTGCTGCTGCGGGGTCGGGGCCGGCTCGGGCGCGACCGCGTGACGGAGGCGCTGCGGGTGCTCGCCGCGCGTCACGGGGCGCTCCGGACGCGAATCGTCACGGAGGGCGAAACGGCCATCCAGGTGATTGAGGATGCCACCGACATCGCCTGCGCGGAAATCGATCTGGGCGCGATGAGCCAGGAAGCGGCGCTCGAGCGCGTGCTGGCCGACGCGTGCCGGCCGCCTTCCGTTCCGACGGACGCGCTCGTGCGGGCCGCGTTGGTGCGGTTTGGGGGTGGCGACGAGTTTCTGCTCACCGTCACGCTGCATCATTTGGTGTGCGACAAGCCTTCGCTGCGCACGCTGGCCACGGAACTGGCGGAGATCCTGCGGGCTGGGCCCACATCCGTGAGTCAGGGCGCCGAAGTGGCAAGGGCGGTGCCGGAGCTGCAGTTCAGCGACTATGCCGAGTGGCAGCGTGCGCTGGCGGTGGATGCGCTGGAGCCGCTGTTCTTTTATTGGAAGTGGCAGCTGCGGGGTCGGCTGGCTCAGCTCGAATTGCCAACGGCCCGGCCGCGTCCGGCGGTGCGCGGGTTCGCGGCGGCACGCCACACCTTTGTCTGGGACGCGACCATGGCGGGTGCGGTGCGCGCACTCGCGGCCCGGGAGAACTCCGAGCCTGCCGCCGTGACGCTCGCCGCGTTCCAAGTGCTGCTGCATCGTTACGCGAACCAGGACGAGATCGTGCTTGGCACGAGTCTGCCCTGCCGCCGGCAACCCGGGGCGGAACGGCTGGTCGGTCCGGTGGCCAATCTCGCGGTGTTGCGCCAGCATCTCGGCGGCAACCCGGATTTTCTCACCCTGCTGTCCGAGACCACGAGAACGCTCCGTGAGGCGCGCGAACACCAGGAACTGCCCTTCGAGTTGCTCGTGCGGGCCTTGAAGCCGGAGCCGGACTTGAGCCGCCATGCGCTGTTTGATGTGCACTTTGGCCACGACGAGGCGCCGCTGCCGATTCTCGATTGCGGCAACGGCGTTTCAGTACAGCTCGTCGATCCAAACATCGGCTACGGCAGCTACGATCTGAACCTGGCCCTGCAGGCCGAGGCGGACGGCCGCATCGCGGGCGTGGTGGTCTACCATGGCGGAATGTACGACGGATGGTTCATCGCGCAGCTGATGGGGCATTTCACCGCGATTGTCGCCGCCGTCACAGCCGAGCCGACGGTGCGGATTGACGAATTGCCGCTGATTGACGCGACGCAGCGCAAGTGCGTCGTGGAGGGTTGGAACGACACGGCGGCGAAATTCCCGCTGGAATTTTGCCTGCACGAGCTGTTGATGCAGCAGGCGGCGCTTACGCCTTCAGCACCGGCGGTGACGTTCGAGGGTGTGACGCTGTCCTACGGCGAACTCGACCGGCGGGCGAACCAGCTGGCGCACTGGTTGCGCCGGGCGGGCGTGCAGCCCGACACCTTGGTCGGCGTGTGCGCCGAGCGGTCGATCGAGTTGGTGGTTGCGCTGCTGGGCGTGCTGAAGGCGGGCGGCGCCTATGTGCCCCTCGATCCCGCTTATCCGCGCGAGCGGCTCGCGTTCATGCTGGAGGACGCCGCGGTGCCGGTGTTGCTGACGCAGGAGAAGTTTGCCGCCGAATGCCGGAGCCTGCTGGCCGGCGATGGCGAGGATGGTTCGTCGTCGGGCGATTCGCATCGCGGGCAAGCAGACTCTTCCCCCCGGCGACCGAAGATCTTGTCGCTCGACGCGGACTGGCCCGAGGTGGCGCGCGAGACGACCGAGGCGCCGGCCACCGGAGTCACGCCCGATCATCTGGCCTACCTGATCTATACGTCCGGTTCGACTGGGCGGCCGAAGGGCGCGGGCAACACGCACCGCGCGATCGTGAACCGGCTGCAATGGATGCAGGCCACGTATCGACTGACGCCGGCCGACACGGTCGCGCAAAAGACCCCGTTCAGTTTCGATGTGTCGGTATGGGAATTTTTCTGGCCGTTGCTGGCGGGCGCGAGGTTGGTGCTCGCACGACCCGGCGGACACCAGGATCCCGCCTATCTCGCTGATCTCGCGGCCCGCGAACAGGTGACAACGATGCACTTCGTGCCGTCGATGCTCGGCGTGTTTGTGGAGGAACCCGGGATCGCGCGGTGCACGGGGTTGCGGCAGGTTTTCAGCAGTGGCGAGGCGTTGTCGGTCGATTTGCAGGAGCGGTTCTTTGCGCGTCACCCCGCGGAGCTGCACAATCTTTACGGCCCGACGGAGGCTGCGGTCGACGTCGCGTTTTGGCGTTGTGAACGCGGCGGCGCGCGGCCGGCCGTGCCGATTGGCCGGCCAATCGCGCGGACCCAGTTGTTCGTGCTCGATATGCGAGGGGAACCCGTGCCGGTCGGGGTTGCCGGCGAGCTGCACATCGGCGGCATCGCACTGGCGCGCGGCTATCATCGGCGGCCGGACCTGACGGCGGAGAAATTCATTCCCAATCGCTTTGGCGCACCCGGCGCGCGGCTTTACCGGACGGGCGATCTCGCGCGCTGGCTGCCCGACGGCGCCCTCGAATATCTCGGACGGATCGATCACCAGGTGAAGATTCGCGGCTTCCGCATTGAGTTGGGCGAAATTGAGGCGGCGCTCGTGCGTCAGCCGGGGGTGCGGGAGTCGGTCGTGACCGTGCGTGAGGCGGGTGCGGGCGAAAAAACGCTGGTGGCCTACCTGGTCGCCACGGCCGGGGTGGCGCTGGATTTCGGCGAACTGCGGCGCGCCCTCCGCGCCACGTTGCCCGACTACATGGTGCCGGCGGATTTTGTCGGATTGCCCGCGCTGCCGCTCACCCCGAGTGGGAAAGTGGATCGACGCGCCCTGCCGGAACCTGAGAAGGGCCCCGGGAGGATCGGAGCGGAGTTCACGGCGCCGCGGACCGTGACCGAGGAAAAGGTTGCGGGGATCTTTGCCGCCGTCTTGCGACGGGAGCGGGTGGGCATGACGGAGGATTTCTTCGCCCTGGGCGGCCATTCATTGCTGGCCACGCAACTCGTGTCGCGGGTGCGCGAGAGGTTTGGGGTCGAGCTGCCGCTCCGGCATGTCTTTGAAGCGCCGACCGCGGGCGCGTTTGCCGCCGTCATCGACGGGCAACTGCGGGCGGCGGCGCCGGCAAGAGCGGGCATTCCTGCCATCAACCGGACCGGGCGGCGGCCGCGCCAGGCCGCGGCGGCCACGGCAACCACGTCGACGCTGTGAGTTTGCCCTCTGCCGAACTTTCTGTCGCCCCGGCCTCCTTTGCCCAGCAGCGGCTTTGGTTCCTCGATCGTCTCGAGCCGGGCAGCGCGCGCTATAACATCCCGCTCGCGGTGCGTCTGACGGGCGCACTCGATCGCGCCGCGGTGGCGCAGGCCCTCACTGCGATCGGTGTGCGGCATGAGATCCTGCGGACAACCTTTGCGGTGGAGGAGGGCGAGCTGATGCAGGTTATCCACCCCGGGCCGTTCAGGGCTTGGCGTGAGGAGAAAGTGCGGGATGAGGCGGCGCTGGCCGGGGCGCTGGTAAACGAGGCGCGGCGACCGTTCGATCTCGTGACCGGTCCGCTTTGGCGCGCGGTGTTGTTTTCACTTCAGCGGGAGGATCACGTGCTGCTGCTGACGCTGCATCACATTGTTGCCGACGGATGGTCGCTCGGGGTGCTGAGCCGGGAGTTCTCCGCCTGCTACGCGGGCTTCGCGGAGGGGGCGGTGCCGTCGTTGCCGGAGTTGCCGGTACAGTATGCCGATTTTGCGGTCTGGCAGCGCGACTGGCTGCAAGGTGACGTGCTGGCGGAGCAAGTCGGATTCTGGCAGCGGACGCTGGCGGGTGCGCCGGCGGTGCTGTCGTTGCCGACGGACCGGCCGCGTCCGCGGGTGCTGACGGCGGCGGGGCGCACGCAGCGCTTTTCGATTGCGCCCGACGTGACCCGCGCCCTGCACGACCTGGCGCGGCACGCGGGGGTGTCGTTGTTCATGACGCTGCTCGGCGGATTTGCGGTGTTGCTGCGCCGCTGGACCGGGCAGGACGATCTCGTGATCGGCACACCGGTCGCCGGGCGCACGCGCGGTGAAACTGAACCGCTGGTGGGATTCTTTGTGAACTCGCTGCCGCTCCGGCTCGATCTCGCGGGCGATCCGACGGTCCGCGACCTCCTGCACCGCGTGCGCACGACGGCGCTCGAGGCCTTCGCGCACCAGGATGTGCCGTTCGAGAAACTCGTGCAGGAATTGCAGGCCGGACGCGCGCTGGGCCACACGCCGCTGTTCCAGATCATGTTTGCACTGCAGAATGCGCCGCTCGACGCGTTGCGCCTGCCGGGGCTCACCGCAGCGGCGCTCGAGGTCGACCTCGAAACGGCGAAGTACGATCTCTCGC
>JBIJCX010000349.1:0-9053 GCA_044344465.1 Opitutaceae bacterium
GGGGCCGCGATCTCGTTTGCTACGGGATGACGGTGACGCCGCACCAGGACGGTTTTATTGGCCAGGCCCAGATCTACGACACGACGAACGGCCACATGTGGGTCGAACTGGCCCACAGTTACGACGGTGTGGACTGGCGACGGGAACCGCGGCGAGAGCCCTTGATTCCACTTGGCCCCGCCGGCGCGTGGGACAGCGGCATGGTCGGATACGTGGCGGCAGGAAGCCCGGCCGCGATCGGTGACGACTGGTTCATTTACTATACGGGCAACAACTGGACCCACCATTTCAACCTCACGGCCCTCGCGGAACGCGGCCGCATGTGGCAGATCGGCGGCGTGCGGCTGAAACGGGGCCGGCTCGTTGGCTACCGGACCGGTGGCCCCGGATCGGAGCCTGCGCGAATCGCGCCGGGCCGAAGTGTGCCGACGGCATGGGCGAATCGCGGCGAATTGTTGACGCGGCCGTTCACGTTCAACGCCACCGGGATCCAACTCAACGCTGATGCCGGCCGTGGCCGGGTCATCGCGGAGATCTGCGATGCCAATGGCAAGTCGCTCCCCGGTTTCAGCCGAGACCAGGCGGTGGCGTTGCAGCAGGACGACGTCAGGCTCCCTCTCGCCTTCGGTGCCGGTGCCTCGGTTGCCAGCCTGCGCGGCCGGACGATCCGGCTCCGCCTGCACCTGGAATCGGCCACGGTGTTCGGCCTGTCCTTTGCGTGAAGCCCGAAAACGGCCGTTATATCAATCCACTCATTCCAATTCGCGTTCAAGTTGAGCTTAACCGTGTGCCGCAGGATTCGCACTGTAGGGGCGCTGCTCGACGGCGCCCGCGGGCGTCGTCAAGCGACGCCCCTACAAAAATCGGCTCATCCTTAAAGCGATTTGGAATCAGTGTACCCGGGATGCCCGGTCATCTTGTTGCGGACATGTCAGCATTGGATTGATGCTTTTCCACTTGCCTCCAAGTCCATCCGCCCCGAACGGTATCGACGGTCTGATCCGCCCCGCCCGCCCGTGAGCCCGCCTGCCCCCAACCCGAACGGCACCTCGTCCGTACGTAGTCCGGAAGACTGGTTTGCCAGCGAGGTGCAACCGCACGAGCCGATTCTGCGGTCGTATTTGCATGGCACTTTTCCGGCCGTGCGAGACGTGGACGATCTGGTGCAGGAGTCTTTTCTTCGGATTTGGAAATCCCATGCGACCAGCCCGATTCGTTCGGCCAAGGCGTTTCTATTTCAAATCGCGCGGCATCTGGCGGTGGATCTGCTGCGTCGCAATACGATTTCTCCCATCGGAGGCGTAACAGATTTGGCCACCTTGACCGTCTTAGATGAAAGGCCCGATGCTGCCGAAGTCGCGTTCTGCCGGGAGGAATTGGTGTTACTGGCCCAAGCCATTCACGCCTTGCCTTCCCGCTGTCGGGAAATCGTGGTGCTGCGAAAAATCAAATGCCTCCCGCAGAAAGAAATCGCCAGAATGCTGGGGATTTCCGAACAGACCGTGCAGGTGCAGGTGCTGCGGGGCGTGAAACGGATCGAGGACTTTCTGCGCCGACACGGCGTCGAGCGATGAAACGACGAGGCGAGACCAATGATGGGGCCAAGGGCGAACGTGACCCGCTCGAGCCGGATGCCGCAATCGATGAAGCGGCCGCCGGGTGGGTCTCGCGTCGCGATGCCGGTCTCAGTGCCGGGGAAGAGGCCGATTTTCAGTCCTGGCTCCGCGCCGATCCCCGGCACGAGGCGGCGCTCAACCGTTACGCCACGGCCTGGGCGACCCTCGACGGCCCCGTGCAGGCGGGCGCGGCGGACGAATTGCTGCAGGAATTGACGACCCTGAAAGAAGGGCAGCGCCGCCGCTCCCTGCTTTCCGCCGTCGGAGTTGCGGCGATCCTGCTCATCTCGATTTCGGCCTGGAATTTCCCGCGGGAGCGAATCACCGACCCGGCGGCGCAAACCGCGACGGCCAAAATTGTCTCACCTTCCCGGCAGATTCTCCCGGATGGTACGATGGTCGAACTCAAAGACGGCGCTGAGATCCACGCCGATTACAGCCCTGCCGTCCGGCGGGTGGAGCTGCGCCGGGGCGAGGCGCATTTTCAGGTGCAAAAAGATCCCGCCCGTCCCTTCGTGGTGAACGTGCGCGGGATCGAGGTTCGCGCGGTCGGCACGGCCTTCGCGGTCCAACTCGGCCACGAGACGGTTGAAGTCCTCGTGACGGAAGGGCGGGTGGCCGTGGACAAACCGCTCCGACCCGCGACGACGCCGCCCGCCGGGCGAGGCCCCAGCAATGCGTTGCAGGATCCGAATCTGATTTCGACGCTCGTAACGGCAGGCGAGCGCGCCGTGATCGGCTTGAATGCGACGGCTCCCGCGGTGATCGAGATTCCCGGGTCGGAAATGGCCGAACGGCTGAGCTGGCGCGCTCCGCGTTTGGAGTTTAGCGGTACTCCGCTGGCCGAAGCCGTCGCCTTGCTGAATCGACACGCCGAGCATCGGCAAGGCCTCCGCTTTGTGATCGAGGACCCGGCAATTTCATCTATTCGTGTCAGCGGACTGTTCCGCGCCGATAATACCACGGCGTTCGTCGACCTTTTGGAGAGCGCATTCGGCATCAACTCCGTACCGCGGAGCAGCACCGAGATCGCCTTAATGAAGGCTCGGTAGTACAACCGTGCTCCGCCGTTTTCCCGTCCGTAATTTTCCACCGTCACCCGCATGAAACCCCGCCCGCTTCTTCCGTTCTTGCTCTGTACGCTCGCCTGGCTCGTCGCAAGTCCCGCGACCTCCCGGGCCACGCATGACGGCAAACTTCAAATCGTCCTCCTCGGCGACAGCACGACCGAGGGCAGCATTCCGCGCCGGCTCGTGCCCCCGGGACCGCATCTGGAGCAGGTGATCGAACAGTTGCTCGCGGCGGAAGGCGACCTGCCGCCGTGCCAGGTGATTAACCTCGGCCTGAGCGGCGAATTCATCCGGCGGCTGCTCGATTCGGGGCGCTACGACAAGGTCGCGTCGAAATTGCCCGGGGTGGATTATGTCTTCATCCGTTACGGACCAAACGATGTGAGCAAACGCGAGAACTTCGACGTCAACTATCCGAAGGATTTCCGCGAACTCATCGCCCGCCTGCGGCGCGATCATCCGGCCGCCACGCTCATTCCGATGACGGCGATTCCCCTCAACGCCGATCTCGAGGCCGACGCGCCGAAAGCGAAACGCATGAACGATCTCGTCCGGCAGGTCGCGGCGGAAGAAAAGCTGACCCTCTTCGACATCTATCCCCGTTACGCGCAGGAGCAGGCCAAGGGGCCGAACATGCTCAATTACCGCCGCTTCCCGCTCGGAAAAATTCCCAAGCAATATCACGCGTTCGTGAAGCCGTTCGTCACTCCGGGCCGTGAAATGAAAACTCCCCCGCCTGACGCCGCCACGGCCGAGCGGCTGGGGCCGATGGTTGTGGTCCTCGACAACCGGCTGGACGCGCACTTCGGGGATCTCCCGGGCTGGTTCGGCGACCGGCATCCCAATCTTGCCGGCTATCATGTCATCGGCGACGAGACCGCCAAATTTCTCGCCGCGCTCATCCGCGCGAAATCCGGCCAGATGAAATCGGCCAGTGCCAAGTAGACCCGGAGCCGGGTTTCGTTTCCTGATCGTGGAGGGCCGAACTCCGTCGAGGCCGGTTCCCTGCGGTACCACTGCGGCCTTATGCCGCGACCGAACTCCCGGCGGACGCCGTGGGTAGCGCGGTGCTTCAGTCCGCGCGGCGCAAGGCCAATGTACGGCGCGCGCGGTCTGAAGCTCCCCGCCACGGCCGGTCCGGCACGCCTGCCCATGAGGCCCGCCCTTGCTTCCCGGAAATTTTGCGCCCCATCACGATTTCCGTAACAGATCGCTCCGGCTGTTTCGTCATCAGCATATGACGAACCCATCCTTCGTTGGTGCTTGGCGGCGAACTGGTGTCGCTTGCCTGGCTGTTGTTGCTTTGATCGTCGCAGGGCCTTGTTCCGCCTTGGGCGCTAATGCGCCCCGGATGGATTTCAACCTCCCGGCGGATCGAGCGGAGAATTCACTCAAGCGTCTCTCCGAACAATCCGGCATCGAAGTGCTGTTTCCCACCGACGCCGTGGCGGGCGTCCGCACGAACGCCGTGCGCGGAGAAATGACGGCCCGGGCGGCGCTCGACGCGATGCTGTCAGGTACAGGGCTGGTCGCCGTGCAGGGAAAGAACTCGAACTCGCTGAGCGTTCGCCGGGAATCAACCCTGTCCAACGCGGGAAAAAAAGCCCAAGGCCGTCCGGCAGGTGACCGGGCGGCGGCCGGGGTTTCGGCCAGCGGCCCGGCCGGCGATGGAAGCTCCGAGCCACCCCCGGGAACAACCGGAGCCATTGAGGGCCGCGTGATCAGCGGGATCACCGGTTCCTACCTCCCCAACGTGCGCATTGCGATCGAAGGCAGCACGCATGAGGCCGTCACAGATCAGAACGGCGCGTATCGGCTTTCCGGTATTCCGGCCGGTGAAGTGCGGGTGCGCGTCGCCTATATCGGACTCGGCGAGAAAGCCGAACTCGTCCGCGTCCAACCGGGCCAGTCCGTCGAACGCAACTTCGAACTGCAACGCCTTGGCGCAGTGGAGGGGGAAGTTGTCCAGATGGCAGATTTCGTCGTCATCGAGGACAGGGAAATGACTGCGCAGGCACTGGCGATCAACGAGCAGCGCAATGCGCCGAACATCAAGAATGTCGTCTCCTATGACGAATACCCTCATGGGACCAGCGCGAATATCGCTGATTTCCTCCAATTCCTTCCCGGAGTGGGCGTAACCTATTCCGGATATGAAGCGGCGGGAATTCAGGTCCGTGGAATGCCCGATACCGATGTTACGATTGACGGTAACGCCGTCACAAGTTGGGGGGCGGGCAGGGGAAACTCAGCGTACATCGTTCCGGTAAGCAATATCTCACGGATTGAGGTGACGAAAGTCCCCACGCCCGACATGCCTGCCACGGGCTTGGGTGGATCAGTCAATGTCATCAGCAAGTCCGGGTTTGAAAAAAGCAAGCCGCTCTTCACCTACAATCTCCATTCACTCTCAAGAACCGATTCCGGGTACACGAGATTTGGGAAAATCAATGGACCGTATCCCTATCTGACCGCACGCCTCATCAATCCCAACCTTGATCTGACGTATATGCATCCCATCAGCAAGTCGCTGGCAATCACGGTCGGAGCCTCACGTCAGCTCAACTACATCAACACCGACTCCGCCACTCCGGGGTGGGATCGGGTGCAACTCGTCCAAAGGACCTTCATTTTTGGCACCGCGCCGAATTTAGTGCTAACCGAGAACGCAAGGGTTGGATTCGACTGGAGACTGGGAGGCAAACACGCCATTAGCACGAGTGTTCAATATCGAAACCGAAACTCGAGCAGCGCCGGAAATCGCGTGACGGTGAATTACGGGACCGGAGCCACGGGCGACGCCAACCACACCCAAGGCACAAGCAACGGCGTGGGCTCGCTTACGCAGACCCTCGGCACCAATACCGAGAACCAAAGCAAAGTGATGGTGGCCGCGTTCAAGTATGGGTATGCCGGAGATGTCTGGTCCGGCGATCTGCGCGCGAATTACTCCGAGACGGATACGAAATTTAATGACATGGCAAACGGCTATTTCGGCTCGGTAGCCGCGACTATCACGAACCTCGTCATTCGGGGTGAGGGCATCGACGGTTCCGGCGATACCTGGCAAAGTATTTTGCCGACGTCCTTCACGGTTGCCAATCGCAGTGGCGCCCCGGTTGATATATTTGATGGAAACGCCTACACCATCAATAGTGCGACCTCGGTTCCGCGCGCCTACACCAACAAACTGAAGGAAATCCACTTAAACCTGAAACGAGAATTTGGCGCTTCGATTCCTTGGTCGCTTAAGGTCGGCACTTCTCTGCGCCGGATGGACTACGACCAGCGGCTGCCAAGTCTCAGCTATACGTTTCGACCGGGCGTGCCGATAGGCGATAGACTGGCAGGACTATACGGAGCGGTGGACCCTGTCTATTCCGCCGACACCCCTTTGGCTTTCGGCAGTAAGGTGCAATGGATTACCGGACACAAGGTCTATCAGGTGTATGAGCGCAATCCGGAGTATTTTGTCTTGAATGAACCGACCGCTCATCAGACGGCTGTGACCAACTCCAAATATTTGCAGGAAAGTATTTACAGTGGCTATCTGCGGGCGGATCTGAAGCTGATGAAGAACCGTTTGTGGATAGTGACCGGAGTCCGCTATGAACTGACAGATGACAAAGGATGGGGGCCGCTCGATGATCCGAGCGCGCAGTATGTCAAGGATGCCAGCGGCAAACTTGTGTTGGGCTCCAATGGACAGCCGACCCTAATCACCACGGACGCTCTCGCGCGGAGCAAGCTGAGATACAGCGAGCGTGCTGTGCATGCCGAGCGCGACTATGATGGATTTTTCCCCAGCCTCAACGCTACCTATAGCCTTACAGAAAAGATTCTGGTGCGGGTGGGTTATGCCCGCACGATCGGTCGTCCCGATCTCAGCTTGATCATTCCTGGGACCAATTACTCCGATCCAGCATCCGCCACCCGGAGAATCACCGTTGTGAACACAGGCTTGAAGCCTTGGACCGCGAACAGTTATGACCTCACCTTAGACACGTATTTCATCAAGAATGGATTCGGGTCGATCGGGGTGTTTCAGAAGGATCTCCAGAATTTCTTCGGCGCCAGCCAGACCGCCGCGACGCCGGCGCTGCTGGCCTTGTACGGAATTCCGCAAGATGGAGGTTATTTGGACTATGATATTGTCACTCAGATGAACACCGGCGATGCCCGGGTCCGGGGATTGGAATTCACATACCGGCAGTCGCTCACCTTCCTGCCGCATTGGGCGCGCGGACTTCAGGTGTTTGTCAACCTCACCCACTTGAAGGTGGAAGGTTCGAATGAGGCGGATTTCACCGGCTTTAACCCCCGCACGCTGAGTTATGGCGTGAACTTTATCCGGCCTCGATACCTGGTGAAATTTACCATCTCCGATCAGGGGGAAACACGCCGGACACCGGTCGCAGCCAGCGCTACGAACCCACCAGACACCTATGTCTGGCAGGCTGCAATGACCAGACCTACATTGACCGGGGAATATCAGATTTCCAAGCACTTGACGGTTTACGGCACGCTAAGTGACTTTCTGGGTGACGGGTTCAAGGACGTGCAGCGGACGCATAACCCGGACACGCCGGAATACGCCATGTGGTCGAGGTACCAGCATTTTGGTACTAAGTTGGTCGTAGGGATGAAAGGGGAATTCTAAGTCGAGGCGCACGTACCCGCTTTATCCTGCCTGTCACATTCATAGTTCTAAAGCTGAGACGAAATTGTCGGATTAATCTGTTAACCGATCGGTTTCGCTCCGACCGGGTACGGTCCAACCTCATTAACACTGCTTTCGCCATGGCCCAAATGAAGACCCTTACGCGCCGATCCTTTGTACAGACGTCGCTGGTTGGCAGCGCGAGCCTGGTCGCGCTGCCCGGCGCCCACGCCGCGTCCGGCACGAGCGCGCCTGCGCCTGCGCCCGCGAGCGGATCCGAAATGGACGCCACGCTCCAGGGTAATGCTAATTCCCAGGTGGACTTCCTCGATCGGCGCTGGGTCGAGCACACGTATTTTCTCACCCGCAAGGTGTTCCAGCCGGAGCAGGTTTCGCCGGAACCGGTCATTGCCGACGCGAGCCGCCGTCCGATCAGCGTGACGGAGACGAAGTCGGACGGCCCCGCCCGCGAACGGGAGGATGAGGGCACTCCGCGCGTGAAGAGCGCGCGAGACAAGGATCCGGGCTGGGGAGCCAACCCGGCTTCGGCGATGGGAACGGTGCTGCCGACCAAGGACGGTTTGGTGATGTATTATGCCTCGCCGCACCGGAAGGAAAACCCGAACGGCACGCTCCTCGGCTACGACAAGGTCATTCGCTATGCCGTGTCGGCCGACGGGCGCCATTTTGAACAACCGGTGCTGGATTTGTGCGAGTTCAGGGGCTCCCGCCGCAACAACATCGTCATCGGCATGAATCAGATCGACGCCCGCGGGGTGCCCTTGAGCGGACCAACCGGCTGCTCCGGCTTCTGCATCCTCGATGCCACCCGCCAACCCGTCCCGCACGCCCGCGGGCGCTACACCGCGCTCTTTGGGACCAGCGTGCCGAAACGCGGCAGCGGGCTTTCCCTGGCCTGGTCCGACGACGGCCTGCACTGGAACGCCTACCCGGAGAATCCGCTCACGCCCTCGAGCGACACGTACTGCAATTTTCATTACGACCCGCGCACCCGGCGCTATGCCATCTACATCCGGCCGTCGGCCCGGCCCGACGGCCGCCGGGCCGGGCCGCTGGGCGTGCGCTCACTCCTGTCGCGGATCGAGAGCACCGACTTGATCCATTGGGATAACGAGCGGGTCGTGTTCGACACCGACGAGGCCGACGCGCCCGCGCAAGGCACCGTCAGCATGGGCCGCAAAGACAGTGCGACGGAAGTGCCGCGGGGCCGCGATCTCGTTTGCTATGGGATGACGGTGACGCCGCACCAGAACGGCTTCATTGGCCAGGCCCAGATCTATGACACGACGACCGGTCATATGTGGGTCGAACTGGCCCACAGCTACGACGGCGTGGACTGGCGGCGTGAACCGCGGCGGGAGCCCCTGATTCCACTCGGCCCCGCCGGCGCGTGGGACAGCGGCATGGTCGGATACGTCGCAGCCGGAACCCCGGCCGCGATCGGTGACGACTGGTTCATTTACTATACGGGCAACAACTGGACCCACCATTTCAACCTCACGGCGCTGGCGGAGCGCGGGCGCATGTGGCAGATCGGCGGCGTGCGGCTGAAACGGGGCCGGCTCGTTGGCTACCGGACCGGTGGCTCCGGATCGGAGCCTTCGCGAATCGCGCCGGGCCGAAGTGTGCCGACGGCATGGGCGAATCGCGGCGAATTGTTGACGCGGCCGTTCACGTTCAACGCCA
>JBIJCX010000350.1:0-9007 GCA_044344465.1 Opitutaceae bacterium
GCTGACGGTATCGCTCGTGCTGTCGCGCTGTCTGCGCACCGCCACCGGATCGTCGCGCTGGCTGCTGCGGTTCGAGGAAGGTTTTCGGCCAGATCTGACCATTGCCGTTCGTATGGATACCACCAATCAAACCATCAAAGACTACTACCTCTTCCCGGCCATCGACCTCTCGAAGGCCAGACTCCGGCTGGCGGAGGACAACGACACCAGCTTCGACTGCTACCGTTTCGACGATCTCGAATTCTTCTTCCAGATGGCGGAGCGCATTGCTGTGGAGGACGCGGCGTGAAGACCGCCAAAGACATGAAGGTGCGGCTGATCCCCGTTGACCGGATCCGGGTGATCAACCCACGGGTTCGCGACAAAGTGAAATTTGAGCGCGTCGTCGAGAGTATCGCCAAACTCGGACTCAAGAAGCCGATTACGGTGACGGTCGGAAAAGTCGGCGATGACGGTGGGGGGACCTTTGACCTTGTGTGCGGTCAGGGTCGGCTGGAGGCGTTCAAGGCTCTCGGCCAGACAGAAATCCCAGCGCTGGTGAGTACGTTCTCAAAGACCGACAGTTTACTGGCGAGCCTGATTGAGAACATCGCACGCCGCCGGGTGCGGGCGTTGGATCAAATCCAAATGATCGAATGGATGAGGGGCCAGGGACATGGCTGCGCTGACGTCGCCGCCCGCACGGGCCTCGGCGAGGAGTACGTGAAGGACATCCTCAACATGTTGAAGAACGGAGAAGAGCGGCTCCTGGAAGCGGTGCTCCACGGGAAAATTCCTGTCTCCATCGCCGTCAGGATTTCCGGCATCACCGACGAAGAGTCCCAGCAGCTGCTGGTGGAGGCGTATGAACGCAAGGAAATGAACCAGAAGACGCTGTCGGCCTTTAGGCGGGTGCTCGATCAGCGGCGCTACATCGGCCGGAAATATGGCCCACGCCAGCCCCGTACAAACCGCCGGACCACCACCGATAGCCTCGTTCGCGCCTATCGCAACGAATCGCAGCGCCAGCAGTTGATGGTTCGGAAGGCTAAGCTGTGTGAAGTGCGATTGTTGTCCACCGCCGCCGCAGTCAAGGTTCTCGTGACGGACGAAGACTACATCAATCTGCTCCGGGCGGAGAAATTGGATTCGATGCCAAAGTTCCTCGCGGAGCGGGCGAAGAACCCGACATGAAGCAAACCGTCCACGCTGCATTCGATCTCAACGGCGTCACCCTGCCACTGAGCGCGATTCACCCGATCCGGCAGGTCAAGTCAACCGACCATGCCTGGGGCAAATACCGGGCGATCCTGTCCTCGATTCGCGAGGTTGGCATGATTGAGCCGTTGATCGTCCATCCCCAGAAGAAATCACGCGACGTCTATTTCCTGCTCGACGGCCACATGCGATTGAAGGCCCTCCTCGAACTCGGCCGCACCGAGGCGTTCTGCCTCGTGGCCAACGACGACGACGCATTCACCTACAACGACAAGATCAACCGGTTGTCGCTGATTCAGGAACACGCCATGATCCTTCGTGCCGTCGAGAATGGGATCGCCAAGGAGCAGATCGCGAAGGCCCTCGGCTTCGATGTCGCGAAGATCAGGGCAAGTCTCAACTTGCTCGACGGCATTCATGCCGACGCGGTCGAACTCCTGAAGGATAGGCCGATTACGGCCAATGCCCTGCGGCTCTTTCGAAAAGTCAGTCCGGCCCGCCAGGTCGACATGGCCCAGTTAATGCGGTCGGGTAACAACTACACCAAGGCGTATGCCGAGGCACTCATTGTCGGCACTCCGACCGAACTACTCGTCAACGGCAGCAAACCAAGACCGGTGCGGGGAGTTTCCGAGGAGGAAGTCGCCAGGATGAAAAAAGAGATGGAGGTGCTGGAGCGCGACTATCGCCTGCATCAAGATCGCTTTGGGGAGAACTCGCTCCACCTTAATGCGACCCAACGTTACGTGAAGCGGCTTCTGGACAACGCCAAGGTACGGCGGTTTATCACCACCCGCTATCCGGAAATTCTCGAGGAGTTTCTGGAACTCGCGGCACTGGCGGCGCTGTAGCTCCACCCTGGCTTCTCCTCGCCCCAAAAATCTCAGTTCAACGGGTTGGCACCCATACGCCGCAACGTCCAAAGCCGCCAGAGGCGAATACGGGCACGAGGCCGAGAGGTCTGGTGAAACATGTTCTTTCGGCGCGAAACACCGGAACTGATCGAACACGCGGCGGCGCAGAAGACACGCATTGAGCGTTGCAGTGTGGTCTTCCTGAAGGCTTTCTTCATGGAAAATCGCTCCTATGCCGCTAGCCGACTGGTTTTCGACTTTCTGCGACAATTTGGTTATTCGCAACGTCGCCGATATCTCCTATCGGTATCGGCGTATCACCCGTCGCCTTAACACTGACTTCTGGGAAACGACATCGGAATCATCGCACAGCCTCTATGTCGGCTCCTATGGTCGCAACACCGGCATCGCCGGAATCAGCGACCTGGACATGATTTTCCAGCTGCCTTACGCGCTCTATCAACAGTATGACTCGCACGCCGGAAACGGCCAGTCTGCGCTGCTGCAAGCGGTGAGGGAGTCCATCGCCAACACATATGCTGTGACCGAGGTAAAAGCCGATGGCCAGGTTATCATGGTGCCGTTTGATGACGGCATGACTTTCGAAGTCGTGCCGGCGTTCATCAACACAGATTTCACTTACACTCACCCCGACTCAAACGATGGCGGAAAGTGGCGCACGACAGATCCACGAAACGAAATTGAATCGATTCGGGTTCGTAACGAAACGACCAACGGCAATCTGGTGCACCTCGCACGGATGATGCGCGCATGGAAAAGCCAATGGTCCGTGCCCATCGGCGGCTTGCTCATCGATACGCTCGCCTATCAGTTTATCGAAAACTACCAATACCGGGACAAGTCGTTTCTCTACTACGACTACATGAGCCGCGACTTTTTCCTATGGATGTCTGGGCAGGATGAGAATCAGGAATATTGGAGGGCGCCCGGCAGCGGTGCATACGTTTTTGGGAAGGGCCTTTTCCAATACAAGGCAAAGCGCTGCTACAATATTTCCGTCGAGGCGATTGCCCACGATGCCGCGAAAGAGGAGTGGTCTGCAAAAAACAAATGGCGCGAAATTTATGGAACCTCATTCCCAGACTGACGACACGCTACACTCCCGCCGGGTGCTTGAGGCGCAGCTGAGAGAATGTTTCGGCCGCGTAGTGTATTCCCACAAGACGCATGAAAAATGCGCCGATATTTTGTTGGAACAGTGGGGCACGATCAAACTGTGGCAGATTGTTCTTTCGGCGCTCACGGCAGGAGGATTCATCGCGGCTGTTTTCGGTGCTGGGACGATTGGGGCAATTTTTGGCGTCGCGGTTTCGTCGACGCTCCTAGCCCTTAACGCATACACGAAGAATTTCGACCATGGCGAACTCGCACAAAAGCACAAACAGACTGCCGGCGATCTTTGGCTGGTTCGCGAAAAATATCTTTCGCTGCTGACGGACCTTGCCATGGGCGAACGTCCCATCGAATCACTTCAGCATGAACGAGACGCCCTTCTTACGTCGCTGCACTCAATCTACAGCGGGGCTCCCGCCACGACAAGCAAGGCCTATCTCAAGGCGCAAGAGGCACTGAAGACCAAGGAGGACCTGACTTTTTCCGAAGATGAGATTGATGCGTTTCTGCCGAGGGAATTGAAACGCGCGAAGAAATCTTGAACCGTGCCTGTGCGGTCATTTGCGCAGACTATTGTGCCGCAGGAGCGCATGATTGATGCCAGGCTGCGGCGACCGAAATTCACGCCGGCCAGCACCCACGCCGGAAAACCTCCGACCACCGCCACCGTCCGCCGTTCAGCAACGACCGCCGCAAGCCAATATTCGCTCCAGCGTTTGGCTGTATTGCCAATATCGCGGAATTCGACCAAAGCGAAACTATCGCGACAGGAGCAGCTTCGCTGCACGAATCGATCGCGGCTGAAGACCTCGAACGCACGCCTTCACATCGCGTGGTAGTCATCTTGGTTGATCGCTCATTCTTGAATCCGCCTGCGACGGGGCAGGAGATCGTGCGGGGCTGCTGAGCTCAAATTGCCGAGGGAGCTTAAAAGGATTCTCCTCGAATAGGCTCGGAGGCAATTGGGGGACGAAAACGGGACCTCGCTCGCCGACGTCGCCTTTCGGCCCGGATTTGCCCTGCGGTCCACCGGGTCCTATTGTGCCACGGGGGCCGCGAAGTAGTTCCGTCAACTGCGGATCGGCTCGGAGCTTTAGGAGCAGCCGATCTTCACGGCCGATGTGATCGCTCACTGCGAGAGCGAGAAGCGCCAACGCACACGCGAACGAGAGCACACTCATGCGCCTTCCTGCCTTGTAGACATCAACTAGATAATTGTTCCGCGCATCGTTCTGTTTCGCCGCAGACAAAAGGTTCCGAACATAGGCCGCCTTCTTTTCCCCGGTATCGAGATCTAAAAATTCTTGGTCGAGGTCGGGCACTGCGCTCCGGCCAACGCCCAGAAACTTAAAAAGAAACCACCCTGTACAAAAGAACACCAGGAGCGTCAGGAGAAACGCAGCGTAGAAGAGTGAGTTCGTAGGGAAGCCCAGCAACGAGAGCGAGGTCAGTGTTCCCGAAACGGCGATACTCGTCACCGTCAGCAGCGTGCCGACCTTGGCCGCTACTTTGGCGATCCGGTCCCGCGACTCCTCGAAGTGGTCTTCTGCAATCGAGACCGTTTCACTCGTTACTTTTCTCCCCGTGATGTGCAGAGCCGTGGAGCGGCGCTGGCGCAAATACATGCCAGCCTGAACGTCTGCTGCAGAAATATTGATGCCTGTTGCCATTCGAGCGATGCAGACAAACGCACGCGTTGCGCAGGCCTCCATCAGAGTCCGAAACCCGAGGTAAACGCGGTACAAGCGGCGCTTGAAAAAGATTGGCACGGTCTCGGTGACTAACTCGCCTTGAGAGCTCGAATCAGAGCATCACGCGTGTTCGTCGCGCCAGCCATATCGAGCCATGCCCATTGGCCATTTGGATTGATCTCCAGAAAATGATACTTTCCTCGAAAATCCCGAAGCATGTCTATCGCTGCAAACCGCAGGCCATAGGATCGTAGAATTCGATGAATTTTTGATTCAATCGAACGCGGCAGGACCGTCCGACGATGCACCACATCCGTCATATTGTTTCTCCTGATATCGAGGCGGGGCTCGTCGTTGTCCTTAGCGGTAAGTTCAACCGCCTGGAGGTCGCCGTCCACGACCGTAATGCGAATATCGGCCTCCTTTGCGATCCGCTCCTGAAAAAGCGTCGGGCATCTGGCTATTTCTGCCGTGCGTGCCATGTCCTTTTCACGCAGTAAATTCGTATAAATCAAGGTGTCGGTGCTCGGTTCCTTACGCTCCAGATATCCGCCTGAAAGCGGTTTCAGCACAACATTCCCGCCGCACGCCTTCCAAAATTCTTGCAGCGCCGCGGTATCTTGCGTCACGAGCGTTTTGGGCACGTTGAAGCCCGCGTCCCGAGCGCGTCGCACCTGCTCCAGCTTGTGACCCGCCACAATGTTCCTTGAAGGAACATGTCAGACTAGCACGTGGTGACGCGGCGCCCGTGGGCTGGTATTCTCGCGGCGATGAACCCGGCAACGCCGCCCGCCCCTAGAGTCTCAACGATAACTGCGCCGCCGTCTCTGACGGCTGTCACTGAAAGCAAACGGCGAGGGCGGCGACGCTGGACGGCGACGGAGAAGGCAGAGCATCTGGTGTTATTTGCGGAGAGTGGGGTCTGCCAGGCGCAGTTTTGTCGGGCGATGGGTGTCGCCGCGCCGACCTTTTCCCAGTGGCGCCGCAGGATAAAACCGCGTGGCGAGCGGGCGGCAGGCGCGGCGCGTTTTGCGGAGGTTTGCGTCACGGAACCGTTGCGACGGGCCGGTGCCGTGCCGTCACCGGCGGCCCCGCAGGTCGTGCTCCATCTGCCCGGCGGGGTGACCTGCGAAGCGCCGGTCGGAGTGGATCCAGCGTGGCTGGGACAAGTGTTGAAGGCGGTTACCGCCTGACTCCCCATGTTTACCCTCGGCGGCGGAACGAAGATCTATCTGGCGACCGGCGTGACGGATTTACGCCGCGGTTTCAGCCTGCACATCCTGATTGAGCACGAACTCGGCTTTGAGCAGCCCTTGAACGGCGACGTTTTCGGTTTCGTCAACAAACGCCACAATCTGGTCAAACTGTTTTGGTTTTCCGAGGGCGGACTTTACGTCTGTGCCAAGCGGTTACCCGCGAGCACTTTTAAATGGCCCAAGGCTGGCGAGAAGACGGTGCCCATGTCCCCGGCGCAGTTGCAGCTGCTCCTGAGCGGGATCGATCTGCAACAGACCCGGGCGCGGAAGTGGTGGCGGCGGGAGACCGCCACCACCACGGCCGACGTTTAAGCCGCGGGCGGATCCACCGCCGCCAGCAATTTTTCTTGGGCGCGTTTCCACGCGGCCGGAAGCAGTTCGGCGATCTTTTTGGCGGGATGCCCTGGGAGCCGGGTGACCAGGTCGGTGATGTACGCTTCGACGTTCAGGCCGAGTTGCCGGCAGTTTTCCGCCAGCGTAAAGAGGTTCGCCAGCCGCGGGCCGGCCTTGGGATGGCCGATGAAGAGCCAGTTTTTCAAACCGCATTTCAGCGGGCGAAGATTTCTTTCCGCGGCGTTGTTTGTCAGTTCAGCCCCGGGAGTGATGATACAGCGCCGCAAGTATTCCTGCTGCGCGATCAGATAATGGAGACTGTCCCACAGCAGCGTCTTGGGCATCACTTCGGCGATTTCCCCTTCGGCCATCGCCACCAAGAGATCGAAGATCGGCAGACTATACCGCAGGCGCCACTCGTGCTGGCGCGCGACGTCAAAGCGGAACCGCCGGCTGATGCGGTCGATTTTGAAAATCTTATTGAAACCCGCCAAGTAGACTTCCCCGCGCTGGTCGCCGTCGGCCACGGCCTGGAAACTGTATCGGCGGCAATGCGCCAGGCATCCCAAAGCGATCACCTGGCCCTTGATGCCAATGTCGCTCAAGCCGGCGGCCCCGTCGACTTGCAGGTGACCCTTGAAGTTGGCGGCCGTCAGCTCCCGATGGGGATGGTCCGGAGATTTCCCGCGCTCATACTCAAACTGGAACCAACACAGCGGTTCGTCCTTCGCGCGATAGCCCCAGATCGTCGCTTCGACCGTGCCGCCGGGCCGGGCCGGATCGCACAGGCGCACCGGGGTCGGGTCGAGATGGAGGTAATCTTTCTGCATCAGGCTCGTTTTCAGCGCCGTGACGACCGGCTGCACCGTCTGCTCCATCTGTTGCATGAGCGAGACTTGGGTCGCCCGCGGCAGGCGCAAACCGGCTCGCTCCCACTTCTTTTCGATGCGGGCAAACGGGGCGTGCTCGCAGTAGTGCTCCGCCGCCAGGTGCCCAAAGACGCTCGCATGCACGCGGGACCGGGCAAAGACATCATCGGGCCACGGCGTGGCGACCGGCGCCGATTTGGCGTGGCTCACAAACCAGGTGCGCTCCAGTTGCCGGATCACCACCGCGGCCGGAATAAATTCCATCACCTCGATCCGCTCGGTAAAACCAGGGTGCATGAGTTCGCCCGTCACCGGGCAGATCAGATCCTGCGGCGCGGGATCGGGCAACTTGATCTTCACGCGCGGGAGCGCCGGATCGAACGGCTTGGGGCCGTGCCGCACCGGGCGCTTGTGCTGATCGCTCGTTTTGGTCGGCCGCGGGCGGCCAGACTCCGCCGGAGTTTTTTTCTCCGCTCCCGATCGCTCGGACTTCTGGCCCCACACCTGCCGTTTCAACTTCCGGTTCTGCTCGCTCAGATAGACGACTTGCTGCTGCTGGGCCAGCAGCGCCTTTTCCAGCCGGGCATTTTCCTGTCTCAGCCGGTGATTGTCGGCCAGCGCCTCGCTCAGCCGGCTCATCGGCTCCCGCTCGTGAGCGCGTACAGGTAGACGTCCTTCACTGGCACCCGCAGCTGATTATACCGGTCCTGCCGGCTGCGCCCCGTCGTCTGGCCCACGCACTGCCAGTTCGCCGCCCGATAGCACGTGCCCCGAAAACGATCCCGTTCGACGAAAGTCTCCAGCCAGCGCAAACCATGATCGTACTTCGCCCGCCAGTCCGCTGCGATGCGCCGGGCGGCGACCCCCAAGATATGGCTGGCCAGCAGCGGCGAACGGATCCACGGCAAAATCAAAAACCGGGTGTTGTTCGCCACCTCCGGCAAACGCTGCGCCCGCTCTTCGCTGCTCCAACCTAAAAACCGGTCTCGCGGCGCGCAGCGCCACGCCGCCGCCCCAAACAACAGACACGCGACCTCCCGGCCAGCGCGATCCCGCACCAGATAGCCCACGTTCTCTCCGACGATGCGCAGCCCGAGATAATGGTACCGGTTCAAGTAAAAGTTCCACCGCCGATAACCGGCGCTACGCGCTTTGATGAGTTCGAAGCTCAGCGGGCGCAATTGCTTCAACGTGCCTTCCCATCGCTCCGGCTCCGACCAGTCTAACTCTCGCTCCACCGGCCGGTGTTGGCACCAGCGGGTGCCCGCCCGCTGCGTACGCAACGCCGGCAGTTGGATGCGACCCTGCTCCGCCAGCTTCAACAGCAGGCTGCGCGCCGCAAAATCCTTCAGCCGCCCCTTCCCGTCCCGCCACCCCCACTTGGTACACAGCTCCCGCGCGATCTCCTTGCGACTCCACTGCGGATTGGCCCCAATCCACTCTCCCAGCCAGCGGACTTCCTCGGCCGCAACCAATCGGCCCTGGATGCGTTCTGGGTCTGGGATTTCCATCTCGGCCCAGCGTAAGAAAATCTCCCCAGTAGTCCAGCGCTATATGAAGAATCTTTGATTCTTTCGCATCGGTCGTCCCCACCGACTTGGTGACCGGCGATCACTTTGGCGACGACCGACGGGAAAACTGCAACGATCATGCCGTGCAAGTTAGACATTTAC
>JBIJCX010000351.1:0-8998 GCA_044344465.1 Opitutaceae bacterium
TGCCGTCGAAGAGGTGGGCCGGGCGCTCCGCGCGCGGCCGGCCGACGTACGCGCTTATGGCCGCGCGCGGAGCGCCCGACCCACCCATCGGGGCCCGTCGGCTCAGTCTCAAATCGGCGTTCGACGGCATGGATGCGGCTAAGTCAGAAGTGCGGAAACGAACTGGTGCGCCTTCCGCGCTTCCGCCGCGAGCTGTGCGGCATCACCAATCGCCAGGGCTTCGACAATCAGGGGGCCGCGGTGGAAGCCGCCCCGCCGCAGCCGGGCCATCACTTTCGGAAAGTCCACCTTGCCCGTGCCCGGAGTGAGCGTAATCACTTTGGGTGGCAGGTAGTCCTTGATGCTCATCCCGACCACCAGACCGTCGACGTTCGCGGCATCGTCCACCGGATCGAGCTTACCATCCGAATAATAGAAGATGTTGCCCGGATCATACCAGAGCCCAAGATTCTTATGGCCGACCTTTTCGATCAGCAGACGACACTGTTCGCCGGTGGAGTTGTCTGGACCGTGCGGTTTGAGGCTCAGCCCAACGCCCTTGCCCGCCGCGTAGTCACAACATTCGCCGATCGCCAGATAGTAGTCCTTCGCCAGCTCGGGGTTGCCGGTGCCCCCGAGCAAAAGGCCGGGGGAACCACAGATCACCGCGCAATCGATCAGCCGCTTCAACCGGGCGATGCCGTCCGGCAGCGACTTTTTCAACATGAAGGCGCCGCCCGAGAGCGACGCGATGCTCAGACCGCGGGACTTTGCCTCCGCGCGAATGAGTGCGACGTTTTCAAGCGGAGTGTCCGCCGTGACCAGCCATCCTCCCTTGGCCGTCATGATACCGACGAATTTGAAGCCGGCCTCGGCGATGCCGTCGAACGCCACGCGATAATCGAACTTGCCCCATGGCCGCGTGTAACAGCCGATCATCCAAGTGGGCTGGTCCGCGGCGCGCAGCAACGTGGCACTCGTGGTGGCGAGCAGGACCTGGCCGATGAATTGGCGCCGGGTCGCCATCCCTTGCGCAGCGAATTCATCGGTAGGCGTGGAAAGCGATTTCATACGGGGCGAAGAGAGATGATTGTCAGGAAAGCGTGGCAAGACGAAGCAAAAAGGTCATGGAGCAGGAGCCCGCTGGCAGGCGATTTGATCCCGTTCCGCCCTCGGGGCCAATCGCTTGCAAGCAAGCTCCTACCTCGAGCCAACGGCATCGTTACGTATTAGCGCCGCAGGCCGAGGAAATCGGCGAGTTCGTCGAGCGCGCCCGTGATGGAGTGGCCACGGCGGAGGCGGCGCGCCCTGATCCGCAGCTGGCGCGCGGCGCGGTCGGCCTTCGGATCGACGTGACCGACGAGCTCGGTGCCGGCCAGAATCGGCAACGCGTAGTAGCCGCGCGCCCGTTTGGCCGGCGGCGTGTAAACTTCCCAAGTGTAGTCGAAGCTCCAGAGCGCGGCCGTGACGCGCCGGTCGTAGATGAGCGGATCGAGCGGGGCCAGGAGGTGCAGTGAAACCGGTGCGTTCGCGGGCGCGGCGGGCGCAGGGTCAAAGAGCGGAAGGTCGTCGCGCAGGCAGTAGAGCAAGGCACAATCGGGGACGCGCACGGGCTGCACCTGGTCCTCGACCAACGGCAGTTCATCGCGCTTGAGCGTCACGAGGCGACGCTGGCGCACTTTCAGCAACACACTCCAGCGCGCCGTTTCCTTTTTGGCGGGCTCCGGTGCGGCGAGGACGGGCGCCGGCAGGACGCGCTCCGGCAGGTCGTAGAACCGGCGATTGCCTTCGCGCCGCGAGATCAGCACGCGACCGTGGAAAAATAGTTTCTGCAACGTCGACTTCGCGAGCGTGGCTTTGCCCCAGACGGATTTTGCGCTCCGGCCGTCATTGAAGGCGTCGGAATTAAGCGGGCCCCGCTCGGCGATCTCCGCGAGGATGTGTTCGGCGAGATTGCGTTCGCGCTGCGACAGCCGCCCGGACCACGCGCCGGAGCGTTTCGTGCGCGCCTGCATCGCGGCCAAAAGGTGCGGCCAGGCCTCGACCCCAAAGGCGACGAGAATGCCCGTCGACGGGAGGTGATGCTCAAAAGCCACGCGCTGATCGGCCGCCAGCGGAGCGCCGTCGCCGTGCATATGCCGCATCAGGTCGCCCTCGCGATAACCCGCGACGCGATTGCGGGCAATCAGGTCATGCATGCGCCCGCAGACATTGATCGGATCGATCTGAATGTAGCCGTGGTGGGCCAGTGCATCGGCCACCGTCGGCACCGGCGCATCGAGCAGCAGAGCCCGGCGCATGAAACGCCGGGCGGCGGCGACCGTAACCTGGAGCGCGGCGGGGAGCATGCGGTTCCCGAACAAAACGACTTCAGCGCGGTGGACAAACTCCAATAAAAATCCGCCGGCCACCCGCTCGCGGCGTTTTTCACAGTGCGCGCCCGCGCTGGGCCACCCGCGCCGCAACTCACCCGGTCACCGCAAAAGATCAGGCCACCGCCCTCTCGCCTTGCCAACCGCCCCGGCTTTTCCGTGTGTTCCAGATCTTCCGTGCTCCAAAACTCCTCCATCCCGGTCGTTTGCGCCATCATCGAAGACGGTTCCGGCCGCGTCCTCGTCGCCCAACGGCCCGCCCACAAACATCTGGGCCTGAAATGGGAATTCCCCGGCGGCAAAGTCGAGCCCGGCGAGTCGCCGGAAAACGCGCTCGTCCGCGAAATCAAAGAGGAACTGGGCTGCGACATCGTCATCGTCCGCGCGCTGAGCCCGTCCACCCACGACTACACGGTGGTCGCGATCGAGATGCTCCCGTTTGTCTGTCACCTCGCGGCCGGGAGTGCCGCGCTGCATCCCCACGAACACGTCGCCGTCCGCTGGGTCGAACCCGCCGAACTTGCCTTGCTCGATCTCGCGCCGGCGGATCTTCCGGTCGTCGCAAATTATCGCTAGGCGCCGCGTCTGACTAAGCCGTAACGATGCAATAGAGTGTAGGGCCGTCGCTCGTCGACGCGCCACTTTTCGACTGAAGAATGCGGCGTGGCGACAAGCGCCAGCCCTACACCATTTGGTGACCGACCGCTCATTCGTGAATGGAGGGTCTACTGAATGGATCCGGCTAAGATTCCCGCGCTGGGCCTCGCATTATTCCATTACTCACCGGCAAAGAAGCCCCAAAATTCCAGGGCAACCCATTGGGTTACTCTCCCCATGAGATTCCAGGCAGATCGTGGAGGCGCCTGGAGAAAGTGATGGGCGGTCCGAATCCGCCCCGCGCAGTCGATCGTCCCCTCGGACTGAAGACGTCGCCGATGCCGCAGTTGACAACTCCGCCTCCTCGTTGCTCCTTCGCGGCGTGCAACTCGCGCGCCGCCTCGCCGCTCTTCTGCTGCTGGTCCTCTGGCTGCCGGCGCTGCTGCACTGCCCGCTTGAGGCCGCCGGCCTCACGCTCACCTCGACCTGCTGCGTGGACGATCACAGCGCGGAGGCCAGCGACGGCTGCACCCGCGACGGGTGTGAGACCCTCGAGAGCGGCTTCACGAAGCCGCCCGCTGGCGGCGCGGTCGCGCCCGCCCCGGTCCTCTGCGCGTGCCTGCAGTCCCGACTTTGCGTTCCGACCCCGGTCGCGCCGGTGCTTCCGCCCGCTGACGGCGTGACCACCGCCGCGACGGCGCCACCGGAGACGATTCGCTCCCTGCCTTTCCTGACTCGCACGGCGCCGCCGTCGCGGGCGCCTGCGCTCGCTTCCTGACGAAAGCGACGGATTCCTGCGCGAATCCGCCCTGTGTTCGACGGCGCGCCAACGACGCGCGCCTGGCCTTGGTTACGCGGCCCCACCGCGCCTGCGTTTGATTTCATCGTTATGAAGCCATTTTTTCCCGTCACCTTCCTCTGCTGTCTCGCGGCCCTGCACGCCGCCGATTCCTCCCCGCGCCCGCCCGCGGCCCTCGCGGACGAAATCGTCGCCGGCAACCCCGAGCTCCGTTTCTACGCGGCCGAACTCGCCGCCGCCCGCGCCGCCGCCCGCCACGCCGGCACCCGCTCGGACCCTGAACTCTCACTCGAGGCCGGGCGCAAGCGCGTCCACGATTCCACCGGTGCCCTCGCCGGCGAGGGTATCGCCTGGTCGATCTCGCTCGCGCAAACCTTCGAGTGGCCCGGCCGCGCCGCTCTCCGCAAGGCCGTCGCGAACCGCGAGGTCGCCCTCGCCGAGCTCGGCCTCGCCCGCTTCGAGGCGGCCCTGCAGAGCCGCGCGCACGTCCTCGCCTGCATGCTCTACGCCGCGCAGGAGAAGGCCGCCGCCACCGCCGAGGTCGCCGAGCGCTTTCGCGTGCTGAAGGAAATCTTCCTCGCCCGCGAGCCCGCCGGCCTCACGCCGATTCTCGAGACGCGCGTGATCGAGGCGCAGGAACTCGTGCTCCAGCGCCGCGCGACCGACACCGCTCTCGGCGCGTCCGCCGCGCGGGTTGAACTCAACCAGCTGCGCGGCCTCCCGCCCGACACGCCGCTGCAGGTCGGCGCCGCCCAGCCCGCCTTCCGCCCGGCGCCCGCCCTCGGCGATCTGCTCGCCGCCGCCCGCGAAAATCACTTCGAATTTCGCGCCCGAAAGCTCGAACTCGAACAGCAGGGTTTTGCCGTCCAGCTCGCACGCCACGAGCGCCGTCCCAGTTTCACCGTCAGTCCCTTCGTGAGCCGCGAGAGCGCCGGCGACCGCGAGACCACCGTCGGCATCGGCCTCTCCGTACCGATTCCAGTGGCGGCCCGCGGCGGCGCCGCCGTCGAAGGAGCCGAGGCCCGCCGTCGCCAGGCCGAGGCCGCCGTGCTCGTCGCGCAACGCGAACTCGAGCGCGAGGTCATCGCCGCCGCCCAGACCTTCGCCGCCAAGCAGGCGGAGTCCGGGCGCTGGACGTCCGGCGCCGCCGACAAGTTCCGCGAGGCCGCCGCGCTCGCCGATCGCCACTACCGGCTCGGCGCCGTTCCGCTCGCCACCTACGTCGATCTCCAAACCGCCTACCTCGACGCCGTCGAGGCGCTCCTCGACACGCAGCGCGAGGCTCTCGAGGCCGCCCTGCGTCTCCAACTCCTGACCGGCCTCAATCTCGGCGCCACACCCGCCACGCCATGAAAAATTTCCCGCTCTCGCCAATTCCCTCCGTCTCCCCGTCCCTCCGTCCCTCCCTCTCCCCGTCCGTCCTTCTCCTCCTCTCCGCCACCCTCGCCCTCGCGGCCACCGGCTGCAGCCGCACGACCGCCGAACCGGTCGCCACCACGCCCGCGCCCGCCACCATCGCGGCCCACTACAAGGCCGGCCACGGCATCCAGCTCAGCCCGGCGGCGCGCGCGTTTGTCGGGCTTGCCACCGCGGAATTCAACGGCCGGCTGCCGGCCACTGCGATCCTGCGCACGGTGAAGGGCGACTTTGTTTACGTGGCCAACGGCGATTGGTTCCTCCGCACTCCGGTCAAGCTCGGCGCCGCAGACAACGCCTCGTTCACCCTCAAGGACGGGCTCTACGACGGCGACACCGTGGTCACGCAGGGCACCCGCGCCCTCTGGCTGGCCGAACTTCAGGCCACGAACGGAGGCGTCGGCTGCGCCGACGGCCATTGATGCTCGAACGCCTGATCGATTTTTCCCTGCGGCGCCGCGGGCTCGTCATCTTCGTGACGCTGCTCCTCGTGGCGGCCGGGCTCTGGTCCGCCACGCGCGTCGCCATCGACGCCGTGCCCGACATCACGAGCCCCCAGGTGCAGGTCAACACCCCCGTGTCCGCGCTCGCGCCCGAGGAGATCGAGACGCTCGTGACGGTGCCCATCGAGATCGAGATGTCCGGCCTGCCCGGCATGGTCGAGCTCCGCTCGTTGTCGAAGTTCGGCCTGTCGCAGATCACGATGACGTTTCGCGACGGCACCGACATCTACCGCGCGCGCCAGCTCGTCACGGAACGGCTCGCTCACGCGCGCGAAAAACTGCCGGTCGGCGTGACGCCGGCCCTCGCGCCCATCAGCACCGGCCTCGGCGAGATCGTCTACTACACCGTGCGCTACCGGCCCGATGCACCCGGCCGCCCGGCCGACCGCACCGACCAGCTCCGTGCCCTGCGCCTCCTGCATGACTTCACGATCAAACCCCTGCTCCGCGCCACGCCCGGCCTTGCCGAGGTCAACGCAATCGGCGGCTACGAGAAACAGATCGTCGTCGAGCCCGACCCGCAGAAGCTCGCCGATGCCGGGGTGAGCTTCGATCAGCTCGCCGAGGTCATTGCCCGGAGCACCGAAAACGCCGGCGGCGGCCTGCTCGAGCTCGGCGGCGAGGCCGTGGTCGTGCGCGCCGACACCCGCGCCCGCACGATCGACGATCTCGCCCGACTGCCGGTGAAGTTCGCCGGCGCCGCGCATCCGCTGCTCGTGCGCGATCTGGCCACGGTCGCGATTGGCTCTGCCGTGCGCACGGGCGCCTCGACCGAGGATGGCGAGGAGACCGTCACCGGATCGGCCGTCATGCTCGCCGGCGAGAACAGCCGCCTCGTCGCGCGCGCCGCGGTCGCGCGGCTGCGCGCCATCCAGGAAAAACTGCCGCCCGACATCGAGATCCGCGTGGTCTACGACCGCTCCGATCTTGTCCATGCCACCATCCGCACCGTGCGCACCAATCTGCTCGAGGGCGCGGCGCTCGTGGCTGCGATCCTGTTCGCGTTGCTCGGCCAGTGGCGGGCCGCGGCCATCGTCACGCTGGCGATTCCGCTCTCGTTTCTGTTCATGCTCACCGGCATGGCGCAGGGCCGGCTCAGCGCCAATCTCATGAGCCTCGGCGCGATCGACTTCGGGCTCATCGTGGACGGCTCGATCGTAATGGTGGAGCACATCCTCCGCCGTCTCGCGGGCCGGCAGCAGACGCTCGGCCGCCAGCTTTCGCCGACCGAGCGCCTGACGGAGGTCCGGACGGCGGCGCACGAGGTGGCGCGGCCGATGTTCTTCGGCGTGCTCATCATCCTGCTGGTTTACCTGCCGGTGCTCGCCCTCACCGGCATCGAGGGCAAGATGTTCCGCCCGATGGCCCTCGCGGTGATGCTTGCCCTCGGCGGCGCGCTCGCCCTCGCGCTCACCCTCATGCCGGTGCTCTGCGCGCAGTTCCTCTCCGGCCGGCTGAGCGAGCGCGAAAGCTGGCTGGTCCGCGCCACGAAGGCCCTCTACGCCCCGCTGCTCCACGGTGCGCTCCGCGCCCGCTGGCTCGTGATCGCCGGTGCGCTGCTGCTCGTCGGCGGCGCCGGCTGGCAGTTCACGCGCCTCGGCGCCGAGTTCATCCCGCAACTCGACGAGGGCGCCATCGCCCTCCAGATGATCCGCGGCAACAGCGTCGGCCTCGAGGCATCGATCGATCTCCAGCGCCGCTCCGAGCGGCTCATCCGGGAAAAGTTTCCCGAGGTCCGCCACCTCTTCGCCCGGCTCGGCACCGCCGAGATCGCGATGGACCCGATGGGGCCGAACACTTCCGACACCTACGTCTTCTTCCACCCGCGCGAGACCTGGCGGCAGATCGCCGGCCGCCCCGTGACGAAGCCGCAGCTTGTCGACCTCATCCGCGCCGAGCTCACCGCGACGATTCCCGGACAGACGTATCTGTTCACCCAACCCGTGCAGTTGCGTTTCAACGAGATCATGGCCGGCGCCCGGGCCGACCTCTCGCTCAAGATCTACGGCGAAGACTTCGCCGAACTCGAGCGCCTGGCCGCCGCCGCGCGCGACCTGCTGCGCGGCATCCCCGGCGGTGGCGACGTCGAGTTCGACGCCCTCGGTCGCGTGCCCGTCCTCGAGATCACCGCCAAGCGCGACGCGCTGCAGCGGCTCAACCTGCACGCCGACGAAATCAACCGCGTGATCGCCACGGCGCTCGGGGGCCGCGAGGCCGGCGCGCTCGTCGAGGGCAGCCGCCGCGTCCCGGTCGTCGTGCGGCTGCCCGAGGCCCGCCGGCTCGACCTCGCCGCCCTCCGCGATCTGCCGGTGCGCACCGACGAGAACGACGGCGTACAGGTGCCGCTGTCCCGCCTCGCCGACCTGACGGTGGCCGACCGCGTCGGTACGATCACCCGCGAGGACACGCAGCGCCGGGTCTCGATTCTCGTCAACGTGCGCGGCCGCGACACCGAGAGCTTCGTGCGCGAGGCCAGCGCCGGGTTGCACCGGCAGCTCCGCCTGCCGCCCGGCTACACGTTCGAATTCGGCGGCCAGTTCGAGAACCTCCAGGCCGCCCGGGCCCGGCTCGCGTTGATCGTGCCCGCCGCCCTCGCGCTGATCTTCGCGTTGATCTACGCGACGTTCGGCAGCGCGCGCCAGGCCGCGATGATATTCGTGTGCGTGCCGCTGGCCGCGGTCGGCGGCGTCGCGTCGCTCTGGCTGCGCGGGCTGCCGTTCACGATCCCGGCGGCGGTCGGCTTCGTCGCGCTCTCCGGCATCGCCGTGCTCAACGGCATCATGCTCCTGAGCTTCATGAACCTGCTCCGCGCCCAGGGCCACTCGCTGCGCGACGCCGTGATCGAAGGCACGCTCACGCGACTCCGCCCGCTGCTCATGACCGCGTTGGTCGCGTCGCTCGGCTTCGTGCCGATGGCGCTCTCGACCGGCCCCGGCGCCGAAGTCCAGCGCCCGCTCGCGACCGTCGTCATCGGCGGCATCATCACGTCGACCTTGCTGACGTTGATCGTGCTGCCCGTGCTCTACGACTGGATCGAAAACAAATTCCTCAAACCCGCAGAGCCCCCTGGGCGTTTCGCGGCCTGAAATCCCTTCCCATGAAAACCATCCGCCTCCTCCCCCTGTTTCTCCTCGCCGCCGCTGCGCTCTCCGCCGAGGCCGAGAAAACCGCCGCCGGCCCCAAGGGCGGCCGCCTCCTCGCGACCGAACCGCACGCCGCGGAGTTTTTCGTCACCGCCGCCCGCACGGTTGAGATCACGTTTTACGACGCCGCCAAGCAGCCCGTTTCGCCCGGCCCCCAGGTCGTCACCGTCACGGCCGAGCCCGCCGCCG
>JBIJCX010000065.1:0-28580 GCA_044344465.1 Opitutaceae bacterium
GTCGATGGCGGAGGCGCGGGAGGCCGCCGACCACCTCGCGATGTTTCCCCTCATCATCCGGCCGTCTTTCACCCTCGGCGGCAGCGGCGGCGGCATTGCCTATAACAAGGAGGAGTTTGAGACGATTGTCGCGAACGGCCTCGACCTTTCGCCGGTGCATGAGGTGCTGGTCGAGGAGTGCCTGCTCGGCTGGAAGGAATACGAGATGGAGGTCATGCGCGACCACAAGGACCAGTGTGTCGTGATCTGCTCGATCGAGAATTTCGACCCCATGGGCGTGCACACCGGCGACTCGATCACCGTCGCACCCGCGATGACCCTGTCGGACAAGGAATACCAGGTGATGCGCGACGCCTCGTTCGCCGTGATCCGCGAAATCGGGGTCGAGACCGGCGGCTCGAACATCCAGTTCTCCGTCGACCCCGAGACGGGTCGGATGGTGGTGATCGAGATGAATCCCCGGGTGTCGCGCTCCTCGGCGCTGGCCTCGAAGGCCACGGGTTTCCCGATCGCGAAAATCGCCGCGAAGCTCGCCGTCGGCTATACGCTCGACGAGCTGCGGAACGACATCACCCGGCTGACTCCCGCGAGCTTCGAGCCCACGATCGACTATGTGGTCACGAAGATCCCGCGGTTCACCTTCGAGAAATTCCCGGACGCCGACGCCACGCTGACCTCGGCGATGAAGTCGGTGGGCGAGGCGATGGCAATTGGCCGCACCTTCAAGGAATCCATCCAGAAATGCCTGCGTTCGATGGAAATCGGCGCGCGGGGCTTTGGCGGCGGCGGCAAGTACGGCGGCGACGAGCCGGTCGAGGAGAAGATCATCAATGCCAAGCTGGGCACGCCGAATGCCGAGCGCATCTTCTTCATCCGCCACGCGTTTCGCGCCGGTTATACCGTGGAGCGGATCTTCGATCTCACGAAGATCGATCCGTGGTTTCTCCACCAGCTCCGGGAGATCCACGAGATGGAGCAGGCACTCGCGGCGCAGACGTTCGCCTCGATCGACACGGACGCGCTGCGCCGCGCGAAGCAGTTTGGCTTCTCCGACGTGCA
The DNA here is from genome assembly GCA_044344465.1 of Opitutaceae bacterium. Lineage (GTDB taxonomy): Bacteria > Verrucomicrobiota > Verrucomicrobiia > Opitutales > Opitutaceae > ER46. Next base: position 1,060 of record JBIJCX010000065.1, read on the forward strand.
GCTCGCGCACCTGCTCAAGGGCGATCTCGCGATCGCGCGGGCCGAGCGGAAACGGCGCGGCATCCAGACCACGTACCGGCTGGTCGACACCTGCGCCGCCGAGTTCGAGGCCTTCACGCCATATTATTATTCCAGCTACGGGGACGAGAACGAGGTGCTGCCCCCGACCGGCCGAAAAAAAATCATGATCCTCGGCGGCGGCCCCAACCGCATCGGCCAGGGCATCGAGTTCGACTACTGCTGCGTCCACGCGAGTTTCGCGCTGCGCGAGGCGGGCTTCGAGACTGTGATGGTCAACTCGAACCCGGAGACGGTCTCGACCGACTACGACACCAGCGACCGGCTCTATTTCGAGCCGCTCACGCTCGAGGACGTGCTGGAGATTTACCAGCAGGAGGACTGTTTTGGCGCGATTGTGCAGTTTGGCGGCCAGACGCCGCTCAACCTCGCGACCGCGCTGAAGGCGAACGGGGTGAACATCATCGGCACCTCGCCGGAGAGCATCGAAATCGCGGAGGACCGGAAGCTGTTCGTGGCCATCCTCGAAAAACTCCAGCTGCGGCAGCCGGAAAACCGCACCGCGCTGAGCGCGGCCGAGGCGATTGCGAGCGCGGGCGAGATTGGCTACCCGGTGCTCGTACGGCCGTCCTTTGTCCTCGGCGGCCGCGGCATGTTCATCCTCTACAGCGAGGACGATTTGAAGGCCGTCGTGCGGCAGGTGTTCGACGTCATGCCGGGCAAGCCCGTGCTGATCGACAAGTTCCTCGAGGACGCGATCGAGCTCGACGTCGACTGTATCAGCGATGGCGAGACGTCGGTGATTGGCGGCATGCTCGAGCACATCGAATATGCCGGCGTGCACTCGGGCGACGCCGCGATGGTGATGCCGCCGCACACGCTGCCCGTGGACATGCTCACGACCGTGCGCCAGGCCACGTATGCGCTCGCGCGCGAGCTGAGGGTCATCGGCTTGATGAACGTGCAGTTCGCGATCAAGGACCATCAGCTCTACGTCCTCGAGGTGAACCCGCGGGCGTCGCGCACCGTGCCGTTTGTCGCCAAGGCGATCGGCGTCCCGCTGGCCAAGCTCGCGGCGAAGGTGATGACGGGCCTGAAACTCAAGGACCTCGGCTTCACGCGGGAGCAGACGCCGAAGCACTGGTGTGTGAAGGAGGCGGTGTTTCCGTTCGTGCGTTTCCCCGGGGCGACGATTGCGCTCGGGCCCGAGATGCGATCCACCGGCGAGGTCATGGGCCTCGACGACGATCTCGGGGTGGCGTTCGCCAAGGCGCAGATGGCGGCAAAGCCCGGCCTGCCCGTGCGGGGCAATGTCTTCTTCTCGGTCAAGGATTCCGACAAGCTTCGCGCGGTGGACATCGCGCGGAATCTCGAACAGATGGGTTTCATCATCTATTCGACGAGCGGTACGGCGAAGACGCTGGCGGACGCCGGCGTGACCGTGAAGCGGCTCGCGAAGATCGCCGAGGGCCGGCCGAATGTGATCGATCTGATCAAGAACGGTCAGATCCAGATGGTGATCAACACGCCCGGGGGCATGATCCCGCGCCGGGATGAAAACGCGATTCGCTCCGCCGCCTACGCGCACAACGTGTGCCTCATGACGACGATCACCGGCGCCGCGGCGGGAGTGCAGGGCATCCGGGCGTTGAAGGAAAAACACGTGGGCGTCCGGCCGATCCAGCAGTATCGCGGCAACGTGACCGTGGTGGAATGACCATGCGCGCGATTCTCATTCACGAGGCCGGCGGGGTGGAAAAACTCCGGATCGAGGACGTGCCGGTGCCGGAGCCCGGCGCGGGCGAGCTGCGGTTTCGCGTCGAGGCGGCGGGGTTGAACTTCATCGACACCTACAAGCGCAGCGGTCTCTACGCGGTGAAGCTGCCGCACACGCTCGGGCAGGAGGCGGCCGGCGTGGTGACGGCGATCGGGCCGGACGTGACGGACTTTCGCGTGGGGGATCGGGTCGCGAGCGCGGCGGTGAATGGCGCGTATGCGGACGAGGCGATCGCCCCGGCGGCGCAAACCGTGGCGGTTCCCGGCGGCGTGACTTCGCCTCTCGCCGCGGCGGTGCTGCTGCAGGGCATGACGGCCCACTATCTCGCGTGCGACACGTTTCCGCTCCAGCCCGGGCATTCGGCCCTCGTGCATGCCGGCGCGGGCGGCGTGGGTTTGCTCCTGATCCAGATCGCGAAGCAGCGCGGCGCGCGGGTCATCGCGACGGTGGGTGCGGAGGAGAAGATCGCGCTCGCGCGTGGAGCCGGAGCCGACGCAGTGTGCCTCTACACGAAGGAGGATTTCACGGCGGCGGCGCGGGGTTTCACGGGCGGGCGAGGGGTCGACGTCGTGTATGATGGCGTCGGCCGCGACACGTTTGAAGGTTCGCTGAACAGCCTGCGGCCGCGCGGCATGCTCGTCTCGTTTGGCAACGCGAGCGGCGCCGTGCCGCCCTTTGCCCCGCTGCTGCTCGCCCAGAAAGGATCGCTGTTTTTCACCCGGCCGACGCTGGCACATTACACGCTGACGTCGGCCGAGCTGCGGGCGCGCGCGGGCGACCTGTTGGCCTGGATTGCCGCCGGGACGCTGGCCGTGCACATCGGCGCGACGTTTCCCCTCGCGGCGGCCGCGGAGGCGCACCGCGCCCTCGAGGGCCGGGTGACGACGGGCAAGGTGCTGTTGCTGCCATGAATTGAGGCGACGCGAAATGAAGCTCCACGCACCACGCACCAACCGCCAAAGACGCTCCAGACTCCACGCTTCGACCTTGGAGTTTCATGGGGGGTTGGAGCTTGGGTGTTGGTGCTTCTGACCACCATGGAATCACCGCCCACCCTCATTGCCCTCCTGCACGGCCCGGACCAGCCCGGTCTCGTCGCGCGGGTGGCCGGATGGATCTTCGAACGCGGCGGCAACATCCTGCACGCGGACCAGCACCGCGACAGGGAGGCGGGGATATTTTTCCAGCGCGTCGAGTGGGAGCCGAAGGGCGGCAGTGACAGCACCGACACGGCGGCGTTCCACACGTTTGCGGCGGCGCTCGGGATGAACGCACGGGTCCTGTCGTCGACGCAGCGGTCGCGGGTGGCGCTGTTCGTGTCGAAGGCCGATCATTGCCTCCATGACATCGTGCTGCGTTGGAAGGCGGGCGAGCTATGCGGCGATCTCGTTGCGGTCGTCAGCAATCACTCTGACCTCAAGGGCATCGCGCTGGGCTATGGGCTGCCATTCCACCACATCCCGGTCACGGCGGAAACGAAATCCGCGGCGGAGGCGAGGCAGGTGGCGTTGCTGCAGGGGCTCGACATCGATCTCGTGGTGCTCGCCCGTTACATGCAGGTCCTTTCGGCGGAATTTCTGCAGAAACTCCAGCGCCCGGTGATCAACATCCATCACTCGTTTCTGCCGGCCTTTGCGGGCGGGCGGCCGTACCATCAGGCCCACGCGCGCGGCGTAAAGCTGATCGGTGCGACGGCGCACTATGCGACCCGCGATCTCGACGAGGGGCCGATCATCAACCAGGACGTGGCTCGCGTGACGCACCGGCACGGGGTGGATGATCTTGTGCGCAAAGGCCGCGACCTCGAGAAGACCGTGCTGGCCCAGGCCGTGCGCTGGCATCTGGAGGGCCGGGTGCTCGTCTATGGGAACAAGACCGTGGTGTTTGACTGAGGTTTTCGCCCTGCGAAAACCTAATGGACACCGGGGCGGGGTTTTGTTCTCGTTCGCGGTTCCTCTTCCCGAATCCCTCCCGCATGACCACGCCCGCCTCTCCTCTCAGCCCGAAACCCGCCGGCGACGATCGCAATCTCGTCGTGGTCGACGCCTCCACCGCCGTCGGCTTCGAGGAAAAGCTGCACCTCTTCTGGAAGAAGAACGGCAACGCCGTGCTCGTCCTTTTCGGACTCATCATCCTCGGGATTCTGGCGAAGGGCGGATGGGAATATCTCGCGCACCAAAAGGAACTCGAAATCGAAAAGGCATACGCCGCCGCCACGACGCCAGAGCAGTTGACCGCTTTTGCCGCCGCGCATCCCTCGCATCCACTGGGCGGCATCGCCCAACTCCGCAACGCCGACACCGCGTATGCGGCCGGCAAGTCGGCCGACGCGATCTCGGGCTACGACAAGGTGCTGGGCGTGTTGAAGGATAGCCCGCTCGCGGCGCGAGCCCAGCTGGGCCGGGCCCTCGCAAAGGTGCAGGCCGGCAAGACGGCGGAGGGATCGGTCGACTTGAAGCAGCTCGCGAGTGACGCCAATCAGTTCAAGGCCATCCGCGCCGAGGCGACGTATCATCTCTCGAGCCTCGCGGCCGAGGCGGGCAACGGGACCGAGGTACAGAAATATTCCGACCAGCTCATGCAACTCGATCCCTCGAGTCCGTGGACCCAACGGGCGCTCGCGCTGCGGGCCAGCATGCCGGTGGTGGCCGCACCCGTCGCCGCTCCGTCGGCGACCCCCGCCGCTGCCTCGACACCAAAGCAGGGCGAGGCTGCGCCGAGCGTGCAGGTCAAACTGCCGGGCAAGTGAGCTTGGCCGGGCGCGGGAGACCTGCGCCCCAAAGTCCAAGCGCAGCGGTGGGCCAGCGCGTGCGGTAAGAACATGCCGCCGGCGTTGAAACGTCAGGTGTAGTTCCGCTCAGTGAGCGGGCCGACCCGGCCACCGGCCGGTCCTGCCTTCAAAGGGTCAAGGGCCGCAGGGACTGCTGCGGCGCCGGGCACGTTGCGCCTCGCTGGCCGGCCAATGGCGTTCGTCTGCTGTTGGATCACCCTAATTTTGGGGTATTCGTAGATTTCCCGCCGGACCTGCCAGCGAATGAGTTGGAGTCGTTCAACCACCATGAACCGATTCCTCCAACTGCCTCCGTCTCCCATCAATTTCCGCGCGTACACCGTTCGCGGCCGGCTTTTCTTCGGCATCCTCCTCGGCGTGGCCGGCGACCTGCACGGTCAGATTGTGGCGTGGGATGTCATCAACCAGAACTCGTCGGTGACCAACCCGCTGTCGGCCTCGACCCTCGACGGCCGGCTGACGAGTGCGAGCCTGACGCTCGGAAGCGGTGTCGGGGCGTCGGCCGCCGGCAGTACGTTCGGCGGTTCGGGTTTTGATCAAACCTCACTCGCGGCAGCATTGAGTGGCGGCGATTACCTCTCCTTTAGCCTCACACCGGCAAGCGGCAGCTCCTTCAGTGTGTCGTCGATGAGCCTGCTTTTTGGGGTGTCCACGGCGGTGACGAATTTCAATGTGGCGCTGGTGAGCAATGTGTCGGGGTTCACGGCGGAAAACGCGCTTTGGAATTTCGCCTTCGGCACGGCGTCGCCGGCCATGCAGACCATCACGCTTTCGAGTGTCCCGGATCTGCAGAATCTGACGTCGGTGGTTGAGTTTCGACTTTACGGCTGGAGGGATACCTCGGGCACGACGACTTTTCGCATTCGGGAAAATTCGGGCAACGATCTCAGCGTTTTGGGCACGGCCACGGCCATTCCCGAGCCCTCAACCTACGCGGCATTGTTCGGTGCGGGAGGCCTAGTGCTCGCGGCCGGTGCGCGCTGGCGGATGCGTAACCGATGACCTTTCCGTTTCGTTGGAATGGAGAAATGTCGCTGATGCCGGACCCGGTGACACGCCCCTGACCCTGTTCAAGTCCCAAAGACCCAACAAAACGGGTTTTGGCGACGTATCCAGAGCCATCCGATGCCAAGCTTAACCTCCGCATTTGGCGCCGCGCGCTGCGTTCTGTCGCTCCGAGATTTTGGCGCTACTCGCGGTTCGTGATTCGGCCGGGTGCGACCGCGGCCAAGCCTTGGCGACGATTCAGGTTCCTCCCACAATCGGGAACCACTCCGGGCGGCGAGCGTCCTGGTGGAAGCGGGCGTAATAGTCGCCCTTCTCCGCGTAATACCGCTCGTATTTCGCCATCTTGTCCTCGTCGAGTTTCACGCCGAGGCCGGGGCCGGTCGGCACGGTCAGGGTGCCATCGACGTACTTCATCAGCCCGCCTTCGATGATGTCGTCCGTGAGGTAGTGGTAGTGGGCATCGCCGGCGAAAGTCATCTCCGGGATGGTGCTCGCGATGTGCAGCATGGCGGCGAGTTCGATGCCGAATTCCGCGCCGGAGTGCATGGCAACGCCGAGGTTGAACGTGCGGCAGATGGCGGCGAGTTCCTTCACCCCACGCGGGCCCTCCCAATAGTGGATGTCGGTGAGCACGATGTCGACGGCGCCGAGCCTGATCGCGGGGGCAAGGTCGTCAAAGCGGGCCGGATACATGTTGGTCGCGATCGGGATGCGGATCTGCTTCCGCACCTCGGCGTTGCCGTTGAGGCCCCACGAAGGATCCTCAAAATACTCGATCCCCAGGGGCTCCAATCGGCGGCCGATGCGGACCGCGGTCGGCACTGACCACACCCCGTTGGGGTCGATGCGCAGGCCGAACGTTGGCCCGAGCCGCTCGCGGCAAAGTTCCAGCACGCGCGCCTCCTCATCGGGGTCCATCACGCCCGCCTTGAGCTTCATGCTCTTGACGCCAAGCGTGCGGTTGAGCTCCACGCACCAGTCGGCGAGGTCCTCGGCCCGCTCGTCGTCGCCGCCCTCGGGCCGGTCGTAGCGCCAGAACAGATAGGCGATCATGGGAATGCGGTCGCGTACGGCGCCGCCGAGCAGATCGGAGAGCGGGCGGTTGAGGACCTTGCCCTGGATGTCGAGGCAGGCCATCTCGATCGCCGCGTAGAGCCGGGCGTTCGACATGTAATAGATCGAGCGCAGGACCTTGAGCTTGAGGGTCTCGAGATGGAACGGATCGAGGCCGAGGATGCGCGGCTTGAGTTTGAGCAGCGCGCCGCGCTGGTCGCCGCCGCCCACCTCGCCGAGGCCCACGATGCCCTCGTCGGTCACAAGTTCCAAGATCGTGCGGAGAAAATATCCGGGATGGACCCCGGTGTTGTGACGCAGCTGGCAGGTCAGTGGGATGGCGACGCAGCGGACTTTGAGATCGACGATCTTCATGGGAAAAACGAATGAGGGACTCAGGGGAGAGGGGCGGGGGCGGATTCCTGAATGAAGTCTTTCGCGAAGAAAACTCTCAGTGCCACGAAGATGACTGCGGCGGAGAACAGGTACACGAACGCGAGGTACGAAAGGCCGATGCCGAGGTTGATGTGTTGTTTGACATACCCCAAAAGGACCGGCGAGGTGGCGCCCACCGTGAAAGCGCAGCTCAGCATCAGGCCGGTGGCGGACGAGCGGTAGCGGGGCGGGATGACGTCGAAAAGGGCCGCAAAGAGATTGGAATCGTAGAGGCCGCGGAAAAACCCGAACCCCGCCAGCCCGACGTAAACCAGAGTGAGGTTGGAGGACGAACCCAGGAGCCAGATGAACGGAGCGCCGAGCGCCAGACCGAGGACCTCGATCTCCATCCGGATGGTCTTCCGGCGCGCAGCCAGTCGGTCCGACACCCGCCCTCCAATCATCACGCCAAGGAAGGCGAAGATGTGGTGATAGAGCATGGAATGGAGCGCGGCGTCCTTCAGGGGAAGGTGGAACTTCTCGTAGAGGAAGGTCGGCATCCAGGTGATCCAGCCGACGCCGACAAACACCATTCCGCCAAACGCCACGCTCAGGAAGTAGATCGTCGGGGTGCGCAGGATGGTGCGCAGCACTTCGCGAAGTTTCACGGGCTCGCGGGCGGGTTCCGCCCGCTCGGCATCGCGATGCTCGTTGCGCAGCCGCAGGGCGACGACCGCCGCCAGCAGCACGCCAAACGAGCCAAAGATGTAAAACGTCGTGCGCCAGCCGTGCGATTGGCCCACCCAGCCGGCGATCCAACTGCTCGCCACGACGCCGATGTAGAGCGAGGTTTGGTGTACCGCCATCGCCTGGGCTCGCGTGTCGCGGTGATATTGACCGATGAGGGCGTTGGCCGCCGGGTAGTAAAACGATTCGCCGACGCCGGTCGCTACGCTGCGGAAGAGGATGAGCGCCAGCAGGCCGCCACTGAAGCCGGTAAGGAGGGTGCCCACGCTGAAGGTCAGCAGGCTCAGGCAGACGATCCACTTCTTCGTGACGAAATCACCGAGGCAACCGGCGAGCGGGACGAAGGCGCCGTAGAGCAGAGTGAACGTTGTCGCCACGAGGCCCAGTTCCACATCGCTCAACTTCAGGTCGGCTTTGATCAGCGGCAGCACCGCGCTGTAGATTTGCCGGTCGCCCTGGTTGAGAAAGTACGCCACCCATAAAATGAGGAGCAGTTCCCATTTGTAGTTTGGACGCGTCGCACTCATCCGGACTGCTCCTTCGGTGCTCTTTGCAGGAGGGCTGTGGTGTAGAACTCGTACGATGCCGCCGGGTCCGGGACGTCGATCACATGCACGGTGAACCGCACGGGCAGGCCGTGTTCCGGCAGGTGATCACGGAAGAAGGCGGCGTACGCGCGGCCGTAGGCCTGGCGCAGGCGCGCCACTTCGGCGGCGTAGCCCGCCGGGTCGGCCAGCGGGTGGGGCGACTTGGGCTGGCAGCCGAAGACATGCATTTCGACGAAGTCCAACGCGGTGATCGCGTCGCACACCCCGGCTTCCTTCAGCCAGGCTTCCCACGTCTGAAATACCCGCGGGATTTCGCGGTCGGGATCCATCGTGGCCAGGTCGGCCAGCCCAAGATTGCGGGTGGCGGACTCGCCCCCGGTGAGCCCCGCAAGATAGACGCGGAGGTCGCCGTCTGGCAGCGCTTCGGTGACGACGAAGGAAAAGACCGGGCGGTCGGCCCGGTAGTAGTAGGTGAGTTTCCCGCGCCGCTTGATTTGGAAGGCCATAAGAGGGGGTCTCAGCGCCGGGGGATTACAGCAGCATGCCGCCGTCCACATAGACCGTGGCGCCATTCATGTAGTCACTCTCCGGTGACGCGAGGAGCACGACCGCGCCGATCACGTCCGCGACGGTGCCGATGCGGCGGGCCGGGATCTTGGCGAGCACCTTTTCGAGGTAGGCCGGGTCAGCGAGGACTTCGCGGGTCTCGTCGGTGAGAATCGCCCCCGGGGAGACGCTGTTCACCTGGATGCCGTGCTCGGCGAGCTCGAAGGCGAGGGATTTCGTCAGCAGCTTCAGGCCCCCTTTGCTGACGGTGTAGATCGACTTGTTCCGGAGAGGGCGTTCGTCGTGCACGCTGGAGATGTTGATGATCTTTCCAGAGCGGCGCGGGATCATCGTCCGGGCCACGGCCTGCGATAGGAAAAAGAGTCCCTTGAGGTTGACGTTCATTGTCTCGTCCCAAGCCTCGGGAGTGGAATCAAGGAACGATTCGCGCCGCGCCCGGGCGGCGTTGTTCACGAGGATATCGATGCGCCCAAAGTTCTCCTCGGCCGCGGCGACGACGCGAGCGTGCTGCGAGAGATCGCCTACGTCCGCCTGCACGGCGACCGCACGGCCACCCGCTCCCCGGATCGCGGCGACGGCAGCCTCGGCGCCCGTGGCGCAGGCGACGTAGTTTACCACGACGGCCGCGCCTTCGCGCGCCAGACCGATGGCGAGGGCGTGTCCGATCCCGCGCGATGCTCCTGTGACGATGGCTACCCGATCTTCGAGCCGATTGGTTTTCATGAAAAGTCCTACATCCCGCCGACGATGGGATACCAATCCGGGCGACGGGGATCCTGGTGAAAGCGTGCGTAATAATCGCCCTTCTCGGCGAAATAGCGTTCGTATTTCGCCATCTTGTCCTCGTCGAGCGTGACGCCGAGGCCGGGGCCAGTGGGGACGCGGAGGCAGCCGTCCTCGTAACGCATCAGGCCGCCGGCGATGATGTCGTCAGTGAGAAAATTATAGATGGCGTCGCCGGCGAACGTCATCTCGGGGATCGTGCAGGCGGTGTGCAGCATGGCGGACATTTCGACGCCGAACTCCGCGCCGCTGTGCATGCCGATGCCGAGATTGAAGGTGCGGAGCACGGCGCAGAGATCCTTCACGCCGCGCGGCCCTTCCCAGTAATGCAGATCGGTGAGCACGATATCGACCGCTTCGCGGCGGATCGCCGGCCCGAGGTCGTCGAACTTCGCCGGATACATGTTGGTCGCGATCGGGATGCGCACCTGGCGGCGAACGGCCGCGAGGCCTTCCAGGCCCCAAGCCGGATCTTCAAAATACTCGAGACGAATGGGCTCCAGGCGGCGTCCGATGCGGACCGCGGTGGCCACGCTCCAGACGCCGTTGGCGTCGATCCGGAGGTTGAAGTTGGGCCCCATCCGCTCGCGGCAGAGTTCCATCACCCGCACTTCGATGTCGGGTTCCACTACGCCGCCCTTCATCTTGACGGTTTTCACGCCGAGCGTGGCATGCAGTTCCTCGCACTGGTCGGCGAGGTCCTCGGCGCAAGTGTCGTCGCCGCCGCCGGGTCGGTCGTAGCGCCAGCTGATCTCTCCCATGAGCGCGACGCGGTCGCGCACGGCGCCGCCGAGCAAATCACACATTGGGCGGCCGAGCACCTTGCCCTGGATGTCGAGGCAGGCGATCTCGATCGCCCCGTACAGTCGGGCGTTCGACATGTAATATATACTTCGCAGCACTTTGAGCTTTATGGTCTCGAGATGGAACGGATCGAGGCCAAGTACGCGCGGCTTGAGCTTGAGCAGCGCACCGCGTTGGTCGCCGCCGCCGACTTCGCCGAGACCGACCACCCCTTCATCGGTGACCAACTCGACGATGTTGCGAATAAAGTAGCCGGGATGGACGCCGGTGTTGTGGCGCAACTGGCACGTGGTCGGAATCGCCACGCAACGTACTTTGAGATCGATGATCTTCATGCTTCCAAACGAGATTTGGGACTCTTCCATGTGCCGAAGGCGTCCACGAATTCAGTGACCTCGGAAACGATACCGTTCAGGAACCGTTCTCCCTTTTCCGCCGTGGCAAGGTCCGGGTGGCCGATCGTGCCGTTGGTCGTGATTTCTTCGAATTCGTGCACCATGTAGACTGGGCGGCCGTACTGCATGTCGGTCTTGCGGTAAGGGTCGTCGTGCCCGGGACCGTCGCGGCGCGCGAGGTGCATCCGGACCCGGTCTGGGTGGAGGTGGAGCATGAGCGACGTCTCGAGTTCGCAGGCGTGGCCGATGCCGCCGAGTTCAGAGGTGCGCACCTGCTTGATCGTTTTGACCGCGAGCGACCAGTAGTTGGCGAACACGAACGTGATTCCCGGATGGAGCGACTTCAGTTCGCGGAGCGCAGCGCGCAGGGGCACGTCGTTGCCGCCGTGGCCATTGAGCAGGAAGACCTTCTTCGCGCCCATGCCGGCGATGCCTTCGCAGAGATCGACGATGAGTTGTATATAGGGCATCTGATGTACACTCAAAGTGCCGGGAAAACGCAGGTGATGCGTCGAGTGTCCCGTCCAGACCGTCGGCAGGCAGAGGATCTTCTCCGGTCGCTGACACTCGACGCCGCGGGCGACGGCGGTGACGAGATCGGAGTCGGTGGTGAATGGCAGGTGTGGACCGTGCTGTTCGAAGGAGCCAAGGGGTAGCAGCACGATCTGGTTGGCGACGTCTGCTTGCTTGGTCTCCGGCCAGGCGAGATTTTCGAGGAGCATGTGAGGATGAAAGATCGGGAGGAGATCGCGAGAGCGTTCAGAGTTTTACCGTCCACTCGTTGGTCGCGTTCTGCTGGAGCGTGAAGACGCGTTGCAGATTCTTGCCGTTCGCATGCACGGTGACGGTGTAATCGCCGTGAAACCCCCGGAAGGCCACCTCGCCACGGCTGGAGCTGCGTGCTTCCAGTTTGGTTTTCCAGTCGTGGTTGATCAGCCGGTCCAGCGCCTCGAATGCGGGCTTCGCCGAAAAGTCGCGGCGTACCAGGCCGGCGAGTATCTTGTCCTCTCCCTTGGCGGCGGTGCCATCGACGAGGTTCCACCAAGTGATGGCGTTGACCTGCGGATGACTGAACCAAAGGCGGTAGAAGTTGCGCGTCACGCTCGCTTGGTCACGCTCGCCGTCGGTCGAATTTGGCAGGGTGGGGATCGTGATTTCTGTGATGGCGAGGGGCCGGCCAAAGTCGCTGTAGCGATCCAGTACCTTGAAGAGATCCAACGGGGCAAATTGTTGGCCGGTCATGACCGGTCGCCAGGTCGTTTCCTTGAAGAAGTGCATCTGCATTCCAATCTCGTCCACCCGCGCGCCAAGATCGAGCAGCTCGCGAATCAGCCGGTAATACGGACTGCGGTCCTCATTAAACTCCTGCCATGAGCCGGGGGTGGCCTCATTTATCATCATCCGCCCTTCCGCCGGGAACGACCTCGCCGCCGCACGAAACGAATCGATTACATAGTCCTTCGGCAAATTGCACCCTTTGTCCGCGTGCTTGTCGCGTCCGAGCGGCTCGTTGACGACCTCCCAGCGGGGAATCGAGTTGCCGTAGCGCCCGGCGATTTCCGCAATGCGTTGCTCGATGCGGCGCATGACCTCCGCCGGATCATCCGGTCGCCATTTTGGATACCACTGGTGCCACACGAGCGGGTGCCCCTTCATGGCGAGGCGATTCTGCTCGCAGAACTCGACCACCGCATCCGGCGGCGGCCGCCGGTAGATGACCGGGCTGTCCTTGGCAAAGCGGGGCTTGCCGGCTTCAGGCTCGAGATCGGACCAGTAGAACGGTACGGTCGCATAGTTAAACAGCCGCCGGTAGGTCTCCTCGTAGCGCCGGTTTTCTTCCGGAGTGGGAAACCCGCCGAGCATGAAGATATTCGCCCCAAAAAGAAACGTGTGGCGCGTCTGCTCGACCCGCACCGTGACGTTGGCCAGCGGGGCGCCGTCGGCACCGACGCACCGGACGACGGCGTCGCTCATGCGATGAGCACGGATGTCGCCCGCGATACGTTGCTCGAGAGCCGGGTCCTGCCACAGCGCGTCGTAGGCGGTGGCCGCAGAGGCCGGAAGGGCGAGCAGGAGCAGCGGCAGGAAGTGGCAGGCTTTCACAATGCGGAATGTACTGTGGCGGCTTTCAGTGTGTCTCGGCTGGCATTTCGAATGGATTCCACCCGCCGCGATCGAACTGGCCGTTGGCCGGCACCAGTTTTCTCAGGTAGGCGGCGGTCGTGGCGCGCAGGAGTTCCGAGTCCATCTGGCGAAGGTCGAAGACGGCCTGGTCCGCGCACCAAGTGGTCGCGGCGACGTAGGGGAGGCGCGGCATCGTCTGCACGAGGTGATGCCACGTCGTGAGCAGCAGGCCCTCGCTCCGGTGCTTCACCGCGGCATTGGCCAGCGTGCGGATGTTCGCGGGAGTATTCCAGGGGCACGCGATGGTCGCGAAGCCCTGGTCGCGGAAATAGCCCAGCGTCACGAGGTCCCCGGAATTCACGTCGTAATGCCAGTCGGCAATCACGATGCGCCGCGACAATCCCTGGATGGATTCATGCGTGGGCAGCGCCGGCGTGCCGTTGGCGGCGAGCGGACGCGGCCACTTCGCCCGTTCGAGCAGCGCGTCGCCCCACATGAGGGTGCGGCGGCCCCGTTTTTCCAGGTGCGCGTCGAGGCGGTTGAGGTGCTCGGTGAAGAGCTTGATGCGGTCCGTGGTGCGGCAGCGATCGCACGAGGCGTGCGAGTAGGCTTCGTCGCAGCCGATGTGGAAATACCGCCCCGGCCCGGCGAACTCGCTCAGTTCGTCGCACACGCGCAGGAGGAGGTCGCGCGCGCGGGGATTGGTGAGGCACCAGGTCCAGCCATCGGGCTCGAAGAGTGGGGCGAGCCGCGGATTCTGGTCGAGGACGACATGGCGGCCGTAACTGATGCGGCTCGCCGCGCCATGCCCCCAGCAATTGAACATGGGAATCACTTCTAGGCCGAGGTCGCGCGCCATGGTCACGAAGCGGCCGGCGTCGGCCTTGGTCCACGCCTCGGGCCAGGAGAGCTCCTTCAGCGCGTCCAATTTCAGCATGCCCCAGAATTCGAGGACGACATGGCTGTATTTGAGAAACGCGGCGAGGCGGATGGCCTTCTCCACCATAAGGGGCGGCGTCTCCTTGAAGACGCACAGGTGGATCCCGCGGAACGTCAGGCGCGGCCAGTCCTGGATCTCCACGTGGGCGAGGGTGAAGCCGGGTTGGTCCGCGGTGCCGGAATCGGTGGCCTGCAGCAACTGCAGCAGCGTGAACCACGCGTGGCGCAGCGCCACGGGATCTTTAGCCGAGGCAGCGGCCCCGGCGTCATCCACCCGCAGGGCGTAGGTGGCGGCGGCTTCGCGGGTGGGCAGGGCGGTCTGGCGAGCAGCCGTGGTCAGGCGGAATTGCGCTCCCTCCAGCGTGCGGTCGCGTGTCACTTCCAAGGTGACTGCGCCGAAAGTGAACTGCTGCCACGTCTCGTTCAGCATGCGCTGGTGCGCCGGATCGACGGCACTCCCCAGTTGCAGGTTCACGCGAGGGCCCAGCGCGAGCACGCCTTGGCCCCAGGCAATCTTGTTGGGATAGGGATGAATCGAGCGGATGGGGACCACGTTCGTCCCGGGCGCAACGGCTTGGGCCGCGCGGGCTGCGGTTCCAGCGAGATGCGTGGCGGCGGCAATCGAAACCGCCGCCGCGGATTGCTGCAGGAAAACGCGGCGTGAGGTCGTGGTCGGAGGAGTGAGGGAGGTCGGCGGGTGCATGGCGGGGAGACGGGTGGAACGAAGGACCGCTTAGAAATACCCGCCCTTGCCGGTGATTTCCTGGATCGTTTCCCCCGCCGCGACCCAGGAGAAGATCTTCTTTTCGTTCCGCTTGAGCTCCTCGGCGCGCAGCAGGACGTCGCACGCGAGATCGCGCGGGACGATGACGACCCCATCGATGTCGCCCAGCACGATGTCGCCCGGCCGAACCACGGCATCGCCGAGCTTGATCGGAATCTGGTAGTGCGTGATGAGGCAGCGGCCAAGGCTTCCGTTCGGGATGCGGTACTTGTAGAATACGGGAAAGTCCTTTTCGAGGATCTGGTGGGTGTCGCGAATCCCGCCGTCGATCACTGCGGCCTTCACCCCGAGACCGAGCGCGGTGGCGGTCATTACGCCGCCCCAGAGGGTGGCGCGTTCGTCGCCGGAGGTATCCCAGACCACGACCGCCTGCGGGTGGAGTTCACCCAGCATCTGGGTGCGAAAGGTCATCTCCCCCGAAATCTTCACGTTCGGCGCGCTCTTCACGGTAAAGGCGAAGCCGGCGACCGTGCGCTCGGGCCGCAGCGGCTTGAGATGGCCGGGCAGCGCCTGATCGAGCAGGCAGAACTCGCGCAGTACATCGCTGATCGCACCGGTGTAGAGCTGTTCGTAGCGGGTGAAGAGCTCCGCGGCGGGAATCGCCAGCTCCTTGGTCGAGACACCCTCGCGGGTGGCGATGAGCTTTTCGAGATTCATCATGCCGACTTCCTTCTGGTAGGCGTCGAGGTTGGAATTGGGTTGGATCATAAAAGTGCGGCAGGTTTCACGCTCTGCCTCGTTCGTGGGGTGACTCAGGTGGCCAACGGGGTGGTCGAACCGTGGATCAGCTGGGAGCAGCCACCCACGGCGTATTTCAGTTCACGTACCACCGTGGCTTTCGCCGGGCCGGCGAAATCCTGGGGGAATCCCAGCAGCGTGATGGCCCCGATGACTGCACGGTCCGGCCCGAAGAGCGGCGCCGAGAGCGAGTGAATGTTCGGCTGATAGGAGCCGCTGTCGGAGTAGACGCCCGCGCGGCGACCCTCCCGCACCCGCCGCAGCACACTCTCGCGCTTCTGATATTTCCAGACCTCCGGCGGCGCCGCTTCGAGAATCCGGGCCACCTCTGCGTCGGGCAAGGCCCCGAGATAGGACGCCCCGCTGGAACCGAAAGCCAGGGAAACGACCGCGCCGACGCGCGACGTGATGGCGTGCGGGCGGGGCGACAGGGCGCTGAAAATGGTCACGGTATCATCCCCCTGCCGGATGGTGAGCTTGGCGGTGATGCCGGTCGTGCGGGCCAGCTGTCCCATGGGTTCGCGCACCGTCTCGATCAACACCTCGTGGCGGAGGAGCGGGCGCAGCAGCGGCACGAGGCCAAACGAGAGTTCGAAGGCGCCGCCGGCCCGTTGGCGTAGCCATCCATCCGATACAAACGAGCGCAAGATGCGGTAACAAGTGGCGGGGGCGATGTCCAAGGACGTCGCCAGGCTCTTGGCCATGGCCCCGCCGGGGCTGCGCGCGACCATTTCGAACACCCGGTTGGCCTTGCGCAGGATCGGCACGGTGCCGGCCACGGGGTTGCTGGAATTCGGAGATGCCATAATCTCTAATGATAAGTTTATGCGCCGGCTCGGACGAGCGCCGGAGTGCTGGTCCAACCTTCCGTGAGCCATCGCGCCTGTCAACCCGGATTGCGCGCGTTCTCAATACGGAGAAATATAGGTCAGCGGAGGCCTTGCTAAGACCGGGCGGGCCGCCGAACAATTCCGGCCAGCGGAACGGATTTTTCCGCCCGTACCATCCGCCGGAAGAGAAAATCGCCGACAAAATCATCTGCCCCATGCAACCACACCAAAGCCTCGACCACCCCGTCTCTTCCCTTCGACCGCAGTGCGCCCGCCGCGCGCGAGCTGGCGGCCGCGCCCTGGGCGCGGCCCTGCTGGCAACCTCCGCCGTCCTGTCGGCGCAGACGGCGGCGCCGGCGTCCAAGGCGGCCTCCACCGAGGAGGAGGTCGTCTGGATGTCGCCGTTCCTGGTCACGACGGAACAGGACACCGGCTACGCCGCCACCAACACCCTCGCGGGCACGCGGCTGAACACCGCGATCGCCAACACGCCCGTGCCGCTCTCCGTGATGACGCGCGAATTCCTGAACGACATCGCCGCCATCGATGCGAATCGGGCAATCGAATACGCGCTCAACGCGTCCAACGACACGACCGACGCCACGGGCAACTCGACGTGGAGCCCGTTCTCCTACCGGGTGCGCGGCTTCGCCAACGCCACCGTCACCCGCAATTACTTCGGTTCCAGCTTTCTCAGCGACGCCTACAACGTCGATTCCTACGAGGTGGCGCGGGGGCCCAACGCCGTCCTCTACGGCATCGCCAGCCCGGCCGGCGTGTACAATTCCAACATCAAGCTCGCGCGCCCCGGCCAGGAGGTGACCGCGCTCCAGCTGCGCACGGGTAGTTTCCAGGAGTGCCGCGGGGCGCTGGATGTCGCCCGCACCTTTGGCGCGAAGAAGAACCTGGCGCTGCGCGTCAACCTGCTCAGCCACCACTCCCGCGGCTATTACGAGTTCGAGCAGGTCGACCGGAAGGCCGCGACGATCACCGGCACGTGGCGTCCGTTCCGCGCCACGAGCGTGCGCATCGAGTTCGAGCAGGCGCGGTTTTTCGACGCCAAGGCCCGGCCGTTCCCCGTGCTCGACGGCTTCAGCACGTGGATTGCGGCCGGCCGCGTGATGCACACCGATCCCGCGAGCCGTCCGGCCAACACCGCTGCCATCTCCGCCTCGGGCGGCACCGGCATCTACTTTTTCCCGCAGAGCACAGTGGGCCCGCGGCCGGTCGCCCTCTCCGGAAACTTTTTCCGCACCAGCAACAACAACCCGGTGCGCGGCGGGCTGGGCACCGACATCCAGGGCATCTTCGACCGGGCCATCGTGCCGCGCACGGCGAACCTGCTCGGACCGAACAACGGCAACACCTCGGACCAGTATGTCGGCAGCGTCTTCCTCGAGCAGCGGATCGGCCGCAATTTCGCCATCGAGGCGGCGTTCTGCCAGCGTGGTCGCGACTACCTGACGAAGATTCCGGAGGTGTTCAACGATCATGAGATCTTCATGTTGGTCAGCACCAACGACCCCGTGTTCGACCTAAACACCGGCGCGCAAACTGGCTACCGGCCCAATCCCAACGTCGGCCGGTACCTCACGCGGAGCTCGTATCAGGAGATGCAGAGTTACCACCGCATGCAGGACGCGCGGCTGACGCTCAGCTACGAACTCGATCTCACAAAGAAGTCCGGCTGGGTACGGTGGTTGGGGCACCACCAATTCGGCGGGTTGTTGCAGCAGGCGTTCAGCAAGGGCGACACTGTCCAGCGCCGCGAAGTGAATCGCGCGTCGAATCGGCAGGTGGTGGACCTCACCAACACCACCAACGGGATCACCCGCGTCAACTTCATCGACTTTCAGTCGCCGAATCCGGCCGACCGCAGCCAGGTTGATAGCCGGAGCGCGACTTTGGCCGGCCCGCTGCTGGGCGCTCCCGGTTTCGGTGTCGAGTCGGGACTCGCCAACGTGTCGTGGTCGGCCTCCCGCAACACGGTGAAGTCCGCGATTTTCGCCACCCAGAGCAGTTTTCTGAAGGAGCGGCTCTGGTTCACGGGCGGCCTCCGGCGCGACACCGTGGTCAACCGGGCGCCCAGCGTTGTCCGCGACCCGACGTCGCGCGAGTATCTCGGCGTGACCTACAATCTGCCCGATGCCCCCATGGTGGGCGACACGACCAAGTCCTTCGGCGGCGTGTATCACCTCGGCCGCGGAGTGAGCGTGTTCACGAACCAGTCCGACAATTTTGCGATCCAGGCAAGTTCGCTGCTCTTCGGGGAGACGGGCAGCAACGCGTTTTCCGGCAACACCCGGGGCCGGGGGCGCGATGCCGGCATTCGTTCGAAACTCCTCGATGGCCGGGTCAACCTGAGCCTGGGGTTCTACAAGACCTCGCAGAACGGTCAGTACTTCTTCCCGCCCGGCACCTATGGCGGCCTGATCAACATCATCTGGCAGTCTCTCGGCCAGAGCCGTCCGCTGCTCGTGGGGGGCGATTTGCAGGACCTGAAGACGCAGGGAATCGAATTCGAGGTCACGGCGAATCCGCTCAAGAACCTGCGCGTGTCCCTCAACTATTCCCGCGCCAACCGCTACAGCCAGGAGCGGCCGTACGCCCACCTGCTCGGCTACGTGAATCAGCACAAGGATGTCTGGCTGTCTCCCGCCAACGCCGGGCGCCCCTCGACCAACACGGCCTTCGGCGCGACGGTGCGCGACGTCTGGAGTACGTTTGAGCAGACCTACGCGAATGACATGGTGACCAACGGCCGCATGCCCTTCGCCCTGCGGCCGGAGAACGCCAACGCCTTTGCCCGTTACGACATTCGCACGGGCGCGCTCAAGGGTCTGGCCATCGGCGGCGGCGCCAACTGGCGTGGACCGATGGTGCTCGGTTATGCCAACAACGAATCGAGCCGGCAGGTCCGCGGCTACGAGCAGATCTACATCAACGGCATGCTCGCCTACGAGCACCGGCTGTTCGGCCGGTACAACGTGAACTTCCAACTCAACGTCGACAATCTTCTCAACTTCGACGACCTCTACCCGCGCCGGTATTACTGGTATGGAGACGCCCAGGGGCCGTCGATGACGTACCAGTATTCGTACCTGGTCCGCCGCTGGAGCCTGTCGACAAATGTGCGCTTCTGATCTCAGACCTCGCGGCCAGTTCACCGAGCGAGTCCCGCATCTCGTCCGCGCCTTCCTTGGCCTCCTGCTCCTGGGGTGGCTGGCCGACGTGGAGGCCGCGCTGCCGCCCCGGCCGGACGGATTCCAGCACTTCGTCACCCGGCAGGGCAATCAACTCTTCGACGGCGCGGCGGAGTTCCGTTTCGTCGGCGCGAACATGCCGGGGCTGATTCTGCCCTACGACTACACCCTCGCGCTGCCGGAACGTCTGACGCTGCCGACGGCGTGGGAGCAGGAGGATGCGTTCAAGACCCTGCAGCAGATGAACGCCCGCGTCGTGCGGCTCTGGAACCTGCCCATCCGCGATCCTAAGAAGCATGCCCAGGATGGGCCGATGACGTGGCATTATGTGCAGGGCCCCGGCCGTTTCAACGAGGAGTCCTTCAAGGTGGTGGATCGCTTGCTGGCGCTCGCCCACCGGTACGGCATCCGGGTGATGTTCGACTTCACCGCGGAGTACGGAGATTACCTCGGCGGCATCGGCACCTATGCGGCGCACCGGGGAAAAAAACGCGAGGAGTTTTGGACGGATCCGCAGCTCAAGGCGGACTACCGGGCGACGATTGAGTACGTGCTTGGCCGCACCAACACGCTGACCGGGGTGCGGTACCGTGACGACAAGGCGATCCTTGCCTGGCAGTTCGGCAACGAGATGCAGCACGCGCCCACACCGTGGCTGGCGGAGATGGCCGCATACATCAAGGGCCTCGACCGGAATCATCTCGTCGCCGAGACGCGCCACATGTCCTCCCTGCCGCAGGCAATCGACCCGAACATCGACCTCTACACGCGGCACTACTACCCGGAGGACCAATACGGCGGCAAGGACTGGGCGGCCACCTGCCGGCGCGATGCGGCGGAGCTGCGGGGAGAGCGGCCGTTCTTTGTCGGGGAGTTCGGGCCCTATGTGGACGGCACGAACAGCACGCGCGAGAACGTGGTGGGCCGTGTGCGCGCGTTTCTCGACGCCGTGGTGGCGACCGAGGGCGTCGCCGGCGCGCTGTTGTGGAGCATGTATTCCCACCATCGCGAGGGCGGCTTCTATTGGCACCAGATCTTCACCTATCCGAGCGTCTGGGCCTATCACTGGCCGGGGTTCGCCAGCGCCGATGCGCAACAGGAGCGAGGCATCCTCACCGCATGGCGCGAAGCGGCGTTTCGCATCGCAAGGTTACCAGTGCCGCCCGTTTCCGTGCCGGACGCGCCGGATCTTCTGCCGATCGGCGAAGTGCCGATGCTGTCCTGGCGTGGTTCGGTTGGGGCGTCGGGCTACGACATCGAGCGCGCGGCGAAAAAAGGCGGACCGTGGACGGTTCTTGCTCATGACGTCTCCGACGCGGACGTCGCCTACCGGCCGCTTTTCAGCGACACGACGGCGCGCGTCGGCCAGGATTGGTTTTATCGGGTGATCGCCCGCAACGCCGCTGGCGGATCCAAACCCTCGAACGTGGTCGGGCCCGTCAACGTAAAGCGGGTTTGCCAGGTGGACGAATTGCAGAACTTCTCCCGCACCCACGCGAAGTCAGCCGGCTTGAAGTTGGACAATACTTTCAACGCGCGCTACGCCGAACATCTCTTCCGGGCGAGCGGCGGCGCCAACGATTGGCTCAGCTACAAAGCTCCTGGGCCGATGGAATCCGTGAAGGTGACAGCCTTTTTTGCAAACGAAGTTGCTCATCTGACGGTGCAAGCATCTGCGGACGGGGCGAACTTTGCCGCGCTCGAATCAAAGCGAAGCGAGTGCCGACTGCCGGCGCCGCCAGGCGGCCCCGCCGGCCGGCCAGGCTGCACCAGGGTGGAATACGAGTCGGTGACGCCGGCTGGCAGCCGGTTCTTGATGGTGCGATGGAACGGTCCGGCGGAGTTGGACCGCGTCGAAATTTACCACCGTTAGCCGTCGGTGGAACGATCGACTGACCGAGGATATATGCCCATTCCAACCTGCAACGACCGAACCAGGAGAAATCGAGTACGCCATCGGCATCAAGTGTGGGCGGCCCTAAGCGACGTCGAGACGCAGATTTTTGCCGCGAGTGCCGTCAACGTGCCGGCGGAACTCTACGACGCCGCTGTGCCGCAAATCCTCGCGCCCGGCAGTTACACCGTTCAGGTCTCCGGAGCAAATGGCACGACAGGCCTTGGGCTCGTCGATTTGGATGAGGTGCCATGATGGTTGCGCGAAATCCCACATGCCTCGCAGAGCGGTGCTTCGTCGCCACCGTTTACTTCGGCACGTACACGAAGCGCAGCAGTCGAGGGATCTACTACTGCGAGTTCTCCCCGGTGAACGGTCACCTCGGCGAACCCCGACTCGTCGCCGAGACGCCCGATCCGTCGTTTCTGGCGATCCATCCCAGCGGCAAGATCGTTTATGCCGTGAACGAGCTGCGCAGCTTCGAGGGACGCCCGACGGGCACGGTCAGCGCGTTTCGAGTGAGTGAGGGCGAGGGGCCTTGGCAATTTGCCGGGCGCTGCGAAACCGGAGGTGCGTCGCCGTGTCATCTGGCGGTATCGCCCAAGGCGGACTGCCTGCTCGTCACCAATTACACCGGGGGCAGTGTCGCAAGCATCGCGCTGGGCGCCGGAGGTGAATTACGGGGCGTGACCCGCTTCCAGCCACACTCCGGGCGGAGCTTGGATCCGGTGCGTCAGGCTGCCGCTCATCCGCACTCGGTGCAGTTCGACTCCAGTCGCAAACGTGCGTGGGTGGCGGATCTCGGTTTGGACAAACTCGTGCCTTACAACCTCGACCCGAGCACGGGCGGACTGAGCGTTGATCCGCTCGGGCACGTGTCGCTCCCACCGGGAACGGGCCCCCGCCAGACGGCATTTCACCCTGGCGGTCGCCATTTCTTCGTGCTCGGGGAGCTCGACGCTGCCCTCACGGTTTTTCACCAGGAGGGCGAATCCGGACAGCCCCGGGCGGGTGAAACCTTTTCAATCGTAGAGGAAGGCACAGCCGGCAACAGCGGCGCGGAGGTCGCGGTCCATCCCAACGGGCGTTTTGTGTATGCCTCGAATCGAGGGAGTGGGACCATCGCAATCTTCGCCTTTGATCCCTCGCATGGCCACCTGGCTGCTCTTGGCCATGTCGCGACCGGTGGTGAACTGCCCCGGCACTTCGCCTTGTCGCCGGACGGGGCCTGGTTGATTGTCGCCAACCAAGACAATGACGTGGTCACAGTTTTCTCCGTCGCGGCCGCGACCGGCGCGCTTGAAGTTATCAACCAGTGCCGGGTGCCGGAACCCACGTGCGTGTGCTGGGGGGGCCGCTCCCGCCGGGAAATTAGCGATGATCCGGCGAGGTGATTTGTTTTGTCTGGTGCTGGTGCTTGGATTCGTGGCCTCGGCCTCGGCCCTGACGCCCCCGGCCTATGATTGCGGCGTCGCCCCAGACGGCAGTTTGCGCCTGTATGCCCCGGGAGTGTTGCGACCAGACGAAGGCACGATCGAGTTGACCGTGCGCTTTGCGAAACCCACCAGCGAATTTGGGAATAGCTGGGAGTTCCTGATTTCCACGGAATGCGGCAGAAGCCTGGGCCCCGGTGGCATTTCCATGTTCGCCGTGTGCATCCCGCCCGAGCCGGAAAAGGGAATCACGTTCTTGCTCCTCACCGCGCGCGGTAGCACGTATCTGAACTATCCGTCCTTCACCTGTCGCAACGGCGACGCGATGAACCTGGCGTTTTCCTGGGGGCGGGAACTTCGATTTTACATCAATGGGGTGCTCAAGACCAAGACTCCCTGGAGAGGACCGCTCGAAGCGGACTTGTTTTCGCCGTACCTTTCGGTGGAGCGGCTCAGCCCGTACAACACCTCGCAGATGCGCATCACCACCCGGGAACGCACCGCCCTGGAGCTGAATGCCGATCCCGGACGCCCCTTCCTGCCAGATGACGATACGGTGTTCATCGCCGATCAGGGCCTGACCCGGTCCGAGCTGCGGACCACCCGCTGGCAGACGGAATCTTCCTCCGTTTTCCTGCTGCCGATTTTGCGTACCGAGGCGCAGTGCTTCAATGAGGGCGACGCGGTCGCCCTCCCATTCCTCGCCGTGAACTACGGCGGCAGTCCGGTGACGCGCACCGTCACGTGCCTCGGAAAAAATGCGGACGGCACCGAAGTATTGAACCAAGCGTACGCGCTGACCATTCCGCCCGGCGGGCGCCATGCGATCCTGTCCATCCCATTGCCGGAACTGAAAGCGGCCGGCCACTATCCCCTGTCGGTATCGATTGCCGGACCGGCCGCGACCGCCACCTATCCCCTGGCCGTGGCCGTGATCGCGCGAGACGATCCGGGTGTCAAGGAAGGGGCGTTCGGCAAATACTACGGCCAGCACCATAATCCCGCCTGGGATCCGGCGGTTTGGGAGCGGATGCACGTGCATGCTTCGCGGGCCTGGTCCAGTATTTTCACGTTTCTGTGGTGGTCCGTTGAACCGGTCGAGGGGGAATTCGATTTCCGCAAGAGCGATGCGTACGTGAAACAATGCCGGGACGCCGGCATGGAAGTGCTGGGGGTCTTGGGGTATCCTTCGCGCTGGGCCGCGGTCGAATCCGCAGACGCCATCAAGAAAAGCAGCGACTTGGCGATTCGACCGGAGCGGTGGGCCATCCGGGATATCGCGGCATGGAAGCGGTATGTCTATACGACGGTGCTGCGCTACAAGGATCAGGTGCAGCATTGGGAGATCTATAACGAAGTTAATTTTCACCCGCCGGCACCGGCCGCCACTTTTGCCGGCAGTACCAGGGACTATCTTGGTCTGCTCCAAGCCGCCTTTGCTGAGGCGAAGCGCGCCAACCCCGCCGCCCAGGTGCTCATCAGCGGATTCTCGCCGGTGGCCGACCGGGCCATGCCGACCGATCTCCTGGCGATGGGAGCCGCCGACCATTTCGACATTTTTGCCACCCATGCCTATAGCGGCAGCTTCCAGGGAATCGACCGCGACTGGGCCAATGCCTTTTGGCGGCTGCGTCCGCAGGGCCTCTACTGGCAGACCGAGCAGATGTGGTCTACGTTGGCGGACATTTGGCAGATCGGTTTGAGGCCGAGTTGCGGGACTGTCTGGCGGCGATCAAGTCCGGGCCGCGGCACTTTGCGTTTTACCAGGGTAGCACCGCATTCCGGCGAATTCGGCTCTGCAATTTCCCTTACCTTGTCGTCTATCGCGAAAAGGTGGACGTCGTGAGGGTGACGATTCTCAAGCACGAGAAACGCCACCCCCGTTTCGGGAGGAGGCGGTGGTGAGGCGCTAGACTGCCAATCGCAGCGTGGGTGCCTGTGGTGCCTGAAACGAGGCGGCTTCATTTTTGATCTGGGCGTGCACGATCCGCTTGGGGACGATCCGCCAGAATTCGTCGGCCTCCTCGGCATCCTTCAGATCGAGGTAGTGTTTGCGGATGATGCTCTCGGAATTGCCGGCCTGGAGGGCGGCTTCGCCGATGGAGCGAAACTTCGCGACGAACATCGAGATATAGGTGTGGCGCATTACGTCGTGGGTCAGGTCGAACTTCTCGACCGCCTTTTCGCGAAGGTGCTGGAGGTTGGCCGGGATGATCGGGTTTTTCTCCAACGGGTACGCACCCAACCAGGCCGCCAGGTTCGGCTGGATTGCGATCGTGCGCGGCTCGCGGATCTTTGAGACCTCGCCGTCGATCCGAATGAGGCCCTCCGTCAACCGGACGTGTCCGGGTTTGAGTCGGGTGATTTCACCGGTGCGCAGGCACGGCCGGATGCCCGCGAATAGGCACAGCGCGAAGAATGGCACCGCCGCCGGATGGTTGGTTTCGACGAACTCCATGAGTTCCTGTGCCTGGGTCGCGGTGAGCGTTTGCGCGCCGCCGCGGCGGCGACGAATGCGGTGGGCGGGAATCTTGGTCAGCGGATTCTCAGCGATCCAATCACGCTGCTGGGCGAACTTGAGGAAGCCTGAGATCACGCCGCGGCGGTTGTTGTAGGTTTTACGCGAGGCGCGGCCGAATTCGAAATACGCCACCAACCGCGCGGGCGTGAGATCCGACACCATGCCGGCTGGGCAGCGCTTGGGCAGCCGGTTCATCTCGCGGCGCAGCCGCACGAGGTACGGCTCGGAAATCAGGTCCTGCTCAAGTTCGTGCTCTTTGAGCGCGATGTAGTCTGCGATGGCCTCGTTGAGTGGCTTGCGGCAGGTGGCTTCGCGCTCGTTCGCCAGGGTGAAATTGACGCACGATGAAAGCGACCGCCCGTGCTCGGCAATTTGCCGAAAGACAGCCTCGGCCTCGCGAACCTGATCTTCCGTGAGGCAGGTGGTGATCGCCCGCAGGTTTGAGGCGAGATGGAGGGCCTTGATTTCGAGGTCGGCCTTCTCCGCGGCGGCCTCTTCCTGGGTCTTGAAGTTGCGGCGAATGCGGACGCCGTTGAGGAGACCGTGGACTCGCCATGAGAAAACGCCGTTCCGATTTTTGAACCGGCGGACGCTGAACGATTGGTTGGGCATGCTTAGGTTGCCGCGTCAACCTGGCAACCTAGCTTCGTGATTTTGCCTCTCAGAGGAGAAAACTGGCGGAGAGGGAGGGATTCGAATCGCCTCGTACCCAACAACCGAAAAGCCGAAGACAACGGCGTTTAGGTTGATTGTGAGTGGTTTAGAACAGGCAGAAAGATGCAAGCGGATGCAGCGGGGACAAGCGAAAAGCACGCGGCTGGCAAATCCTTGGCAAATCTCCGCGGCGGTCGACTCGGGATCCTGAATCCAACGGGTGAATACAATCAACGCTTGGCGTTACGTCACTGGAGCGCCGCGATCGCCTGGAGCTTTCTTCGCAGCGCTGGCAGGCGCTGCTGGAAGGCGCTGCTGGCTGGCGCGGTCTGGGGGTAGATGCCCGGGTAGTGCCTCATTGAAGAGAGGCGCGGTCATGAGCCGGCGCACCGATTCGATCACGTAGCTGCGCAGCGGGGTTGGAAAAAGTGTGGCTGACCTCCGCAACGATGTTATCGCGGCCGTCGATTACCGTGATGAAGTCTTCGAGGTCGTGGCTGTCGTAATAGTCGCCATCCCCGCGGTCGGAAAATGCCACTCAGCCCTGAGGGCACAACGTTAAGCCTTGGTGCCAGAGACTGCGGGTCAGGACGGCGCGGGGATGCGCCGGCACTCCAATCTCGCGCTGTTCTAGCAGTTTGGTGAGCAGATCAACGGCGCTGGCGGTTATTTCTGCGAACGGAACCTGCAGGCAACTGAGTTCAGGATGTTCCGGCGCGGGGTTTAGACAGAAGCAACCAACCTCTTGCGGCACACGCAGCCCGGCCGCGAGCAGACGTCGATAGACAAGGGAATCCTCGCAAATGACCACATCGGGCTTCTGGCGACTCAGCCAGCGCATCAGGTGATTGGGCGCAGGATCGTCCAAATGCAGAATAGGCACTCGTTGGATCGACGGCAGGGCATGCTGTCTTTCCAGCAAAGCCGCGGTTCCCATGAACTCGTGCCGCTCCGAAATACGCTGGTTGGTCACCAACCCGATTCGGCGGTAACCACACTGAATAAGCCGGTCCCAAACTCCCTGCACGTCTCGGAAGAAATCGCGGCTGGCGCGATGGAGATGTGGACTAAATCGGTAGTTGCCCAGCAGCACGGAGGTAAATCGATCCCAAGGGAACGCCACGTCGTGGCGCACCTTCACACCTTGCGTGAGGATTACACCGGTGATTCCCCGGGCGAATAGCACCCGCCCGAGGCGGCTAGGATTGTCGCCTGGCCGGCCTACCACCGCTGTCTCCACATTGAAGCCTTGAGCCTCAGCTCTCGCCCGCACTCCATCATAGATGGTTTGATAGTAACACACCCCGAGCGACGGCCACGCCGAGGGCGGATCAAAGGTTAGCAGCACAATAGATCCGCGGTGCACCCGCCCCTCCGTCCGGCGAAACTCGCGCATCACCGAAGAAATCAGCGCGCTGCGACAATAGCCCATCCGTCGGGCAGCCGCCTGCACGGCCGCACGGGCCTCTGGCAGAACCCGCGGGTTGTCATTGAAGACGCGACTGGCGGTGGCCGGCGAGACCCCGGCGGCCTTG
>JBIJCX010000352.1:0-8972 GCA_044344465.1 Opitutaceae bacterium
GACTCTCCGTTTTCGAGCCACGCCGACACTCGGCGGAAATTGTTGCGAAGGTCAGCCACTGTTGCGGTTTTGCTGGTCATGATAGAATAATCTATCAGGGACTGTTATCGCGTCAAGTCGGGAGGGCCTACTCATTGCAGAAAGTCGCTCCTGTCCCACTGTACGTTTCTGCCATGAGGCGACTCACGAAAGATCTGATCCACGAATTACGATAGCGTGGGCGCTGCGCAATTCGTTGATCGTCGTGCCGTACAAAATAGGGTGCCATTTTGGGACGCGTCAGATTGGCGCAGGTCGCCACGACGACTTCGGACAGCCCGACGGGCAGGGTGGCGCCAATTGAAGAGAAGAGCCGTCCTTGATCGTCCGCCACCTCGAAGACCTGCAGGCATGTATGGCGCTGGATCAGATCGGCGCGGATGCCCCCGTGGTTCCGGGCAGCTGCAGCCCTAGCACAAAGGCTTCGTTCGGATTGGTCGCGGTGGTCACCGGTCCACCGGGATTGGCGGAAGCAAGGCGACGGGCTGGCTCCATGATTCGTTTCCGTCATAGACGGCCGTGAAGAGGTGGGTGATTTTGCCCTCCTCGATCAGCAATTGCGGGCGTTCTCTCCGCGTGCAGGCCAAGACCGTCCCATCCTCGAACGCGATATCGTGGTTGTAGGCAATCGCAGGTGAGAATGGCGCCCAGCCGTCGATCCCGTTGGCTGAGCTGAGATGCGCTCCCCAGCGCACGTGACCGGTCACGCCGCCCATGTTGTCCTCACAGATGAGGTGATGGCGTCCGCCAATGGAAAACAGGTAGAAATCCTCCAGCGGGCTCGGGGGCCAGACATTGGGGTTTACCACGGTGTAGGCACCGTCGAAAGCGCCCGCGGTGGCCACCGAGACCCGGAGCGCGGCGTCACGAAACATCAGTTTGACCGCTCCGTTGGGTTCGACGAGCACCGCGGGATTGTTCGCATCGCCCTCGACGATGGGGCGGGCTACGCGCTGCCAGGGACCCCTGACGGACGCGGCGGTGGCGTAGCCGACCATGCGCCGGAGCGCCTTGGAATCGGTCTGCGTGGTGCGGCCATCGCTGCCGATGTAGAAAAGCACGAACGTCCCGCCGATTTTGTGGATCGTCGGGTTGTGTGCCATGTGCGAATCCCAAAAGCCACCGCTGCGCCGTCCGATCACGACCTCTTGAAACGCGTAGGGCCCCATCGGGTTCTTCGCGGTCGCTCGCACGATCTCCGAATAGTCGCGATAGCCGTCCGGGAACTTTCCGCTCTTCGGCCAGCGGGCGGCGAAGAGGTGATAGTCATCGCCGACCTTGATGGCCGAGCCACACCACACCCAGAAACCTTCCATTCTGAACCCGCTGCCCACCGGGGCAGGCTGCAGGCGTTGCGCGAAGGACGGCCCCGGCCAGGTGTCGCTCGCACCGGCCGCGGAGCCAAGTAGCAGGAGGCAGCTGACGAGCGAAACCAGGAGAGGGAGGCGGATATTCACGCCGTAGTTGCGGTCATCTGCCGGCGCGACTAAAGATCAAACGTCGCACTCAGGATGAACTGGCGCGGGGTGATGATGCGGTAGGCCGTCGGAGTGCCGTCGGGATTGGCGCCGATTTTTTGCAGGCGGCCACTCTCGTTCACATTGCGCACGTTGAGCTGCCACGTCGCCGTGACCCTTTTCGAGAAGAACGGCGCACGGTAACCGGCCAAGAGATCTACATAGGTATGGGTGCCGTCGTAGATTGGACGATTGACGTCCAAGTCAGTGATAATGGCCGGTAGCTGCGCGTTGCCGAAGTAGCCAATCGCCCCCTTGTCTTCCCACCGGAGCGAGCCGCCCACATTGAACCGTTTCAGGATGGGATTTTCGACGATGCCCTGCAGGCGGTAGTTGGTGCTGAGGTTAACCCGGTATTTCCGCACCTGCGGCCGGCTCTTGCCCTCCTGGGCCCTCGCGAGCTTGAGCGGAGCAATCACAAGGCCGTCCACCCATGATTTGGCTGAGCCCTGATTGTTATAGTTGGTGGTATACCACGGCGTCCCAAGAAGTGGATCGACGAGCTTTTCCCAAACCGGAATCCGCTTGGCCAGCCAGTCGCCGATGTCGGGCGAGATGTTGGCGTCGATTGCCTCCTGTTCTGTCACGTTGGCCCTAACCGTCCAGAAATCCGAGGGGTTGTAATTGAGCTCCACTTCCCGCCCCTTGGCGATGACATCGTTGGTGGCGTAGACGGGGTTCGCAAAGGGCCGGAGATACTCGACCGGCAACTCCATCAGGGTGGCAACCTTGGTTTCGAGCTGAGCGGCGGTGAGGGTCGTGCCGGCGGCGGTCGCTTCGGCGGTGAACCATTCGGCCGCCTTGGTTTGCAGACGAAAAGCATCGCGGAAAAAGCCGTTGCTAACGCTCGAATCGTTGAAATCGAGTCGTTGCACCCGGCTGCCGAGCTGCGCCGAACTACCCGTGCGTGAGTCGAACTGCTTCGTGGTGTATTGGTTGGCCCGCACAAAAAGCTTTCCGCCGAACAGGCTGAGCCCGAATCCGGCGTCCGATCCCTTGCCGGAGGGATCGGGCAGCACTTTCAGGAAGAGACTCTGCGCCTGCGAGGCGGGCACAAAACTGTCCGATTTATTATAAAATAGGCTGAGCCACGGTAACGGCTTGACCACGACGCCTGCGGTCCGCGTGGGCCCCTTGCCATGGTTCCAATTGTTGGGGGTCCACGCCTCGTAGCTCGCGCGATCGAGGGTGATGCCGTCGGCGTTGTAGCGGACGGTTCCGCCGGGACGCGTGTAGAGCTCGTCTCGCCGCTCGCCGAAAGTCGTCACGATCCGTCCTTGCAGCAGGTGACTTTGGAGAATGCCGCCCCGGGCCTTCTGGATGCGCAGTTCGTTGCCCCCGCCGCCCGAAAAGTTGAGGACCGCCGAGCCCAGTTGCACCGGCTCCTTGGTGAAGCCGGTCACAGCATTGCCGTAGTTCAAGGTATACGGCCCGTAGGTAATATTTTGGGGCAGATAATCCGCGTTTTGTCCGTTGGCGTCACCGACGTAAAAGCGGTAGATTCCGCCTACCACACTCGGCCCGGTGCTGTTGAGGGTCCCTGCAGGAAGCCAAGTGTGTTTGTCCACCACGTTGTCCGCGGTATAAAGGATACGAGTGGTGAAGTGCTTGTATTCGTCATACGCGGTGACTTGGTGAAGCCCCAGCCAGCGGGTCCAGTTTTTCGCACCGGTCAGGTCGAGCTTGTAGGCGAGTTGGGCGCGGTAGGTATCGCGGTTGATCTCGCTCTTGGAGTCATACGGCAAAGTCGACGGGATATAGGGACGCTTGAAGTAGGTGTTCGGCGTGCCATCCAGTCGGGTCTCATTGATGTCGATCATGAATCCCAAGATTCCCGGCGCCCGGCTGTCTGCCGCCAAAATGTTACGGGCGTAGCGACTGCCGTCCTCGTGGAACCAGCCGAGTTGAAAGGCGAGCATTTGCTTGGGCGTGTCCAGCACGACTTGGTCAAGCAGGGCGGACGCAAACCGCGCGTGGTCCTCCGCCCGGTTGAGCAATGCGATGTTCTGCGTCGACCAGTCGTAGATGTTCTTGTTGTTCACCGCGGGGAACCGCTGGAACAGGGGCTGATTGCGGATCCGATCAGGGTCGGGGTTGCTGTCATACAAGCGTCCGCTTTGGCTGATGGTCGCCGGTGTAGCGGAGAGCGTGGTTTGGCCGGTGCCCCAAAAGCCAATGCCGCCCTGATCGGCATAGATCTGCCCGGACGCCGCCGGTGCTGTGTAATCGGTGAGGTCGGTGGCGGTTCTGGCGCGAGTCACGCCATTCACGGTGATGGTGGAATTTACCCCATTGAACGTGGGCGAGCCCTGCCTGATCCAGCCCGAGACCATGTCGGCCGGTGTATTGCTGTTGGGCCGGTTGCCTTCGAGTCGGTAGCTGGACGCCGATGCCGTCAGCATAGTGTTTCTGAAGGGCCGGTAGCGCACCATGCCGTTGTAGCGCTGGGTGTTCGTGCCAGACGGCTTGAGGGCGTAGCCGTCGTATTGCCGGGCGGCGCTCGCGCGGAGGGCGAGTTTGTCCCGCACCAAGACCCGATTGAGATCAAACGTAAAGCGGTAGCCGTCGTCGGAGTCTCCGCGTGCGCTGAGCTGGGATTTGTCTTTCGAAAGGTTGGCGGCGCTGGGGACTTGGTTGACGGTGCCACTGGCCGTGCCGATGCCGAAAATCGCGGCGTTGGGCCCGCGGCTGATTTCGACCGACTCGACATTCAACGGATCCATCGGCACCCGACCACTCGTCTCAAAGTTACCGATGGTCGTATTGGCCGCCCCCACCCCGCGCAGTCGATTCGCCTGCGCCGGATTGAAGGTGACGTTGCTGATCTGCTGGCCGTTGCGATTGAACGAATAGTCCGTAAAATTGCCGGTGCCCTCGGTGCCGGCCTCGTAGTTGGCGATGTCGTTGAAATCGAGCATCGCGAAATCGGTCATCTGCTGCTTGGTGACGACACTGATCGAAGCGCCCAAGTCCTCCAATTTCGCATTCATGCGGGTGCCGGACATGGTGTTGACCGCCTGATAACCTCGGTTGTTTTCCACCACTTCGAACGGCGAGAGGATAACCGTTTCGTCCTTCGACGGGGGGGGCAAAGATTGGGCCTCAAGAACGGTGGCCGCAGAGAGCCAGCCGGCTATCAAGGCAAGAAGATTACGGGGTTTCATAGATAATTGGAGTTGTTTCGGAGCGATCTTAGATTGGTCGGTCGGCGGCACGCGCGGCTCCGGCGGAGGCGCTTTGGGCAGTCCCTGATCGCCCTCGATCTTTGCCTTTTTGTCGGACGGCCCGACGGCCGGGCGGCGGTTGATGACAAACCCACCCGACTTGGGATCCTGTACGGCGATCAGAACGGTACCCTCAAGCAGGCGATCCAGCGCCTCGCGATGGGTGTAGTTCCCTTCGATCGCGTTCGTCCGCTGGCCGCGCACGGTGTCCATCATGAAGAGGATCGGCTGACCCGAATCCGTGGCGAATTGCGCGAGAATAGTTGCCGCATCGCCTTTGGGGAAATGGTAGCTGCGTTTCTGATCCGCCGTCGCAGCTCCTGCCACCACCGCGGTCGCGGCCAAGGCACAGCACAACGAGCCGGCGAAAGCGCGGGAAGGGGAGGAGGGGGAAAGTAGCATGCGGAATAGGGCCCTTAATACTAATACGAAGGCGCCGCCGAAACGGATTAGTCCCCCGCCAATAGAAATCGCGATCATCTGGGCCGGGAATCTTCCGCCAGCAGTAGGATCATAGCCCATGTGGTTGGAGCCGTTGCAAAACACGGTTCCGATGTGCGCTTTGCCAGAGCAGGCCGCTCAACGTGTGCGGCGCAGCACGATCTCGTTGGAACCGCGGCGCTCTGCTACGATGTCGCCACCCCGTTCAAGCAAAGTGACGAAAGCCTCGACCTGATCGAGGAAGAGCACGCCGCCCACCCGACGTCCCCGCAGTTCGGCATCGGCGAGCACCAACTGGACCTCGTTGCGCCGGTTAAAGCGGGCGATGACGTCCTCCAGCGCAATATCCGCAAGGACGACGGTTTGACGATGCCAAGCAAGGGCTTCGCGCAATTCACGTCTCTCAACGCGTTCGATTTTAGGTGGCGCCATGGCATCGGTTCGCGGCACCTGGGTCCGCTCCCCGGCGCCCAGTTGGGGCGCAGCTACGACGGGCGCTCCGTCCGCGATTGGAGCCGATGCCACGGGAGCAACCTCCACTCGCCCCTCCTCGACCAGCACCTCCACGTTAGCCGAAGCCAAACGGATATTGAAGGCCGTGCCGATCGCGCGCACGACGACTCCACCGGCGACTACCACAAAGGGGCGCGAAGCGTCGTGCGCGACTTCGAAATAGGCCTCGCCCGACTGAAGCCGCACGCGCCGCTCGCCGGCGGAAAAATCCACCCGAAGTTCGCTGCCGGTATTGAGGTGGACGACCGAACCGTCGCGCAGTTTCACCCGCTGCGCCACGGCTTCAGGGTTGGAGTAATCCTCGTGGCCCGCCATCCGTGCCGCAAGAAACCAACCGCCGGCGAGAACCAGCACCACCGCGGCCGCCAAACCCAACGACCGGAAGCGGCGGAAAACGGACGAACTGAAGAGGAGATTCTGCACCGGAGTCCATTCCATCGGCCCGAAACGTGCCTTCAGGGGCACCTTTATCTTCGGCATGGTCTCGAGCACCGCCATGGCCGCCTCGATTTGCCGGACCGCCGCAGCATGCCGTCGATCGGCGTCACACCATGCGGCATAGGCCTCGGCCCGCCCGGGGGCGAAGCCTTCGTCGCGTTCGCAGAGCCACTCGGCGGCGACTTCGTCGAGCGGAGGGTTCTGGTCGTCTTGGTTCTGTTTGGAATGGACGAAGTTCATGTGGTTTTCTCATTGAGGGATTTGCCGGGATCGTCCAGTAGACCCTCGCGGACAAAGAAGCGGGAGCAATCCCGCACGCCTTTGACGAGATGCACTTTGACTGTGGCCACGGACATCCCGAGTTGCGCGGCGATCGCCTTGGCAGCGAGCCCTTCCACATAACGGAGGATTATAACCTGACGGCAGCGCGGCGGCAGGGCTGACACCGCTTCGAACATCGTCTGCTGCCGGTGGCTTGCATCGATAGTTTCAGCGGCACTCGGCGTATCGGCAGCGGCCGGCAGTTCCTCCAACTCAATACTGCCCTCATAGGGCGAGGCTTGCCGTCGGCGAAATAGATCAATCGCGATATTGCGCGCGATGGCAAAGAGGTAGGACTTGCACCGACCCTGGAGGATCTTGTCCTGATTCTGGAGCACGCGCGCGAAAGTCTCCTGCACGAGATCATCGTGATCGGACAGCGTGGGGAATCGATTTATCAGGTAGGCGCGTAATGCCGGCTCGTGGGGTAGCACGGTCTCGCAGAACCAGCGATTGTTTTGAAGGGGGGCCATTAGCCCAATGCGCGTTGCGCAGGAAGGGCGGCGCGAATTGAAAAGCTGGATTGGACCCTCCTTCCAACTGCAGCGAGAATAATATCTCTGATTTGCGACTAATCCTAAACGGCATCTCGTCCGTATTGGGTGCCGGAGCTGGTGCTCCTAGTCGCCGCCGCCAGCTCGCTCGCGGCGTTTTCCATCAAGTCTTCCGGCGCCGCGAAATTCGGCCGGAAATATTGCGCCGCCCTCGTCGGCTGCGGCTGGTGGGGCGGCAACATCCTCGTCGAAGCCAACGCGAGCCGGCAGTGCGAAGTCGTGGGCTTGTGCGACGTCGATGATCCCGAGATCGCCTCCACTGTGGAGAAGATTTCCAAAGCCACGGGCGACCAGCTGCGGAAAGACCGGGACTACCGCGAGCTTCTCGCGAAGGACAAACCGGAGATCGTCCGCGCTTCTGTTGGAAAAGTGGAAGCATCACGCCGTTTTCTACACGCGACGACTCTCTGCGCTGCGACATCTGCGGCATCGCTTTTCCTGGTGACGGGTAGCGCATTGAGCCCCGTGCAGCAGGGCACGCGAGAAAAGTGTTCCAGACACCGCGCGATTTTGGAACAAGCCGGCCCACGGAAGATCGGATCAACGATTTACGAGGGAGTGAACGTTGTGTAAATCGTTGAGCGTCGTTTTGTGCCGAATAGGTTGGGATTAGGAACACGAAAAGCGCGCCGGGTCGGCGCAGAGCTCGCCGGCTGGAAACTCGATTTCATGGGGTCGATTCGGGCGGGGCCATGTGCAGTATCCGGCGACGACCAAGAATGGCCGCACGGAAGCATTAGGGATCCTTCAGCCCGGGCCAATGGCGCACAGCTTTCGCGGTTGCGTGGCAGGCGCATGTACAATACAAGAAGTTAGCTTTCGCCCCCGTTGCTGCTCTAAAATGGGTTAATACCATTGCAAACCGTCCTCCTCCCGTCGTCACCACTCGAAGCATCTACCCGTAAGACTATGAATGCAAAACATCCCGTCACCGTGCTCGCGGCCTGGCTCGTTTTGCTCTTCGCTCCGACCCACTCCATTCAATCCGCCGAAAGCGGACTCGCTCCCGCGGGACGAGAGACGACTGGAGTCATCGCGGGCCGGGTGCAAAACGAAGTCACCGGTCGCTACCTGAACAACGCCCGCGTCACGGTAAAGGAGGCGAACCTGCGGGTCTTCACCGACGAGTCCGGCAACTACCGGATCACGAACGTGCCGGCCGGCACGATTACCCTGGAGATATTATACTCCGGCCTCGACGAGAAGCAGATCTCCGTCAGCGTCGCGCCTGGCCAGACGCTGATCCAGAAAGTGAATCTGGCGCCCGCTGGCTCGGAGATCGTCCGCATCGACCCCTTCATGGTCGAATCCACCCGGTCGATGGACCAGTCGACGATTGCCATCAACGAGCAGCGGTTCGCGCCCAACATCAAGACGGTCGTTTCCACAGGGGATCTGAGCGAGCATACCGGCGGCAGCATTGCTGAGTTCCTGAAGTTCGTTCCGGGCATTGCCATCGACGATGCGCGTCCCGGAGGCTCTTCCGTCTCCGTCCGCGGATTCCCCTCCGATCAGACCGTGGTCACCCAGGACGGCGCGGCGGCATCCAACGCCTCGACCTCCCCCGATGTTCGCAATCTGGGAACACGGATGACGATGGGGCTGACGAATGTCGCGCGGGTGGAGGTGTCGAAGGTCCCGACCCCGTCGACCGGCGCGGACACCATGGCCGGCTCCGTGAATCTGATCAGCCGGAATGCGTTCGAGAGTGCCAAGCCGGAATTTCGCTATACGCTCACCCTTTCGGGCGAACACACCCACATCTTCGATGCCCTGTCCTTGCGGAAAAAGTACTCCTATTGGGGTGACGAAAATCACTGCTGTCCGGTCATTGAAGGGTGTGTATAATGCATAAAGCTTATTATCAGTTACTTAACGGACCGGAAGTTTCGCCGCGATTTCAGCTCGGCCAAAAATGAGTTTCT